>DASUFC010000001.1:0-8994 GCA_036274755.1 Gaiellaceae bacterium
CCCTCGAGCTCGGCTCGCCGCGCGGCTAGCGCATCCGGGTCAAAGGTAATCACGGACCCAGGCGAGCTGGGCCCCGATCTCCTGCAGGCGCTCGTCGAGCGGCTTGCCGTCGGGCTCGGACATGCGTCAAGGGTAGCCGCGAGGGGCGCCGGACATCACCGCTCGGAGGACGATGCACGCGTCGCGACGTGGCTTCGGACGAGCAGGCAGGCCGCGAGCCAGGCGAGCCCGAAGCACCAACCCGCGACGACGTCCGTCACGAAGTGGACGCCGAGCGCGATCCGGGACAGCCCGACGGCGAGGCCGCCGGCCACGACGACGATCCAGAGCGCGACACGTGCCCGGCGACTCGGCAGGCGCTCGGCAGCGAGGACGGCGATCGCGCCGAGCCCGGCGGCACCGGACGCCGCGTGCCCGCTCGGGAACGACGACGAACCCGGCAGCGGCACCGCCGGTGCGATGTCCGGCCGATCGCGGTCGAACCACACCTTCAAGACCGAGACCGCCACGTTCGACCCGATGAGCGCGGCCGCGAGGAAGAGCAGGTCGCTCCACGCCCGCTCCCTCACGAGGACGAGCGCCGTCGCGACGCCGAGGATCGTGAGGCCGATCCAGCCGCCAAGCCAGGAGAACGGTCGGGCGGCGAGCTCGAGCGCGTGCGGCAGATCCGTCGCGACCCACGTGGCCACGTCCGAGTCGAGCGACGCGAGCGGTTCGTGATCGTACGTCGCCGCGATGAGGAGGAATCCCCCAACGCCAGCGGCCAGCAACGCCCACGCGACGCGCCGGGCCAGCGGGGGCATCCGCGCGCCTCTAGTCGTCGACGCGCATGGTCGCGACGATCTCGTGGTTCAACGGGATCCGGGGATCGATGATGACGCGGTACAGATCCTCGTCGACCTCGAGAGAACGCGCCTCCCGGCGCAGGTCGTCCGAGCCGAAGACGTACGACCGGGCAGGCCGGCCGGCGAGATCGCTCTCGACGGGCTCGCCCACCGAGCCGGGGCCGAACCGCCCCTCGAGGTACGAGCGGTGCCGGGTGTACTCGTCGGCGGCCGAGAGGCCCGGCATCCGGAAGAGCTCCAGGTAGATCTCGCCCGGAACGGGCGCGGTCACGTGCACGCGGTGAGCGTCGCCCGGGAACTCCTCGGCGATCTCGACGAGCTGCCCGCCGGGGGTCATGGCGGGATGGCGGAAGCTCAGGCGAAGATCGGCGCGTCGGAGCTCAGGCCACTCGTCCGACACGGCCGCGGCCTCAGGCTCCGTGGCAGCGCTTGTACTTCTTGCCCGATCCGCACCAGCACGGATCGTTGCGTCCGAGATCCTTGTGCTCGTTCACGGCCGGCGCCTGCGCGAACGAGCCGCCGTTGCCCGACGACGGCGCCGCGAGAGCGGTCGCAGCGTTGGCGCTGCCCGCCGCGGCGATGACATCCGCTCCGGCCGACGTCTCGTGCTCGTAGTGCAGCGCACCCTCCCGCGCCTGCATCGGCTCGAGCGCCGGCTCCTCGACCTCGACGGCGACATGGAAGAGCGTGAAGACGACCTCGGAGCGGATCGTCTGCCCCAGCTCCTCGAACATCGCGTGGCCCTCGCCTCGGTACTCGACGAGCGGGTCCTTCTGCGCGAACGCGCGGAGGTGCACGCCCTCGCGGAGGTAGTCCATCGCCTCGAGGTGCTCGCGCCAGCGCAGGTCGACCGTCTGGAGGATCACGAAGCGCTCGACCTCGCGCGCGAGCTCGGGGCCGAGCGCCTGCTCGCGCTCCTCGTACGTGTCGAGAGCGTCCTCGACGAAGTACTCGGTGAGGTCCTCCGCGTTCTTCGTGTCGACGTCCTCCTCGGAGAGCTCGGCCACCGTGATGTCCGTTCCGTACAGCGACTCCATCGCGGTCACGAGCCCGGCGAGATCCCACTCCTCGCCGAACTCCGCGTCCGTGAACTGTCCGACGGTCGCCTCCACGGTCTCGCGGATCCACTCGCGAACTTCCTCGGAGAGGTCCTCCCCCTCGAGCACACGGCGGCGCTGCTCGTAGATGACCATGCGCTGCGTGTTCATGACGTCGTCGTACTTGAGGACGTTCTTGCGCGCGACGAAGTTCTGCTCCTCGACCTTCTTCTGCGCGCCCTCGATCTGCTTCGAGAGGATCGACGCCTCCATGGGCTGGTCGTCCGGGATCTTGAAGCGGTTCATGATGTTGTAGATCCGGTCCCCGGCGAACAGGCGCACGAGGTCGTCCTGCCCCGAGAGGTAGAAGCGCGTCTCCCCCGGGTCGCCCTGGCGCCCGGAACGTCCTCGCAGCTGGTTGTCGATGCGGCGCGCCTCGTGGCGCTCGGTGCCGAGGACGTACAGGCCGCCGAGCTCGCGCACGCCCTCGCCGAGCTTGATGTCCACGCCGCGGCCAGCCATGTTCGTCGCGATCGTGACGGCACCGGGCTGGCCGGCGTCCTTGATGATCTCGCCCTCGCGCTCGTGCTCCTTCGCGTTCAGCACGTTGTGCGGGATGCCCTTGCGCTTGAGGAGCTCCGACAGGTACTCGGACGTCTCGACGGCGATGGTGCCGACGAGGACGGGCTGCCCCGCCTCGTGCCGCTCCACGATGTCGTCCATGACCGCCGCGAACTTCGCCTCGGGCGTCTTGAAGATGAAGTCGTTCTCGTCGAGACGGGCGACCGGGCGGTTCGTCGGGATCTCGACGACGTCGAGGTTGTAGATCTCGACGAACTCCTTCTCCTCGGTCTTGGCGGTACCGGTCATGCCGGCGAGCTTCTCGTACAGGCGGAAGTAGTTCTGGAGCGTGATCGACGCGAGCGTGACGTTCTCCTCGCGGATCGAGACGCCCTCCTTGGCCTCGATCGCCTGGTGGAGGCCCTCGCTCCAGCGGCGGCCTTCCATGATCCTGCCCGTGAACTCGTCGACGATCTTGACCTCGCCCTCCTGGACGACGTAGTCGACGTCGCGCTTGTACAGCGACTCCGCCTTGAGCGCCTGCATGAGGTGGTTCACGAGGCTGACGTTCCGCGGGTCGTAGAGGTTGTCGATACCGAGCGCGCGCTCGACCTTCTCGATCGTCGACTGCGCCGGTGAGACCGTCTTGAACTTCTCGTCGTACAGGTAGTCGGCGCCGGAGAGCTCGGTCTCGTCGAGCCCCTTGGCCGTCTTGCGCGTCGCGGGCGCGCCCTCGAGATCCTTCGCGACCCGCGCGAACTGGTAGTACGTCGCGGCGGCGGTCTCGGGCTCGCCGGAAATGATGAGCGGTGTCCGCGCCTCGTCGACGAGGATCGAGTCGACCTCGTCCACGATCGCGTACGCGTGGCTGCGCTGGACGACGCCGTCGAGGCTCACCGCCATGTTGTCGCGCAGGTAGTCGAAGCCGAACTCCGAGTTCGTCCCGTACGTGACGTCGCACGCGTACGCCTCGCGCCGCTCGGCGAACGGCATGAGGTTCGCGATGAAACCGACGGAGCTGCCGAGCTTCTCGTACACCGGGCGCGTCCACTCCGCGTCACGCTTGGCGAGGTAGTCGTTCACCGTCACGAGGTGCACCCCGCGACCGGCCAGGCCGTTCAGGTAGAGCGGCTGGACGGCGACGAACGTCTTGCCCTCGCCGGTCTTCATCTCGGCGATGTCTCCTTCGTGGAGGACGATGCCGCCCATGAGCTGGACGTCGAAGAGGCGGACGCCGATCGTCCGCTTGAATGCCTCGCGCACCGCGGCATAGGCCTCGAAGAGGATGTCCTCGAGCGTCTCGCCGTTCTCGAGCCTGAGCTTGAACTCCGCGGTCTTGCCGCGCAGCTCGTCGTCGGTCAGCTTCTCGAAGTCGGGCTCGAGCGTGCCGATGTACTCGGCCTGCTCCTTGAGACGCTTGATCCGGCGCCCCTCGCCCATGCGCAGGACGCGCTCGAACTTGCCGAACGAGGTGGTGGACACGGGCCTAGGGTACCGGCTCGCCTCGACGATCCACGCGAGCGCGCAGGGTCAGAGCGCGAGGACGCTCAGCTCCCACAGATCGTCCCGCACCCGATGCGCGTGCGCCGCGAAGGGGCCGGAGATCCGTGCTCTCGCGATGCGCTCGAGCGCCTCGGCACGACGCGGCTCGGCCGGCACCGCATCGACGGTCAGCGCAAGATCTGACCCGTTCCAGGTCAGCTCGAGCTCGTCCCCTCGCGGGTCGGGATCGAGCCGGCCGACGTCGATCGCAACGGCGCCGACCACCCAGACGCCGGTCCGTCTGACCGCCAGCGCTCGATACGGCCGTGCGACGTCGTCTCCGAGCGCACGCGTGAACGGGGTCGGATCCACGTCGCCTCCGGACTCGTGCACGTGCGTCCCGTCCGCGAGCGCGATGAACGCGATCTCGTCGGCGTCGACCGCGTCGGCCGCGACGGTAGCGACCGCGTCCCACTCGCGCTGACGCTGGAGCCCGGTGATTCCGGCCGCGAGCCACTCGCGCGCCGGGTCGAGCGGCCTCAGGCGGCCGCCTCCTCGTCGGGGGCGTCTCCCTTGCGCTTGCTCGCGGCCCGGCGGGGCTCGAGCACGCGCTTGTCGCGGTAGCGCTCGATCTGGCGCTCGAGCTTGTCGACGAGCCTGTCGACGGCGGCCTCGTACGTCGTCGCCGCCTCGCGAGCCACGAGGTTCGGGCCTTTCGCGTAGACGACGCCCTCGACGACGTGATCGTCGGCGATCGACGGGTTGCGCTCCTGGGAGAACGTGACCTCGACGAGCGTGTCCTCGTACAGGCGGCGCGAGAGCTTCGCGAGGCGCTTCTCCGCGTACGCCTGCACCGCGTCGGGGACGGAGCCGTTCTGGGCCTTGAGCTGGAGCTGCATCGCGGCGCTCCTTTCGAGAGGCGATTGGAGTCGGTTCCAATCTAACGAACGGCTCGCGCGAAGGTCACGACCTCGACGCGCTTCGCACCGGCCCTTCGACACGCCGCCGCGCAGGCGTCCACCGTCGCTCCCGAGGTGTAGACGTCGTCCACGACGCATACGGCCTGCGGAACCTCGGAGCGGGCCGCCACACTGCCGCGCGCGTTCCGCCTGCGCGCCTCGAGGGACAGCCCGCGCTGACGCGGAAGCGCGTGCACGCGCTCGAGAGCGTCCCGCACCGTGACGCCCCACCTGTCCCCGAGCTCGACCGCCAGTGACCGGGACGGGACGTCGCCGCGGCGCAGGGCGCGCTCTGGATCGCCCGGAACCGGGACGAGGCACTCGACCTCGGGAGCCGGGAGCAGCTCGTCGACGAGCCGGGCGGCTTCCGTCGCGATGCGCCGGCGACCCGTCTCCTTCCACGCACGCACGAGCGCACGTGCGCGGGTGTCGTACACGATCCCGGCTCGCGCTCGCGCGAACCCGAGCCTGCGGCCCGAGCACTCGGCGCAGCGGCGCACCGGCCACGGCCCGGGGGATCCGCATCGTTCGCACACGGGCGGCACGAGCCGCGTGAGGTCGGCTCGGCAGCGCACGCAGAGCACGCGTCCCGGGCACGCGCAGATCGCACACCGCTCGGGCAGGACGAGGTCGAGAACGCGCACACGACGACCGTAGGCGCACAACCGTCACGCGACCGTGACGAGAGTGCGTCTTCTCAGAACTCGCCGACCGGGTCCGCCGACACGAGCTCGCGGAGGTCGTCCTGCGCGCGCTCGAGGTCTGCCGGCGTCTTGATCGGCGAGAAGCGGCCGCGCGGCCCGCGTCGGGGAACCTCGAGGTACTGCGTCGGCACGAACGCGGAGGCCTCGTGGTAGAGCCGCTCCAGCTGCACGGCCTCTCGCTCGTCGACCGTCTTCCTCACGTACAGCCACGTGAGGTCGTAGTCGACGTCGAGGGCGTCGATGTCGAAGAGCGCCGTGTTCGTGTTGAAGACCGGCGTCAGTGCCTGATCGAAGGTCGGCGGAAAGCGGGGCCCTTCGAGAAGCTGGAGCTTCCCGTCGATCCGGACCGGCGCGCCGCCCATGTCGCCCTCCTTGCGCGCGACCTCGCACGTCAGTGGCTTTCCCGAGACGAGGTGAGCCCCGAGGACGACCGGATCGACGCGCGCGCCGAGGTTGTCGACGTTCGAGACCGTGACGACGCGGACGCCCGAGTCCCGCAAGGCGGCGAGGGTCCCGGAGCCCCGAAGGGCACGGAAGAGGTCGCCATGACCGGGCGCGTAGAGCGACGGCCGCCCGACGTCGTCGCGAAAGAGCTCGCCGGTCGGCTCGAGCCGGAGCGAGACGAACTGGTGAAAGACGAGCGGGTCGCCCAGCCTCCGCTCGGCGACGTGGGCGCGGATCGCGTCGTCCGTCGCGAAGCTCGTCATCAGCGCGACAGGGACACGGCACCCGAGGCGCTCCTCGAGGGCCTGCGTCTGCCGGACCTTCGCCTCGAGGAAGCTCATCCGGTCCACCGCGGTGAGAACCGCCTTGACGACGCCGCCGAAGCGCGTCGCCATGCCGCCGGCGAGCACGACCTGCGCGACCGCTCTGCTCTCGAGCGCGTCGAGTCCCGCCGACCGTGTCTCCGCGTACGCGGCGTCCCCAGGGGCGGGCAACTGCGTGATCTCGTCGGCGTCCGGCGGCTCGATCGTCCCCCGGACGACGTTGGTCTCCGCGGAGAGCTCACCCGCCGCGACGCGTGCGCGCAGCTCCTCGAACAACGACTCGTCGAACCCGAACCGGTCGAGAAGTGCGCGGGTTTCGCGATCGACATCGATCACGAGGGGCTCCCAACCGCCCTCGGAAGCGAGGTCTCGTACGGTGCGCGGTGCACGCCGAGCTCGGTGACGATGGCCGCGACAAGGCTTCCCGGCGTGACGTCGAACGCAGGGTTTCGCGCTGGAAAGCGCTCCGTGATCTCGGTCGAATCGCGATCCTCGATCGGGATGTCGCCGCCCGTCGACGCACGCGGGTCCAGCGTCGACGTCGGGGCGACGACGTAGAAGGGGACGTCGTGATGCGCCGCCGCGATCGCGAGCGCGTACGTACCGACCTTGTTCGCGACGTCGGCGTTCGCGGCGATCCGGTCGGCGCCGACGAGGACGGCGTCCACATCGCCGGCCACCATGAGCGACGCCGCCGCCCCGTCCACGATCACGGAGAACGAAGCTCCGAGCGCGTCCAGCTCCCACGCGGTCAGGCGCGCGCCCTGCAGAAGCGGCCGGGTCTCGTCGACCCAGACGTGGTCGACGCGGCCCGCCTCCCATGCGGCACGGACCGCGCCGAGCGCGGAGCCGTAGCCCCCGGTCGCGAGAGCGCCGGTGTTGCAGTGTGTCAGCAGCCGGGCACCGGTCGGGACGAGCTCGGCGGCGTAGGCGCTCATGCGGCGGCAGCGCTCGACCTCCTCCCCGTGGAGAGAACGCGCCCGCTCGGGCGTCGGGTCGTCGCGCATCTCGTCGAGCGCCCAGCGCAGGTTGACCGCGGTGGGGCGCGCCGACGCGAGAACGTCGTACGCGTCGTCGATGTCCTCTCCTCGTGCGGCCGCGAGCGCGAGGCCGTACGCCGCGGCGATTCCGATTGCGGGAGCCCCGCGCACGGCCAGGGTGCGGATCGCGTATGCCACCTCGCTCGACGACACGCACCGCAGCTCGACCTCCTCGTCCGGAAGTCGCCGCTGGTCGAGGATGACCACCGCGTCGTGCTCGAGGCGCACGATGCGCTCCGGGGTCAGGTCGCGGGAGGACACGGCCTGAGCCTACGTCCCGCTCAGCCGAGAACGCACACGTTCGCAGGATCGAACGTGAGCCACAGCCGTGCGAGCCGCGTCAACGCTCCCGTCGGAGAGGAGTGACCTCAGCTGCGGGGGTCGAGAGGAGTGCAACGAGGACGAACGCCGACGCCCACACGAGTGGGCGTCGGCGGTGTGTCGAATTGGTCGTGCTCTGCAACACGCGGGCGCGGAGACTACGTGCCCTCGTCCCACGAGGCGAGATACCTCGCCTGCTCCTCGGTGAGCTGGTCGATCGAGATGCCCATCGTCTCGAGCTTCAGCCGGGCGATCTCGTCGTCGATGTCCTTCGGCACGTCGTAGACCTTGCGCTCGAGCGTGGCGGCGTTCTGGATCACCCACTCGGCCGAGAGCGCCTGGTTCGCGAACGACATGTCCATCACGAGCGCGGGATGGCCCTCCGCGGCGGCGAGGTTCACGAGACGTCCGTCGCCGATGAGGTAGATGCGTCGGCCGTCGGCGAGCGTGTACTCGTCGACGAAGGCACGAGCCTCGCGCGTCTCCACCGCGAGGTCGCGCAGCGCGCCGATCTCGATCTCCACGTTGAAGTGGCCCGTGTTCGCGAGGATCGCGCCGTCCTTCATGCGCTCCATGTGCGCCCGGGTGATGACGTTCTTGTCGCCCGTAGCCGTGCAGAAGAGGTCGCCGATCGAGCACGCGACCTCCATCGGGAGCACCTCGTAGCCGTCCATCGCCGCCTCGAGGGCGCGCAGCGGATCGACCTCGGTGACGATCACGTGCGCACCCATGCCGCGCGCGCGCATCGCGACGCCGCGGCCCGTCCAGCCGTACCCGGCAACGACGAAGCGCTTGCCGGCGAGCAGGACGTTCGTCGCGCGGATGATCCCGTCGATCGTCGACTGGCCCGTGCCGTAGCGGTTGTCGAAGAGGTGCTTCGTGCGCGCCTCGTTGACCGCGATGACGGGGAAACCGAGCTTCCCGTCGCGCTCGAGCGCCTTCAGCCGGATGACGCCCGTCGTCGTCTCCTCCGTCCCGGCGATGACGTCGCCGAGCTGCTCTCGTCGGGCGGAGTGCAGGACACCGATGACGTCGGCGCCGTCGTCCATCGTCAGGTGCGGCCGGTGGTCGACCGCAGCCTCGATGTGGCGGTAGTACGTGTCGTTGTCCTCGTCCTTGATCGCGAAGACGGCGATCCCGTACTCGTCGACGAGGGCTGCGGCGACGTCGTCCTGGGTCGAGAGCGGGTTCGACGCGCAGAGCACCACGTCCGCCCCGCCCGCCTGCAGCGTCCGCACGAGGTTCGCGGTCTCGGTCGTCACGTGCAGGCACGCCGAG
>DASUFC010000002.1:0-56985 GCA_036274755.1 Gaiellaceae bacterium
CAGCTAGGTGCCGTCACGCGCGATCTTCGGCTCGTTCGCATGAAGGCGTCCGTTACGCTCGGTCCGCGGGCCCGTAGCTCAGCTGGTCAGAGCAGCCGACTCATAATCGGTTGGTCCCTGGTTCGAGTCCAGGCGGGCCCACTGCTTGCAGCATTCACCGGTCGTGGGCGTTGCCCTTGTCTGCCGGAGGTGCGAGTGGGCCGCCTACCCGGCTCCGATCAGCTCTGCGTTGCACGGGGCGCTGCCAGTCTCTCTGGACCTGCCCCTTAGTAGTCGCTCGAAGTCTGGATGCGTTCGTCCCGAATGCCGTCGTCTCGCATCCACGATCGAAGTTTCGGCACTGCGATGGCGGTCGTGATCGCACCGCCGATGAGGAGCAGGATCTTGCGTAGCCGGTGGCTGCTCTTTCGGCGCATTCGGTCGCTCGCGGTGTCGAGGTCGTCCAGCATCGCCCGGAGGCTCTTGCGAAGCTTCGTGTCGGACGCGAGGCGCGCGTAGACGGCGCCGCCCGCCTCGATGTCCTTCTTCAGACGCTCGCTCGCTTTCGAGCCATGGCCGATGGCGGCGCTCAGATCTGCTCGCAGGCGCTCATCCTTCGCAACCTCCTGGGCGTAGCGGGCGACATCCGACACGGTCTTCTTGGCCTTGTCCATTTGGCTGGTTCTCGAACGAGTCAGCACGATCGTCCTCCTCTACCTTCGTGAGTAGCCGAAGCCACCAAGGAGAAGCACGATCAGCAGGATGATCAATATCCACGCCCAGATTGGCACAACTGGCTCCTTTCGCTGGTTGGACTCACGCCCCTAGTACCCTGCGCAAGCCACGGCCAATCCCATGCGGTCTTCGAAGCGCCGGCCCTGTCA
This sequence comes from Gaiellaceae bacterium, assembly GCA_036274755.1. Classification (GTDB taxonomy): domain Bacteria; phylum Actinomycetota; class Thermoleophilia; order Gaiellales; family Gaiellaceae; genus GMQP-bins7. The sequence continues at coordinate 864 of DASUFC010000002.1, forward strand.
GCTGAAGAAGTCGCGTGTTGACGCGCCGCGGTCTACTCGTACGGTTCTGAGGGTAGGCGCATAGGGGGGAGGCGATGTACAGGAACTACGCGGTGACGTCCGGACGCCAGACCGTCGCGTTCCGAGAAGCGACAACGGCCCAGGAAGCGATTCTCGACTACCTGCGCGGGCTCGGCTGTCGGCCGGACGAGCTCGTGCGCATGGGCGCCGAGGCCGTCGCCTGGCGGGGTGCGGTCTATCGCGCTGCCCCGGCCGACGATCGCGCGGCGTAGGTCTTCGCCGGAAGACCCGTGGCGGCCACCTGATTCGGCTCGTCGTTCTGCGCTCAGGTGCCCCAGCCGGGATGCGGCGCGTGGTCGCCCGGCTCGAAGAACCAGGCCTCCCGCAGATCCTCGCAGAGCCCGCTGCCGTCGAAGCGGAGGAAGAGGATCCCCATGACGGCGACTTCCGCACCGCTGCTCAGCATCCGCACCCAGAACTCGACAGCCGCTCGTCGTCCGTCCACGGATTCGATCGGCGCGCCCATCCGGACATCCACGCGGTCCTGCGTGGCGGTGACCTCACTCCAGTAGGCCCTCACGCCGGCCTGGCCCGTGTGTGCTTCCTTCAGCGGGTGATCCCGATAGCTCGAGTCGGCCGTGAAGAGCGCGGCTGCCGCGTCGGCGTCACGCTCGGACCACGCCCTCGCGTACGCGTCCACCCACTCCTGCACCGTCACGAGTCGAGAGCCTACTTGCCAGGGTGACGGTCGAGCCATCGGGGATCTCTGACTTCCCGTCGTCCCGGAGCCTCCCGGCTGGAACAATGGGGACGCGACGCGCGTTGAGGCGTCTCGTATGCAGTCGGCGCGGGGGAGGTCCTGCGCGCTGGAACGCGGAGGCTGTGGCCTCCGGAAGGAGGAGGAATGGCACTGACGATCAACGACATCGCCCCCGACTTCACCGCCCAGACGACCGAAGGTGAGATCTCCTTCCACGACTGGATCGGCGACTCGTGGGTGGTCCTGTTCTCGCATCCGAAGGACTTCACGCCGGTCTGCACGACGGAGCTCGGGTACATGGCGAAGATCAAGCCCGAGTTCGACCGGCGCAACGTGAAGATCATCGGGCTGTCCGTCGATCCCACCGGCGACCACGAAGGCTGGGCCAAGGACATCGAGGAGACCCAGGGCACCGCGCCCAACTACCCCATCATCGGCGACGACGACTTCCGGATCTCGAAGCTCTACGGGATGCTCCCGGCCGAGGTGGGCGGCGAAGCGTCCGACCGCACCGCCGCGGACAACCAGACCGTCCGCAACGTGTTCGTCATCGGCCCCGACAAGAAGGTGAAGCTGGTGCTCGTCTACCCGATGACGACGGGTCGCAACTTCGACGAGGTGCTGCGCGTCATCGACTCGCTCCAGCTGACGGCGAAGCACCGCGTCGCGACTCCGGTGAACTGGCAGCAGGGCGACAAGGTGATCATCGCCGGGTCGGTCTCGAACGACGAGGCGAAGGAGATCTGGCCGGACGGCTGGGAGTCGCCGAAGCCGTACATCCGGATCGTCGACCAACCGCAGTCTGAGGTACTCGCCGAGAGCACGTCCTAGCGGCTCGCCGGTCGCGGTCGGGCGGTTTCGCACGAGAGCCTGCGAAGAGCGGGCTCTCGTGCTGTTGGAGAACGACGTGTGCGGCTCGTCGGTCGCAGCGACCCAGCGACTGCGAAGCAGTCGCGCTTCAGGGATCTCGCGATCCAAGAGCCCCGCGTTGCGGGGCTCTTGGATCTGCGCAAAGGACCCGGGTGGGCGGGCCCCCTGCCGAAGCGGCGCAACTTCGGGGCCAGGCTGTGCGCCTGCGGGGAGAGGAGTCGCGCCGGTAGCCCGTACCTATTTCACATCGTGCGGACGGACACGAGTTTCTCCACCGGATTTCCACACCGAGAAAGCCGCAAATTCGGAGAAGTGCGGCCCTGCTATCCACAGGAAGGCCGGCATCGCGACCTGGCTAGACTGCGACCGTGGCCGAGTACGGGACGCTGCGGGTCAAGACGGGCCTGGCGGAGATGTTGAAGGGCGGCGTCATCATGGACGTCGTCGATGCCGAGCAGGCGCGCATCGCCGAGGATGCCGGTGCCTGCGCCGTCATGGCACTCGAGCGCGTGCCCGCCGACATCCGTCGCGACGGCGGGGTCGCGCGCATGAGCGATCCCGAGAAGATCAAGGAGATCCAGGAAGCGGTCTCGATCCCGGTCATGGCGAAGTGCCGGATCGGGCACTTCGCGGAGGCACAGATCCTCGAGGCGCTGGAGATCGACTACATCGACGAGTCGGAGGTCCTTACGCCGGCGGACGTCGAGCACCACGTCGAGAAGTGGGGCTTCACCGTGCCGTTCGTCTGCGGTGCGACGAACCTCGGCGAGGCCCTGCGGCGCATCTCCGAGGGGGCCGCGATGATCCGTACGAAGGGCGAGGCGGGAACCGGAGACATCGTGAACGCGGTCACGCACATGCGGTCGGTCTTCGGCGCGATCCGCGCGCTCGGCACGATGCGCGCGGAGGAGCTGTACGCCGCCGCTAAGGAGCATCGCGCGCCGTACGAGCTCGTTCGCTGGGTCGCGGAGAACGGCCGACTCCCCGTCGTGACGTTCACTGCAGGTGGCATCGCGACCCCGGCGGACGCATCGCTCTGCATGCAGCTCGGGGCGGACGGCGTCTTCGTGGGCTCGGGCATCTTCAAGTCCGGCGACCCCGAGCGCCGCGCGAAGGCGATCGTCGAGGCGACGACGCACTTCGACGACGCGCGCGTGCTCGCCGACGTCTCCGCCGGCCTCGGTGAGCCGATGGTCGGGATCTCCTCGAGCTCGCTCGCCGACGACGAGCGCCTCGAAGTCCGCGGCTGGTAGCCCCGGGATGAGCCGGCCGGTGCGCATCGGCGTCCTCGCGCTTCAGGGTGCGTTTCGCGAGCACGCGGCGGCGCTGCGCAAGCTCGGCGCGGACGTCGTCGAGGTCAGGCTCCCCGAGGAGCTCGAGGGCCTGGACGGGCTCGTGATCCCGGGCGGCGAGTCGACCACCATCCTGCATCTCGCGAGCATCTACGGCCTCGACGATGCGATCCGCGCGTTCCCGGGTGCGGTGCTCGGGACCTGTGCGGGAATGATCGTGCTCGACAGCGACCATCTCGACGTCGTCGACCTCGTGGTCGACCGCAACGCGTTCGGGCGCCAGGTGAGGAGCTTCGAGGCGGATGTCGAGCTCGCAGGCGACGAGATCCCGTTGCGAGGAGTCTTCATCCGTGCGCCGCGTATCCGCACCCTCGGTGACTCGGTCGAGGTGCTCGGCACGCTCGACGGGGAGCCCGTCCTCGTGCGCGACGGGCGCTTCCTTCTCGCGTCGTTCCATCCCGAGCTCACCGACGACCTGCGCGTCCACGAGCTGTTCACGACCCTGGTCGAGGAGGCGAGCGGTGTCCGGGCATAGCAAGTGGTCGAGCATCAAGCACAAGAAAGGCGCCGCGGACGCGAAGCGCGGGCAGCTCTTCTCGAAGCTCTCACGGGCGATCATCGTCGCGGCGAAGGAGGGCGGTGCCGACCCGGCGGCCAACCTCGCGCTGCAGAACGCCATCGAGAAGGCGCGCTCGTACTCGATGCCGAAGGACAACATCGAGCGCGCGATCGCGAAGGGCGCGGGATCAGACGCCGAGGCGTCGGCGTTCGAGACGGTCGTCTACGAGGGCTACGGCCCCGACGGCGTCGCCGTCCTCGTCGAGGCGCTCACGGACAACCGCAACCGAACGGCGTCGGAGGTCCGGCACGCGTTCACGAAGCACGGCGGCAACCTCGGAACCACCGGAGCGGTCGCCTGGCAGTTCGAGCGCCGCGGAGTGGTCCTCGTCGGCGCGGACGGAACGGACGAGGACGAGCTCGTGCTCGTAGCCGCGGATGCAGGTGCCGACGACGTCGAGCGCGACGCCTCGAGCTTCGTCGTTACGAGCGCGCCCGAGGAGCTGAAGGCCGTGCGCGAGGCGCTGGAGGCCGGTGGGTTCGCCATCGAGTCGGTCGAGCTCGCGATGGTCCCGAAGACGACCGTCGCCGTCGTGGACGAGTCCACCGCGCGCCGCATCGTGCGTCTCGTCGAAGGGCTCGAGGACACGGAGGACGTACAGGACGTGTACGCGAACTTCGACATCCCTGAGGAGGTGCTGGAGGCGGTAGCCTCTTAGGACCTGTGGCGATCGTGGCGGCGGAAACTGCGGGCAAGCGTGCGGACCGAATCGAGGCGCTCCTCTCTGCGCGCCTCTTCGTGGAGCCGCAGCTCGCCGACGACCGCATCACCTTCGTCTCCAACCTCTCGGGCCACCTGAGCCTGTACGCGATGGACGCCTCGGGCGGCGTACCCGAGCCGCTGCTGCCGCCGCAGATCGCGCTTCAGAACCCGGACCTCGTCGGCGGCCATCTCTTCCACGTCCTTCCTCGCCTCGGGCAGATCCTCGTGATGCTGGACGCGGACGGTGACGAGAACTACGTCCCGCACGTGATCCCGATCGACGGCGGCTTTCCCGAGCTGCTCGTTCCCGCCACTTTTGCCGGGGGCAGGTCGCACCTCATCGACGTCGACGACGCGTCGGAGATCGCGTACTTCGCCGTCGAGTCCCGCGAAGAGTCCCTGACGACCGCGATTCGCCTCCATCTCCGAACGCGGGAGGCGGAGTCGCTCTGGCAGAGCCCGTACGGAGCGTACGTCGCCGCCTGGTCGCCGGACCACTCGCGCGTCGTCTTCATGGACGGATACACGATGGGAGACATCGTGCTCTACGAGATCGACGAGGCCGGAGAGCGCCGGATGCTCCACGGGACGCCAATCGAGGAACGTGCCGCCGACACGACGTATCCCCTTTCGGGCTTCAGCTCCGCATACGGCGTCGCCAGCGGCGCGGGTGTGCTCGTGACGACGGCGGTCTTCGACGACGCGGGATCGCTCGGGTTCCTCGATCTCTCGCGGCCCGGCGAGCTGGAGCCCGTCACGATCGCCGGCCTCGAGCACGGCGGCACCGGCGAGCTCGAGCGACTCGACTCGCTCGAGGGTGATCGATATGCGCTGACGTACAACATCGACGGCTGCTCGTGGGTGTACGCGGGGTCGTTCGACGAGCGAGCCAGATCGTTCACGGTCGAGCGCGTGCTCGTCGGCCAGGGAGAGCTTGCGGGCGGCGTCCTCCACGGGATCCACTTCGACCCGCAGAGCGGCCGCTCGGTCGCTGCGTTCTGCACTGCCACGAGCCCGACGCAGCTCCACGTGCTGCCGGCCGATGGCTCGGCACCGGCGACCCTGACGCGTGAACGAGCGCTCGGTCTCGGGGCAGATCTGCTGTCGGGGGGAGAAGACGCGTCGTTCGCGTCCCACGACGGCCTCCGCGTCTCGGCCCGGCTCTACCTGCCGTCGCCCGAGCTCGGATTCGACGGGCCGCGCCCATTGGTCTACTACGTCCACGGCGGACCGCAGAGCCAGGAGCGTCCGGACTTTGCGTGGTTCTCGATGCCGCTGATCCAAATCCTCACGCTCGAGGGATTTGCGGTCTTCGTCCCGAACGCCCGCGGCTCGACCGGATACGGGCTCGAGTACTCGAAGCGCGTCGACCGTGACTGGGGCGGGCTCGACCGACTCGACCACGTCCACGCGATGACCCAGGTGCTCCCGAGCGACGGCCGCGTCGACGTCTCGCGCGCTGCCGTCGTCGGCCGGTCGTACGGCGGCTACATGACGCTCACGCTTGCAGCTCGCCATCCCGAGCTCTGGCGTGCGGCGGTGGACATGTTCGGGCCGTACGACCTGTTCACGTTCATGGACCGCATTCCCGAGACCTGGAAGCCGTACTTCGCCCTCGCGGTCGGAGACCCCGAGAAGGACGCCGACTTCTTGACCGAGCGCTCGCCGAAGACGCACATCTCCGACATCTCGTGCCCCTTGCTCGTCATCCAGGGCCAGAACGATCCTCGCGTCATCGAGCGGGAGTCCCGCGACGTGGTCGACCAACTGCGCGGTCTCGGACGCGACGTCGACTACCTCGTGTTCGAGGACGAGGGGCACGACGTCCTGAAGCTCGGCAACCGCGTGCGCTGCTACGACGCGATCGTCGGGTTCTTCGAACAGCATCTGATCTGAGAGCCTGTTAGGCTCCCGCGCCATGCGGTGGCTCGCTCTTCTCGTGTGCTCGTTCGCGCTGGTCGCGGCCGGCTGCGGCGGTGGCAGCGACGAGTCGGCTGCCACGACGGAGACGACGACGGAGACCACCACATCCGAGACGACGACGACCGAGACCTCGACGGACGAGACGACGACCTCCGCGGACACGACCGCAGGCGCGTTCAACTGGACGTCGGAGGACTGTCAGAGCCTGGTCAAGGCGTACGTCGGGCTGAGCGCGGCCGTCGGCGCCGCGAGCACCGGGCAGGACGTCTCGCCGCAGATCGAGGAGTTCAGCAAGTACGTGGACGAGGTGCCGGACGAGATCCGCGCCGACGTGCAGACGATCGCCTCCGCGTACGGCGAGTTCGCGACGAAGATCAAGGAGCTCGGGTACAAGCCCGGCGATGTCCCGACTGCCGAGCAGCTCCAGCAGCTCCAGGCGGCGTCGAACTCGATCGGCCCCGACGTGCAGGCCGCGGCCGACCGAGTCAGCACCTGGACGACCAAGAACTGCTCGAGCTAGCACGGCCTCACGGCCGCTGAGGGAGGCCGTCCGGGCTTCCGCGTACCTTCCACACGTGAAAGTCCTCGGCATCGACCCAGGGACGGCGACGTGCGGGTACGGGATCGTCCACGGAAGCGACGGGCGCCTCCGGGCGGGGCCGTCGGGCTGCTGGCGAACGTCAGCGCGGGAGCCGCTCGACGTGCGGCTGCTGACGATCTTCGAGGGAGTCCGGGAGCTCATTGCGGAGCACGAGCCCGACGCCGTCGCGCTCGAGGAGTCCTACGTGGGTGCCGACGCCCGCATCGCGCTCTCCGTCGGGCAGGCACGCGGCGCCGTGCTCGTCGCGGCCGCCGGGGCCGGAGTCGAATGCGCGGAGCACGCGCCGGCCAGGGTCAAGCAAACGGTTTGCGGGTACGGGCGCGCTGACAAGGGACAGGTGCAGCGCATGGTGAGGGTCATCCTCGGCCTCGAGCAGGAGCCCTCGTCGTCGCACGAGGCGGATGCGTTCGCGGTCGCCATCTGCCATGCGCTCGGGTCGCCGCTCGCGAGGATCGCGCGATGATTTCGCGGCTTCGCGGAGTGCCGGCGGGAAGAACGGCCGAGGGGCTCGTCCTGGACGTCGGCGGCGTCGGGTACCTCGTCAGCGCCACGCCAAGCGTGCTGCGGCGAGCGGACGGAGCAGCGGAGGTCACGGTCGAGACGTACCTGCACGTCCGCGAGGACGCGATGCAGCTGTACGGCTTCTCGGACTCCGCCGAGCGCGCGCTGTTCGTCCAGCTGCTCGGCGTCAGCGGCATCGGGCCGAAGGTCGCGCTCGCGGTCGTGTCGAGCACGTCGCCCGAGGAGCTGCAGCGCGCGATCGCGCTCAAGGACTCGGCGCGCTTCCAGGCGATCCCGGGCATCGGCAAGAAGACCGCGGAGCGCATCGTCCTCGAGCTCGAGGGCTCCGTCGTCGAGGCTGCTCCCGTCTCCGACGCCGGTGCGCCGCGCGAGCTCGTTGCGCGCGACGCGCTGGTGGAGCTCGGCTACTCGCTCGTCGAGGCGGAGCAGGCGCTCGCGGGCGTCGATCCGAGCCTCCCGGCTGAGGAGCGCGTCCGCGAGGCCCTACGGAGCGCCGCGTGACCAGCCAGTTCCTGGCTCCGGTCCTGCGCGAGGGCGACGAGGAGGTCGAGCAGTCGCTGCGGCCGCGCCGGCTCGACGACTTCATCGGCCAGGAGCGTACGAAGGAACAGCTCGAGATCGCGCTGGAGGCTGCGAAGAGGAGGGAGGAGGCGCTCGACCACGTTCTCCTCGTGGGACCGCCAGGCCTCGGCAAGACGACGCTCGCGACGATCATCCGCGAGGAGCTCGACGTCGGCATCCGCACCGTCGCGGGGCCGGCGCTCGAACGGAAGGGCGACATGGCCGCGATCCTCACGGGCCTCGAGCCGAAGGACGTCCTCTTCGTCGACGAGATCCACCGCATCAACCGCGCGATCGAGGAGATCCTCTACCCGGCGCTCGAGGACTTCCGGCTCGACATCATCGTCGGGCAGGGCGCGGGTGCGCGCACGCTCACGATCGACCTGCCGCCGTTCACGCTCGTCGGCGCGACGACGCGAACCGGACTGCTGACCACGCCGCTCCGCGACCGCTTCGGCATGACGTTCAGGCTCGGCTACTACGAGCGCGGTGAGCTCGCGACGATCGTCCGGCGGTCGGCGGGCATCCTCGGCGTGGAGATCGCGGACGAGGCCGCCGACGAGGTCGCGCGTCGCGCACGCGGAACGCCCCGCGTCGCGAACCGGATCCTTCGTCGCATCCGAGACGTCGCCGAGGTGCGCCACGGCGGTGCGGTCACGATCGAGGTGACGCGCGAGGCGCTCGACCTGCTGGAGGTCGACGAGGCCGGGCTCGAGCGCGTCGATCGTGACCTGCTCTCGGCGATCGTGCACAAGTTCGGCGGTGGGCCGGTCGGGCTGTCGACGCTCGCCGTCTCACTCGGTGAGGAGCCCGACACGATCGAGGACGTCTACGAGCCGTATCTCCTTCAGCTCGGCTTCCTGCAGCGGACACCGCGCGGACGCGTCATCACCGAGCTCGGGCGCGAGCACATCGGCGCCGAGCGTGCGGACGGGCTCTTCTGATGTCGACGTACGTCTGGACGCCGGGCGTGGCCGGCCCACTCGACGAGTTCATCAGCAAGCTGACGCGGATGGTCGAGACGTTCGCGACCGACAACGGCCTCGAGCAGGCGGAGGTGTGCATCGAGCTCGCTGACGGCTCCCGCCATACGCTCGCGACGGCGACCGCGGATCCCGGCTTCGGGTTCTTCTCGTTCACTCCGCACCGCGAGACCGGAGACGAGCCGAGGTGCTTCATCGTCCCGATCGGAGCTGTCCGTTCGATCGAGCTGTCGGCGCTCGATCCCGAGCGGCCGTTCGGGTTCGTCGCGAGCGACTGACGGCCGCGCGCTCCTCGTTCGTCACGATCTCGCAGAAAGAGGCACACGAAACGCTGTATGCGAGGCGCTGGCGTCGCGAAGCTCAGCCGCGGTACTGCAGCTCGGCCCAGGAGGGGACGGGCGCCAGCTCGAGCAGCGTCCTGCCGCCCTGCGGCTCCGCATAGCCGAAGTCGCCGGTGTCGTCGATCCAGGACACGTCCAGTAGGCCTTCCTTGACGCGGTGGTCGAGCCAGGCGCCACGGAACACGAGCTTGCGCAGCCAGTAGACGAGCGACTCGCCGTTCTGCAGCGACACGCGCTCCCAGTGACGAACGAGGTAGAGGCCCAGCCCGCTGCGCGGATCGACGATGCGCCCGTCCGCGACGAGCTCGACGAGATCGCCGGCCTCGTCCTCGTCGACGTCGTTCGTCCCGATGAGCTCGATCCGGACGGCCGCGCCGATGACGCGCTCCTCGAAGTCGGTTGCCGAGAACTCGAACCGGTGCCCGAGGAACTCGACGACGAAGTCGTCTCCGGACCGGTAGTTCGCGGCGAGCATGTGGCTCAGGGTATCTAGGCTTCCGGCATGCAAGACCGTCGCCTGTGGGCCGTCATGGTCGTCGTCGTCGTCGCGATCTGGCTCGTCGGAGCGGCCGTGACGCGCCACTCGCTCGAGCGGATGGCGTACTACACGCCGATCGCGGTCGTCGTCGTCGGGGCCACGGTCGGTCTCGTCGTCCTGTGGGTGAAGGTCATCGTCGACTCGTTCAAGCGCCGCCGCTCGCAGCACTGAGTTCCTGCGCGGGTAGGAATCCGCGAGTGCGAGCCTCGATCGCGCGAAGACCTTGAAAAGAGGCTGCTTCACGGCCGCACGCGTCGGGGCCTCGTCCCTCGTGAGGGCGTCCGACGCGCTCCGTACCGTCATCGTGCGTGACGAGCTCCTGGACGATCGCACCCCTCGACGCGCGAGCAGCGCGCGCCCTCGCGCGTGAGCTGAACGTCAGCGAGACGACCGCGTCGGTTCTCGTTCGGCGGGGCTACGGCGATCCGGCGGACGCACGGCGTTTCCTCGACGCCGAGCTCGCTGAGCACGACCCCTTCGCCCTCGGGGACATGGAGGTCGCGTGCCAGCGCATTCGGGCGGCCGTGGAGGCGGATCTGCAGATCTGCGTCCACGGCGACTACGACGTCGACGGCATCTGCGCGACGGCCGTCGCGGTCCTCTATCTGCGCGAGCTCGGCGCGAACGTCCGCTGGCACCTCCCGAGCCGCTTCGAGGAGGGGTATGGGGTCTCGCGCGACACGATCGCTCGGCTCGCCGACGAGGGCGTCGGCCTCGTTCTGACGGTGGACTGTGGCATCACCGCGGTCGAGGAGGTCGCCGCAGCGACGAGTCGCGGGCTCGAGGTCATCGTCACCGACCACCATCGCCCCGGCGAGACGCTTCCCGACTGTCCGATCGTCGCGACGCGGCCCTCGGGCTACCCGTTCCCCGAGCTGTGCGGCACCGGTGTCGTCCACAAGCTGGGCCAGGCACTTCTCGGCCCGGAGCATCCCGTCGTCAGGCGGAGCCTGGATCTCGTCGCACTCGCGACGATCGCGGACGTCGTTCCGCTCGTGGACGAGAACCGCGGCCTGGCGGCAGCAGGGCTGCGCGCCCTCGCCTCGACCTCGCGCCCTGGTCTACAGGCGCTCATGCGAAGCGCGCACGTCGATCCCGCGACGGTGGACGCCGGCGCGGTTGGCTTCCGTCTCGCTCCCCGAATCAACGCAGCCGGCAGGCTGGGCCGACCGGATGTCGCTCTCGAGCTCGTCCTGACCGACGACCCCGGCGAGGCGCGCCGTCATGCGGACACGCTCGAGGAGCTGAACCGCGATCGTCAGGCCGTGGAGGATCGGATCCTGCGCGAGGCGATCGCCGCGGTCGAGTCGATGCCGGAGCCGAGCCGCCGCCGCCGCGGCTACGTCCTCTGGAGCGAGGACTGGCACGAGGGCGTGATAGGCATCGTCGCGTCACGGCTCGTCGAGCGGTTCCACCGGCCGATCGTGCTCATCACGCGCTCACATGACGGCTGGAAGGGCTCGGGGCGCTCGATTCCGAGCTTCGACCTCCATGGCGCGCTCGCCGCGTGCGCCGCTCATCTCGAGCGCTTCGGCGGCCACCGTGCGGCTGCAGGCTTGTCGATCGCCGAGGAGGCGATCCCCGCGTTCGCCGACGCCTTCGCCGCGCACGCGGACGCCAACATCCTGGCAGACGACCTGTTCGAGGTCGTCAAGATCGACGCTGTCGTCTCCGCGCGCGAGCTCACGCTCGACCTCGCCGAGGAGCTCGGGCGACTTGCGCCCTTCGGTCTCGGAAACCCGGACGTCACGCTGCTCGTCCCGGCGGCGCAGGCCGTCACGCCGTCGACCGTCGGCGACGGCAAGCACCTGCGCTTCCGCGTCCGGCAGCACGGTCGCGACGGAGGATCGGCGATCGCTTTCGGGCAGGGCTCCCAGATCGACCGTCTCCGAGCCGTCGGCTTGTTCGACGTCGCCTTCCGGCTCAAGGAGAACCACTGGAACGGAACCGTCGCACCGCAGCTCGTCGTCCGGCGCATCTTCGACACGGCCGAGGGATACGAGGAGCTCCGCGCGTCCTTCGCCGACCTCTGGCGGCGCGGCGAGCCCGAGTGGACGCCGGAGGCTCGTCGCGTCTTCGCCGAGCTCGCGCTCGACGAGGACGGCGCCGGCCGTCGTCAGCTGCTCGAGTCGGAGGCGTTCAGAGCCTTGCTCGGCGACTCGGCGCTCCCGCGTGCGGCCTAGCTCAGCCGAGCCCGGGGCGTGACGGCACGAGCGCATCGCGCATGGCGACGGCGAGCCGTCGGGCGCGTCGGCGACGCCACCAGTGACGGAGACCGGGCATGGACCGTCGGTGTTCGGGGGCGCCGAGGTCGCTCCTTCCCGCCGGGAAGGGAGCCGAAACGACGCTCAGTACACTGAACTCATGACCGTCCTCGACGCCAGGCGCCATCGCGAAGACCTCGTCGAGGAGCTGATCGCCGAGGTCGAGGCGTACAACCCGGACGTCGACAAGGAGCTCCTGCGTCGCGCGTTCGACTACGCGGAGAGCGCGCACGCGGGGCAGACGCGGCGCTCCGGCGAGGAGTTCATCCACCATCCACTTGGGGTCGCACGCATCTGCGCCGAGCTCCATCTCGACGAGCAGACGATCGCCGCAGCGCTGCTGCACGACGTGATCGAGGACACGGACGCCGACGTCGAGGAGCTCCGTTCGGAGTTCGGCGCGGACGTCGCGCAGCTCGTCGAGGGCGTCACGAAGCTGACGCGCATCAGCTTCCAGAGCCGCGAGCAGGCGGAGGCAGAGAACTACCGCAAGATGATCGTGGCGATGGCGCAGGACGTCCGCGTCATTCTCATCAAGCTCGCCGATCGCCTGCACAACATGCGGACGATCGAGTACCTCGGGAAGCAGAAGCAGGCGCAGAAGGCCCGCGAGACGCTGGAGGTCTACGCGCCGCTCGCGCACCGGCTCGGCATCCACGCGCTCAAGTGGGAGCTCGAGGACCTCGCGTTCCAGACGCTACATCCACGAAAGTACGCCGAGATCAAGGCGATGGTCGCCGACCAGCGTGCGGACCGTGAGGAGCAGGCGGAGAAGGCTGCGGAGATCCTCGGCGACGAGCTCGAGAAGGCCGACGTGCCCGCGGACATCACGGGCCGCGCGAAGCACCTCTACTCGATCTACGACAAGATGGCCAAGCGCGGCCGTGAGTTCAACGAGATCTACGACCTCACGGCCCTCCGAGTCATCTGCGAGCGCTCGGGCGAGGAGGGGACGCGCGACTGCTACGCGGCGCTCGGCCTCGTGCACTCGTTGTGGAAGCCGATGCCCGGACGCTTCAAGGACTTCATCGCGATGCCGAAGCTCAACCGCTATCGGTCGCTGCACACGACGGTCATCGGTCCCGAGGGGAAGCCGCTCGAGATCCAGGTGCGCACGCGGGAGATGCACGAGGAGGCCGAGTACGGGGTCGCTGCGCACTGGCTGTACAAGCGCGGTCGCGCCACGAAGACCGACGACGAGTGGATCACATGGGTGAAGTCGCTCATGGAGTGGCAGGCCGAGGAGCAGGACCCGGGCGACTACATGCGCTCACTGCGCACCGATCTCTTCTCCGAGGAGGTATACGTCTTCACTCCGAAGGGCGAGGTGAAGGTGCTCCCGTCCGGCGCGACGCCGATCGACTTCGCCTACGCGGTGCACACGGATGTGGGGCACAGGACGGTCGGCGCGAAGGTCAACGGCCGCATCGTGCCCCTGCACTACCGGCTGCGGAGCGGTGACTTCGTCGAGATCTTGACGTCGAAGTCCGGTCGCGGCCCGTCGCGCGACTGGCTCGCGCTCGTCACCTCGTCACGCGCCCGCAACAAGATCCGCCAGTGGTACCAGCGCGAGACGCGCGGAGAGACCGAGGCGAAGGGCCGCGACCTGCTCGACCAGGCGCTCAAGGCGCAGAAGCTGCCGTACCGCAAGCTGCAGGGATCGAGCGTCCTCGCGCAGGTCATCCGCGAGACGGGCTTCAAGAAGGCCGAGGACTTCTACGTCGCGCTCGGAGCGGGAAAGCTGTCACCGACGCAGATCGTCAACAAGGTCATCCAGCGACTGAAGACCGACGAGGTCGCATCCGAGCCGGTCGTCACGACGAAGCCGACGCGCGCGCGCAAGGCCGTGGCGAGCGATCGGGTCGGCATTCACGTGACCGGCGTCGAGGACGTCCTCGTGCGGCTCGCGAAGTGCTGCACGCCCGTGCCTGGCGACACGATCGTCGGGTACATCTCGATGGGTCGCGGGATCACCGTGCACCGCCAGGACTGTCCGAACGTACGCGCGCTCCAGCGCAACCCGGAGCGCTTCACGGACGTGGAGTGGGAAGGGGGCGCCTCGGCGGGCTTCCTCGTTCAGATCGCGGTCGACGCGTGGGATCGTGCGCGGTTGCTCGAGGACGTCGCACGGACGTTTGCCGAGCACGGCGCGAACATCGTCTCGTACGGCGGCACGGTCGAGGACGGCATGGCGCGGAACTGGTACACGGCCGAAGTGGGGGACGTGAAGGAGCTTCGCTCGCTCCTCACGGCACTTCGAAACCTCGACGCGGTCTTCGACGCCTACCGCGTCACGCCGAGCTGACAGGCCAGTCGGCACGCTCGCGCAGCGACGCGAAGTCCGGGTCCTTCCGAGCCATTTCCTCCCACTCGGGCTTGAGCTCGAGCGCTCGGGCAAGGTGGGCGAGCGCCTCGTCGGGACGCCCGACCAGTGCCTCCGCGCACGCGACGTTGTAGAGCGTCGCGGGATGATCGGGCCGCCGCTCCAGCGCTTCCTCGAGCTCCGTGAGATAGGCGTCGTAGTCGCCGGCATTTCGGTGGCGTGCTGCGGCGAAGAAATCCTCCCACGGTGACGGCTCGTAGATGCCGGCGCGCGGTCCACCGACCGCCAGCACTTGCGTGCCGGACTCTTCGGCACGTGCATAGCGAACGACGCTCGGCTCCCGGATGAACACGATCGTTCCGGCGGGAGCGTCGAGCTCTTCCTCGTCGAGCATGAACGTCGCCCTCCCGGTGAGTACGACGTAGAGCTCTTCGTGGCCGAGCGACTTCTCGTCGTGCCTCTCGACGACGTCGTCACCTGCGTCCGGAGCGACGTACGCGTTGATGCCGAATGCACCGACGTCCAGTGTCCGGCGTACGGGTCGCCACATGAGGGTGTCGGAGACGACTGAGATCGGCTCGATCTCGTCGAGGCGAACGCTTCGCCAGCCGTCGGGCATGGGCCGAATCTAGCCGCGCTGCGTGATCGAGACGGGCGTTGCGTACACGAGGTAGCGCTGACTTGCGAAGAAGCGCGGATGGCAGGCCTGCAGCACGAGCTGCTCGTGATGGTGCGTCTTCAGGACGGAGAGGTCGTTGTCGTCCACGATGCGATGCCGGTTGACGCGGTAGACGACGGTCGCGTACGGGAGTTCCATCGTGATCAGGTCGCCAGGCTGGATCTCGTTGATTCGCCCGAACGGCGCACCGTACGTCGTGCGATGGCCGGCGATGTAGACCAGCTCGCGCTCTCCGGGCATGTACGTCTCGAGGTGCCTGCCCGGCCCACGCCGCAGATCGGAGACACCGGTCCCGTCGACGACGACCGCGCTCAGGTGGATGCGCGGGATCTTCAGTCGCGCGATCGCGTCCCCTTCCTTCGATTCGAGGCGGAACCGGCGTGCGTCGGGCCGGACGTTCGCGAGCGCAGGCTTCGTCGGTGAGGCCGGCATGGGCGTTTCGTGCGCCGCAGGCTCGCGAGCGGGCTTCCAGGTCTCGAACCGCTGGTCCAGCGTCGACGCCAGCTTGCGCTGCTCGTAGGCTGTGTAGGCCGTCGTGAACGGGTCCTTCCAGAGGTACACGGTGGCGGCCCATGCAAGGACGCCGAGGCCGATGACCACCAGGAAGGTGCCGACGTGATGTCTCACTGCCGACCACAGCGTACGGAGAACGCCGGAGTCGTTCGATGAAGCTCACGCGAACTCGCCGGACGTGGGCGGTTGCTGCTGCAGTTGCGACGATCGTCACCGCGGCC
The DNA here is from genome assembly GCA_036274755.1 of Gaiellaceae bacterium. Taxonomy (GTDB): domain Bacteria; phylum Actinomycetota; class Thermoleophilia; order Gaiellales; family Gaiellaceae; genus GMQP-bins7. The sequence goes on from DASUFC010000002.1 coordinate 16,576, forward strand.
AACGTCAGCCAAGGCGGCTACTTCTCGCAGTCGTGGGGCTGGATCGCGCTGGCCTTTCTCGTCCCGACGACCATCTTGCTCATCCTGGACAGGGTCGAGACGCCAGGACGAATGCGCGCGGCCTTCGCGGCGCTCGTGGTCGCGTACAGCCTCTGGCTCGCCCTGTCTGCCACGTGGTCGATCAGTTCCGCCGCAACCATTCGCGAGATAGAACGCGTGCTCGTCTACGTCGCGCTCGCCCTCGCTGTCGCGCTCGTCCTGCGCCGTGGAGACGCGCCGGGCGTGCTGGGCGGCGCGGCGCTCGGTGTCACGCTGATCTGTACGTACGCCCTCTGTACGCGCCTGATCCCTGATCACTTCCACACGGACGCTCAGCCGATCGAATCCAACAGGCTTGCAGCACCGCTGGGCTACTGGAACTCGCTCGGACTGCTGGCCGCCATGGGCGTGCTCCTGACGTTCGGCTTCGTCGCTCACGCGCGACGGGACCTGCTCGCGCTCGCCGGTGGCGTCACGCTGCCCGTCGGCCTCGTGACGCTCTACCTGACGTTCTCGCGCGGCGCCTGGCTTGCACTTGCCATCGGCTTCGCGGCCGCCGTGATTCTCGACCCACGACGCATTCGCCTGCTGTGGACGACGCTCGTCGTGGCGATTCCGGCGGGGCTTTGCGTCGCATACGCCTCCAGCCTCGATGCGCTCACGCGCGAAGGAGCCACCGCGAGCTCGCTGGAGCGAGAAGGCCACCGACTCGCCATCGTGCTGGGCATCGCTGCCGCCGCGTCCGCGGTCGCAGCATCGGGTGCGCGGTGGGCGTCGCGACAGGTCCCGGTCTCCGAACGCGGGCGACGACGATTCGCGCTCGGGCTCGCACTCGTCGCTCTGACCGGAGTCGTCGGAGCGCTGGCGCTTGCCGGTGGGCCCCGAGCAGCCTATGAGCACGCCCGGGATCGCTTCAATTCGGATCCGACGAGCAGCGGCGTCGATCTCAACGGCCGGCTCTTCAGCATCTCGGGGAACGGACGCAGCGAGCAGCTTCGCGTCGCCTGGGATGCGGCACGCGAACGACCGATCGTCGGCAACGGCTCGGGGACGTTCGAGTACCTCTGGTATCAGCACCGCCGCACATCCCTCGTCGTTCGCGACGCACACTCGCTCTACATGGAGACATTCACCGAGCTTGGTGTCGTCGGTCTGGTGCTGCTTCTCGGCACGCTGGCCGCGCTGGCGATCGGTGCCATGGCGGCGCGCCGAGCTCGGTTCGTGCCGGCGGCGTTCGGCGCGTTCATTGCCTGGACAGCGGCTTCGGCTGTCGATTGGCACTGGGAGATGGTCGGCGTGACGATGACCGCTCTCCTCGCCGGCGCAGCCGGGCTCGTCACGGCCGAGCGCGGTCGGCGAAGGCTGATGGATTCGCGTGTCCGCACGACCCTCACACTGGCCGCCGGCGTTCTGAGCATCGCGGCCGTGTGGAGCCTGGTGGGAAACCAGGCGCTGTTCGGTGGTCGTGAAGCTGTCGCGCGGCGGGACTGGAGCGAGGCCCGGGACGACGCACGGCGGGCGAAGGCGCTGCTCTTCTGGTCCGCCGAGCCGAATCTGGTGCTCGGGGACGCGGAAGCGGGATTGGGCGACCGCGAAGCAGCACTCGCGGCGTATCGCGGCGCGGTCGCGACCGATCCACGGAGTTGGGTGGCCTGGCTGCGCGTTGCACAGGTGGCACAAGGTGCCGAACGCGCCGATGCGTATCGGCGCGTTCGGACACTCAACCCCCGGGAAGAGGGGCTGCCGGGCGATTGATGTGGCGCGTGCCTAGTTCTTGCGCTGTTCGCGGCGCCGGAGCACGAGGCCGCCTGCGACGAGCGCGCCACCCACGACGACCACACCGAGGAGTGACAGACCGGTGTTCGGAAGCGCGTCGCCATCCGAAGCGGTGCTGGCGCCCGCCGTGGCCGAGACCTGCACGCCCTTCACCTTGTTGCCGTACTGGTCCGTGGCAGAGGACGGAGACTGCGCGTACGCGGCCCCGCCGAGCGCCAGGAACAGCCCGACGACCAGCACGATGTATGCGGCTGCGAAGACGTACGCAGACGACCGACTTCTACCCATCACGAACCTCCCGCCCCTGCTTCCCAGTGTCAAGAACTTCCCACGTCGGAGGATACAGGCCTACTGTCGGATGTCGACACTAGCCCTTCGTCCAGGTCCGGCCTGGACACCGGGGTCACGGTCGGACTCCCAGCGTGACCCGGAGCGTGTGTCGCGAGCCGTTCCGAAGCACGGTGACCGACACAACGTCGCCTGGGCGGTGCGTGTCCACCGCGTTCTGGACAGCAACCGACGACGTGACGTCGTTTCCGTCGAATGCGACGACGACGTCCCCACCCGTCGGGCGTTCCACGCCGTCGACGACCTCCGTGCCGGTCGCGGCCCGGACGCCGGCCTTCTCGGCCGGCCCGCCGGGGACGACGTGCGTGACGGCGACGCCGTCGGGCGTGTCGGTCATGCGGATCCCGAGGTACGCGTGCCGGGCCCTGCCCGTCGCGATGAGCTGGTCGACCACCGACCGGACCGTGTTCGAGGGGATCGCGAACCCGACGCCGTCCGATCCTCCCGACTCGCTCTCGATCTGCGCGTTCACCCCGACGACGCGGCCGTTCCCGTCGACGAGCGGGCCGCCGGAGTTGCCGTGGTTGATCGCGGCGTCCGTCTGGATCGTGTTCGTGATCGTGTAGTTGTTCGGCGCGGTCATCTGGCGGTGCAGCGCGCTCACGATCCCGCTCGTCACGGTGCCCTCCAGCCCGAACGGGCTGCCGAACGCGAGGACTGGGTCGCCGACTCGGACGGCGCTCGAATCGCCCAGCCGCAGCGGCTCGAGGAGTGGGCGAGATGCGTCGACGTGAATCACGGCGATGTCCGTGGACGGATCGGTGCCCACCAGTGTCGCCGCGAGCTCGGTGCCATTCCAGAAGCTGACCGCGATTCTCGACGCGCCTGCGACGACGTGCTGGTTGGTCACGATGTGGCCGTCCTCGTCGTAGACGAAGCCCGAGCCCTGGGAGCTCGTCTGTGAGCCGAGCGCCGATCCTCCGGACGCGGCGATCTCGACGAGCGCCCTGGACGCGCTGTCGTAGATGTCGCCGATCGGCACCTGGGCGCGCGCGACGGGCGCAGACGTCTCGACTGTCACCTGGCGCACGACCGTCGTCGAACCGTCGTCGAGAACGGCAAAGGCTGCCGCCCCCAGACCGAGCCCGAGGACGAGTGCCGCCACAACGGCGACGATGAACGCTGTGCGAGGTCGCTTGCCCATACCGTGCGTCCCCTCAGTCTGGCGAAGCCGGCAGCGCGGCCGCGGAGATCGGCGCGAGCCCGGCTAAGAAGTCGCTAAGACCACAGCCTCCGAGCCGCCTCGGCACGCACAATGCGCCCTGAAATGAGGATTCTCGTCGTCGACGACGAGCGTGCGGTGCGCGAGTCGCTCCGGCGCGCTCTCGAGCTCGAAGGATACGACGTCGACCTTGCCGAGGACGGCGAGTCGGCTCTCGAGCGTCTGTCCGGACCCGCGGATCCGGATGCCATGATCCTCGACGTCCTCATGCCCGGGATCGACGGGCTCGAAGTGTGCCGCCGCCTGCGCGCCGGGCAGAACGAGGTGCCGGTGCTGATGCTCACGGCCCGCGCGGAGATCGACAGTCGGGTCGCCGGCCTGGACGCGGGGGCGGACGACTACCTGCCGAAGCCGTTCGCGCTCGCCGAGCTGCTCGCCCGCCTGCGTGCGCTGCTGCGTCGCGCCGGGAACGGAGACGGCAGCGACGACGTGCTGCGCTTCTCCGACCTCGAGCTCGACCTCGGTACCCGCGAGGTCCGCCGCGGCGAGCGGGCGATCGACCTCACGCGAACGGAGTTCGCGCTGCTCGAGCTCTTCCTCCGGAATCCCAGGCAGGTGCTCACACGCTCCGTCATCTTCGAGCGCGTCTGGGGCTACGACTTCGGTCCCAGCTCGAACTCGCTCGACGTCTACATCGGGTACCTGCGCCGCAAGACCGAGGAGGACGGAGCGCCGCGGCTCATCCACACGGTACGCGGCGTCGGATACGCGCTGCGCGAAAGCTGACGTGAGCTTCCGGGCACGTATCGCCGTCGGCTCGGCCGCGGCTGTCGCGCTCGCCGTGATCGTCGCGTCGATCCTCGTCTACGTGATTGCGCGCCAGCAGCTTCGTGCACCGGTTGACGCAGCGCTTCGCGATCGGGCCGCGGAGATCTCGGTCCAGCAGCTGACCATCGTGAGCACCCCGGACGGGAAGCAGTACCTCGGGCTCCGACCCGAGTTCGGAGAGGCGCGCGGGTACGTCCAGCTCGTGAAGTCCGACGGCGACGTGCTCGTGCCGCCGCGGCAGCACGTGCAGATCCCGGTCGACGAGGACGTCAAGGCCGTCGCCAGGGGAGACGATGCGGCGTTCTGGCGCGATACGACGGTCGACGGCGCGCACCTCCGCGTCTTCACGTTCGCGTACGGCCCAGGCGCGGCGGTGCAGGTCTCGCGGCCGCTGAACGAGGTCGAGCAGTCCCTGAACCGCATTGGGCTCTACCTCATCCTCGTCGCGCTCGGCGGCATCGTCATCGCGGCGGGGCTCGGTCTCGTGGTCGCCCGCACCGCGCTCACTCCCGTCACGCGCCTGACGACGACGGTCGAACGCGTCTCCGAGACGCAGGACCTCTCCGAACGGATAGACGTCGAGGGGAAGGACGAGCTCAGCCGTCTGGCGGCGAGCTTCAACACCATGCTCGCCGCGCTCGAGGAATCGACACGCGCCCAGCGCCAACTCGTCGCGGATGCCTCGCACGAGCTGCGGACCCCGCTCACGAGTGTCCGGACGAACATCGAGGTGCTCGCGGGCGACAGGACGCTCCCGCCCGACGAGCGTCGCCGGCTGCTCGCGGACGTCGTCGAGCAGCTGAGCGAGATGACGACGCTCATCGCCGAGCTGATCGAGCTCGCGCGTGCCGAGCAGCAGGTGAGCGAGCCCGAGGACGTCCGTCTCGACCATCTCGTCTCGAACGCGGTCGAGCGAGCGCGCCGGAACCGGCCGGAGGTGACGTACGTCGTCGAGCTCGAGCCGACGACCGTGCAGGGCGTGCCGGCCACGCTCGAGCGAGCAGTGGGGAATCTGCTCGACAACGCCGCCAAGTGGAGCCCCCCTGGTTCGGACGTCGAGGTCGCGCTGCGCGGCGGGCAACTCGTGGTTCGCGACCACGGCCCCGGAATCGCCGACGAAGACCTTCCGTACGTCTTCGACCGTTTCTACCGAGCGCGCGCCGCGCGCGGGATGCCGGGGTCCGGGCTCGGGCTTGCGATCGTGCGGCAGGTCGCCGAGTCACACGGCGGCGAGGTCGTGGCCGAGCACGCGGACGGTGGAGGTACGCGGATGGTGCTCACGTTCGCGGGCTCTTCTTAGCCTCTTCTCATCGGCCTCTTAGTCGGCGATGATGTGATGCGCCAGATGAACCGAAGCAAGAAGCTCACCTTCGGCGCCACCGGCCTCGCGGTCGCCGCGCTCGTCGTCGGCCTCGGAGCCGCGGGCGCCGTTGCCGCCTCGCGGATCCTGTCGCCACAGGAGGAGAGCAAGGCCGTCATCGATGACGCCGCGAAGCAGCTCGGGGTCAAGCCCGAAGCGCTCTCCGAGGCTCTGAAGCAGGCGCTCAAGAACAGGATCGACGCCGCCGTCGACGCAGGTGTGCTCACGAAGGAGCAGGCGAAGGCGCTCGAGGAGAGGATCGATTCGGGCGACTATCCGTCCCTGTTCGGACTGCACGGGCTCGGACGCGGCCTCGGAGGGCATCCCTTCGGCCCGCACGGTTTTCGCGATCGCGGCCCGTCGACGGTCATGTCGGCAGCCGCGTCGTATCTCGGCATGAGCCTCGACGATCTGCGCGAGGCGCTCGACGACAAGACGCTCGCCGAGATCGCGAAGGAGAAGGGCAAGAGCGTCTCCGGGCTCGTCGCCGCGATCGTCGCGGCCGAGTCGAAGAAGATCGAGCAGGCGGTCGCGGACGGGCGGATCACGCAGGCCCAGGCGACGGAGATCACGTCGAAGCTGAAGGACAGGATGCAGTCGCTGGTCGACGGCGAGCTCCATGGACCCGGCGACTTCCGGCACAGGTTCTGGCCGGGTTCCGGCTACCCTCGCGGGCCACCACCGTGGTTCGCAGCTCCTCGCGCCTAGGCGGGAAGTCTCAGGCAGGCATTCACGTGGAAGGGCCGGCTCGCGCCGGCCCTTCGCGCGTCCGAGCCAGGCCGTACCGAGTCCAGCGGAATCCCCGCGAAAATACCGCGCGCCCGTCCCGAGAGGACGAGCGCGCGGCTCCCTTCCCCTCTCCCCAATCTCCTTGTAGTCACGCGAACGGGTGATTCAAGCCCTCGATCGAGGTACCCCACCCGATCGAGCGATCACCCCTCGATCGGGTGACGCGATCGCCCGGCTACGGCTCCCACGCCTCGCCGCCCGTGTCCCAGCCGATGAGGACGAGCGGTGCGATCAGCGCCGCGACGTGCTGGAGATCCTCGGCCGGAACGGCTCCGTCGATCCAGAGCTCGCCGACCGTGGATCCCTGGAAGGCGATCGGGACGCGCGCCCGGTGCTCGGGGCTCGGCTCGCCCGACGCGGGCCCGACCACCAGTTCGCCTTCCTCGACGAAGGCGACGCCGGCCCACGCGATTCCCGGCTCGTCGACGAGGGCCGAGACGACGGCGCGCAGCACGTCGTCCGCCTCGCCGCTTCGCTCGAGCAGTTCCTCGACACGAACCGTCAGCTGGGTCATTCCGTGAGGTCGTCCCCCTCGAGCGCCCGGATCGACGCGCGCAGCGCGTCGGGCACCGGGGTCGCAGCACGGCGCTCGCGGTCGATGAGGACGAGCGTCTGCGTGGCGGTGACCATCAACGCGTCGTCCGGGAGGCGATATGCGGCGCACTCGTAGGTCATGCTCGTCCTGCCGATCCGGCTCACCCGGACGAACGCCTCGATCAGGTCGTCGAAGCGTGCGGGAGCGTGGTACTCGACGCTCGACGCTCGCATGACGAACTCGGTCTCGGTCGTGGTGAGGAGGCCGAGGTGCCGGTGGTACTCCGTGCGTGCGTGGTCGAAGTAGGGGAGATACCGGCCGTAGTAGACGACGCCCTGCGCGTCCGTGTCCGAGAACCACACGCGCGTGAGCGCCGAGTACTTGAAGGGCGGGCGCCGGTCGGTGACACGGCCGAGCTCCGGCACCTGGCTCACGCGCGGATGAGCGCGAGGACCTCGTCGCGCTTCTCGACCATGAGGCTCTCGGAGAGCGCTTCCAGGTTCAGCCGGAGGAGAGGCTCGGTGTTCGACGGGCGCACGTTGAAGTGCCAGTCGTCGAAGTCGATCGAGACTCCGTCGAGATGCGAGACGCGACCGCCTTCGGCGACGTATCGCTCCTTGAGCTCCTGGAGCTTCAGCGGCACGTCTGCGACGGGCGTGTTGATCTCGCCGGTGAGGAAGAACCGCTCGCGGAAGGGGCGCAGGAGCTCCGACAGCGTTCGGCCGCTCTTCGAGACGAGCTCGAGCATGACGACGAACGGCACGACGCCCGTGTCCGCCTGCGAGTAGTCGCGGAAGTAGTAGTGGGCGGAGACCTCTCCGGCGAAGACGGCGTCGTCGGCGCGCATGCGCTGCTTGATGAACGCGTGCCCGACGCGGTTCACGAGCGGCGTGCCGCCCGCCCGCTCGATCGTCTCCGGCACGGCCCAGCTCGCCCGCACGTCGTAGATGACGTTGCCCGGGCCGGAGCGCTCGAGGATCGAGCGCGCAAGAAGCGCGGTCGCGAAGTCGCCGGGCACGAACTCGCCCGTGTCGTCGACGAAGAAGCATCGATCCGCATCCCCGTCGTACGCGACGCCGAGATCGGCCGACTGCTCCTTCACCTTCGTGACGATGAACTCGCGGTTCTCCGGGAGCAGCGGGTTCGGCTCGTGGTTCGGGAAGGCTCCGTCGGGCTCGAAGTAGCAGCGGACGACCTCGAGCTGCGGAAGCCGCTCGAGGATCGGGGGCAGCATGACGCCGGCCATCCCGTTGGCGGCGTCGATCACGACCTTCAGGGGCCGGATCGCCTCCACGTCGACGAAGGAGAGCACCTTCGCGACGTAGCTCGGCCACACGTCGCTCGCCGTCACCGAGCCCCGGCCGCTCGACTCGCCGAGCTCTGACTCGGCGAGCGCCCTGATCTCCGCGAGCCCCGAGTCACCGCCGACCGGAAGCGCGCCGCGCCGCACGATCTTCATGCCCGCGTACTCCTTGGGGTTGTGCGAGGCGGTCACGCAGATCCCGCCGTCGAGCGAGAGCTCCGTGACGGCGTGGTAGAGCATCTCGGTTCCCACGAGGCCGAGCGTCGCAACGTCCGCGCCTGCGTCCGCGATGCCTTCGATCACAGCTGCCGCGAGCCCGGGGGAGGAGAGGCGCATGTCGTGACCGACCGCGACGGATCGGGGCTCGAAGTGCTGGGTGTAGGCGCGCGCGATGCGATACGCGCCGTCCTCGTCGAGCTGCGTCGGGTAGATCCCGCGCACGTCGTAGGCCTTGAAGACGGATGGATCGAGCACCGAGGGGATGCTAGAGCGCCGGGATGGGCGAGGCGCCGGGCGTCGTTTCTACACTTCACACGTGGAGCGAAAGCTCGCAACCGTTCTGTTCGTCGACATCGTCGACTCGACGCGCCTCGTCACCGCCGCCGACCCGGAGGTCGTGCGCCGCCGCGTGAACGAGTTCTTCGAGACGGTGTCCGAGTGCGTCACGCAGCACGGCGGGTTCGTCGAGAAGTTCGCCGGAGACGCCGTGATGGCGGCCTTCGGGATCCCGCAGGCGCACGAGGACGACGCCCAGCGTGCCACACGAGCTGCGCTGGCCATCCGCGATGCCGTCGAGGATCTCGACCTCCAGGCCCGGATCGGGATCGAGGCGGGCGAGGTCGTGGTCGAGGGCTACGACTCGACGTTCGCGACCGGCGAGGCCGTCAACCTCGCCGCGCGACTGCAGAGCGCGGCCCGGCCGAACGAGATCCTCGTCGGGCCGACGGCCTACCGCCTCGCGGCCGGATGCCTCGTCGTCGAGGATGCGGGGCCTCTCGAGCTGAAAGGCATCGACGGGACGCTCAGGGCGTGGCGCGTCGTGGACATGCTCGAGGGCTCGGGGCGTCCGCTCGGTCCGCGCGCGCCGCTCGTCGGACGGGACGCCGAGCTCGAGCTGCTCGAGAACACCTTCAACCGCGCGCTGCGAGATCGTCGTGCGCACCTCTTCACGATCTACGGCGAAGCCGGCGTGGGGAAGAGCCGCCTGACGCGCGAGTTCCTCGACGGGGTCGAGCGTGCGAGCGTGCTCATGGGGCGCGCCCTCCCATACGGCGAGGGCGTGACGTACTGGCCGCTCGGCGAGATGGTGAAGGCCGCCGCCGGGATTTCCGACGACGACCCGCTCGAGGAGGCCTTCGAGAAGCTCAGGGAGTGCTGCGCCGAGGATGCCGTCGCCGACGTGCTCGGGCTCGCCTCGGGGCTCATGGAGGCGCTCGAAGGCGAGCGTAGTCAGCAGGAGATCGCCTGGGCCGCGCGCGAAGTGATGCAAGGCATCGCCGACGTCCAGCCGCTGATCCTCCTCTTCGAGGACATCCACTGGGCGGAGCCGCCGCTCCTCGATCTCATCGAGCACATCGCCGACTGGGTCCGCGCGCCGATGCTCATCATCTGCCTCGCGCGGCCGGAGCTTCTCGACGAGCGTCCCGGGTGGGGAGGAGGCCGGGTGCGCTCGACCGCGATCGAGCTGGATCCGCTGTCGGAGGACGAGAGCGCCGAGCTCGTCGAGAAGCTCCTGAGCCAGCTCGCAGGCGCCTCCGGCGAGCGGCCGCGATCGCTCCCGCAGGACGCGATCGACCGCGCGGAGGGGAATCCGCTCTTCGTCGAGGAGACGATTCGCATGCTCGTCGAGAGTGGAGCCGGCGACGCCTCCGATCGCGTCCCGGACACTCTGCAGGCGCTGATCGCCGCACGCATCGACCATCTCGATCCGGCCGCCAAGACGCTGCTGCAGCGCGCGTCGGTGATCGGCCGAGTGTTCTGGAGTGGCGCGCTCGAGCACCTCTCGCCCGATGTCGAGGGCCACGACGAGCTGGTCGACGACCTTCTCCAGCGCGAGTTCCTCCTGCGCGAGCCGCGCTCCTCGATCTCCGGGGAGATCGCGTATCGGTTCAAGCACGCGTTGATCCGGGAGGTCGCATACACGGGCCTGGCGAAACTCGCCCGGGCGCAGTACCACGCGCGTTTCGCGGAGTGGCTCGCGGAGCGAACCGGAGAGGAGCTCGTCGAGATCCGCGCCTACCACCTCGACCGCTCGGTGGAGTTCCTCACGGAGCTCGAGGGGGCGCCTCCGGAGGACCTCGCAGCCGAGACGGCGTCGGCGCTCGTGAAGGCCGCGAAGCGGTCGATCGCGCGCGAGGCGTACGCGAACGCACGCGCGCTCGGTGTGCGCGCGATCGAGCTCCGCCCGTCGCTGAGTGCCCGCTACGTCGCCGCGCGAGCGGCGTGGCGGCTGCAGGACTTCGCGACCATCCAGGTGGAGATGCCGAAGGTGCGCGATCAGGCGCGTGAGCTCGACGACTCGGTCGCCGAGGCGCTTGCGCTCACCGCGCTCGGCGAGGCCGCGCTCAAGCGTGACGGGGATCCTCCGCGCGCGAAGGAGCTCGTCGACGAGGCACTTCGACTGCTCGCGCGCGAGGACGATCTCGTCGCGCGCTTCGACGCGCTGATCGTCCGCGCGACGATCGGCGCCTGGCACGGCGACATGGACGAGGTCGTCATGTTCATGGAGCGCGCGTACGCGCTCGCAATGGACGCGGGTCGGAAGGACCTGCAGACGATCGCCGCCCAGGTTCTCGCGCAGACGCACATCCTCCGGCTCGAGCTCGACGAGGCCGAGCTTCTCCTCACCCGAGCGCTTGAGCTCGCGAGCGAGAGCGGCAGCGTGCGTGCGCGCTTCGGAGCAACGCTCTCGTACGGCTGGTTTCTTGCGGTGCGCGGCGAGCGCGACGCGGCGGAGACCGTTTTCGAGGAGGTGCGGCAGACGGCGAGCGAGCTCGGGAACGAGCCCGGGATGGCCGTCGCCCTGTCGCGGCTCGGCGAGGTCGCCTGGTACCGCCAGGACTACCGAAAGGCCGAGAAGCTCTACCGCGAGGCGCTCAGGATCACCTCGACGCGTGGTGACCGCGGCGTGCTACCCGATCTCTACGCTGCGCTCGCCGAGACGCTGGCGTTCCTCGGGAAGGTGGACGAGGCGGAGCGGCTGGCCGGCGAGCTCGAGAGCATGTCCCGGCCGGACGACGTCCACTTCGGCCTCACCGTCGGCCGGACCCAGGCCGCCGTCCTGGCGGCACGCGGTCAGGACGACGAGGCCGAGGCGATGTACCGCAACGCGCTCGATGCCGTGACGAGCGGCTACGTGATCCTCGAGCTGGAGATCCTGGAGCGGCTGGCGCGCTTCTACCGAGCTCGCAACCGCGACGACGACGCGGCTGCCGTCGAGTCACGCATCGCCGAGCTCGTGCCCGCCGAGCCCTCCAGTACCGCGCGAATCGCCTGACTCGAGCTCTCGTCCGGCGACTCCGAGATCACGGTCGCGGCGCGCTCGAACGACGCGAGTGCGTCCCGCAAAGGATCGACGCGGAGCGTTCCCTCGCCGTAGGGCAGGTGCTTCGTCTCGTTTCGATTCGCGAACGCGATGTCGGAGAAGTGGATGTGGAACGGCGCGCGGTCGTCGAGGACGGCGTCGACGAGCTCCAGGGCCTCGCGAAACGGCTCGGGCTCGAGGAATGCGCCGTCGCTCGTCGCGTGCATGTGGGCGAAGTCGAGGACCGGGCGGACCCATTCGAGGCGACGCGCTACCTCGACGACGTCGTCCACCGATCCGAGGTCGCGGACACGCCCCATCACCTCGATGCCGAAGGGCACGGCCCGCTCCTTCTTCTCGAGCCGCTCGCGCAGGGTCCCGAGCTGATCGACCACTGCATCGATCGCGTCCTCGCGGCTGCGCCCGAGCAGGAACCCGGGGTGGAACACGACGAGCTCGGCGCCGGTCGCGGCCGCGATCCCAGCGCTGCGGTCGAGCGCGCCGACTGCCGAGGTGAACTTGCGCCCTTCCGGCTCGAGGTGGCCCATGAAGCCGAAGAGCGGCGCATGCACGGAGAGTGCGACGTCGTGCTCGCGGGCGAGCTGGCCGAGGCGCTCGGCGAACGGGTAGTCCATCCAGAATCCGCTCTCGAAGTCGATCTCGCACGCGGAGTAGCCTCGCTCGAGGAGCGTCGCGATTGCCTGCTCGGGTGCATCACGCGACGGCATGCGCGCCGGGCCGACACGAATGCGTGAGGCCATGCCTCGATCCTAGACAGCGAGATGTGATTGCCTACTGACCGTGAAGGCGAACATGCTCCTGGCCGACTACGCCGTCGTCTCGGACGGGAAGCTCACGATCGTGGGAGGGGGCTGGTCGCAGACCGGGCCGGAGCCGGCGTCGTTCGGGATCGGCCTGCTGATCCAGGTGCCCTGGGACCAAGCCAACACGCGCCACTCGTTCTCGGTCGAGCTCCTGGACTCGGACGGCGTGCCGGTCGGGTTCGAGAGCGACGAGGAAGACTCCGATCAGGTCGTGGCGTTCGGAGGCGAGTTCGAGGTCGGTCGGCCACCGGGTCTCAAGCCCGGCACGCCGCTCGATTTCCCCGTTGCCGTCAACTCGACGCCGCTACCGCTCGAGCCGGGTCGCTACGAGTGGAGACTCACGATCGACGGCGCTTCCCGCGAGGATTGGACGATGCCCTTCACCGTGCGGGCCGAAGAGCAGTAGCTCCCGAAGCTCCGTCCGACAGGGTCCGTACGCTCGAAACGTGGCCATCGACCCGTCACGTATCGATCTGCTCGAGCTCGACATCGACCTCCGGCTCGCCGATCTCTGGCGCGAGGCCGTCGATGTGTCGGACTGGAGCCTCGAGATCGTCGCGGCGTTCATCCGGGCCGCGTACGGCAAGGGGTATTGCGACGCGCTCACGGAGGAGTCCCCAGGGGCGCTCTGCCTCGACCACGGATACCGGATGCCTGACCGCCGCGCGTCCGAGTGGGACGCGGCCGAAAAGGCCGCCTGACGCTGCTTCCTCGGGGCTCGCCCCGGCCGGAGCTAGACTGCACGCGTGGCTCGGGGTGCTCATCGGGCTGGGGCCAATCCGGCGCGCCTCGTCATCGCGCTCTCGGTCGCCTCGGTTCTCGCAGTCTTCCTGCTCTACACCTCGATCGCGGGCGGCGGCAACCCGTCGGTCTCCCCGAGCGAGCTTGCCGGGCACAAGGGGGCGGTGCAGCTCGCAGGCGTCGTCGTCGGCCCCGTCCGCGGCGATGCGCACGCCGCCGGCCTTCGCTTCAAGCTGAAGGACATCGGCGGAAGCTCGGCCGCGGCCGTCACCGTTCGCTACACGGGCTCGGTGCCCGATCTCTTCAAGGTGGGCCGGCACGTCGTGGTGAACGGGCAGGTCGAGCGGGGAACGTTCGTCGCGCAGCCGGGCTCGATGATCACGAAGTGCCCGTCGAAGTACGCGCCGAAGAGCACCGACTCGGCCTGAGGAGAGCCCGTGCCTGAGCTGGGTCGCGCCGCTCTGCTCGTCACTCTCGGCCTGTCGCTGTACGCACTCTTGGCCGGGGCGCACGCGGCGTATCACGGTCGCCGGCGTCTCGCTCGCTCGGCACAGAACGCCCTCGTGGCCGCGTTCGCGTCCACCGCGGTCGCAGCCGGGGTGCTCCTGTCGGCGCTCCTGCGCAACGACTTCTCGTTCGCGTACGTCGCGCGGACGACGAGCATCGCGTTGCCGACGCCGTACACGATCTCGGCGTTCTGGGGAGGCCAGGAAGGATCGCTGCTCCTCTGGCTGCTCATCCTCACGGGGTTCGGGGCGGCGGCGGTCAGCCTGAACCGCGCCTGGGCGAAGGACCTCATCGTGTGGGTCGTCCCCGTCTTCGCCGCCGTCGCGACGTTCTTCTCGTTTCTCCTCGTGGCGGTCGCGAGCCCCTTCGTCACGCAGGCGGCGCCCGCCGACGGGGCCGGGATGACGCCGAGCCTGCAGAACCCGTACATGCTGGCCCACCCGCCGCTCCTCTACCTCGGGTACGTCGGCCTGACCGTCCCGTTCGCCTTCGCGATGGGCGCGCTGCTCTCGGGCAAGCTCGACGAGCGGTGGCTCATCGCGACGCGCCGTTGGACCCTCTTCGCGTGGGCGGGGCTCGGGATCGGACAGCTCCTCGGAAGCCACTGGGCGTACGTCGAGGTCGGCTGGGGCGGCTACTACGCGTGGGATCCCGTCGAGAACGCAGCGCTGATGCCGTGGCTCGCCGCGACTGCGTTCCTCCACTCCGTGATGATCCAGGAGAAGCGCGGGATGCTGAAGGTCTGGAACGTCCTGCTCGTCATTCTCGCCTTCTCGCTCGCGCTCTTCGGAACGTTCCTGACGCGCTCCGGCGTCGTGAACTCCATCCACTCGTTCACGGAGAGCTCGATCGGCCCGTGGTTCCTCGGCTTTATAGCCGTCGCCGTCGCGGCGTCGCTCGCACTTGTCTTCTGGCGCCTCCCGCACCTCCGCTCTCCCACGAAGCTCGAGTCCCCGATCTCCCGCGAGGCGGCGTTCCTCTACAACAACCTGCTGCTGCTCGCGCTCTGCCTCGCGATCCTCTGGGGCGTCGTCTACCCGATGCTCTCCGAGGCGGTTCGCGGGGAGGCGGTCGTCCTCGGGCGTTCCTACTACGACTTCTTCCTGCGTGCGTTCGGGCTCCCGCTGCTCCTCCTCATGGGCATCGGACCCCTGATCGCGTGGAGACGTGCGTCGGTGCGAAGCCTCGTGACCACGTTCCGCTGGCCGACCGTCGTCGCGCTCGTCACGGGCGGACTGCTCATGTGGCGCGGAGCCGGAAGCTCGGTGCCGGGTCTCGTGGCGTACACGTTCTCCGCGTTCGTCCTCGCGACGATCGTCATGGAGTTCTCCCGCGGGACGCGCGCCAGGAAGGCCCTGGGCGCGACGTCCTGGTTCGGTGCCTTCACCTCGCTGATCGGTCGCAATCGCCGCCGCTACGGCGGCTACGTCGTGCATGCGGCGGTCGTCCTCTTCGCGATCGGCGTCGCGGGCTCGAGCGCGTTCGACTCCGTGGCCGAGGCGAAGCTCGTCAAGGGCGAGTCGATGCGCGTCGGCGACTACACCCTCGTGTACAGGAGCTTGGACGAAACGGCGGGGGCGAACGCGACGGAGATCCGCGCGACGCTGGGGGTCACGCGTGGCGATCGCGACCTGGGGACGCTCGAGGCGGGGAAGAACGCGTACACGATCGAGCAGCAGGTCTCGAACGAGGTCGGGATTCGCAGCGACAAGCTCACCGGCGAAGACCTGTTCGTCATCGCCGAGCAGATCGATCCCGACGGAAGCATCTACTTTCGCGTCTTCGTGAAGCCGCTCGTGAACCTGATCTGGCTCGCCGGGGTCGTCTTCCTACTCGGCTCCCTGATCACGCTGTGGCCGGATCGGCGGGAGCAGCGCAGGCTCGTCGCGCGCGCATCGGCGGTCGGTCTCCCCGCGACGCGTTGACGCTCGCTCTCGTGCTCGCCGCGACGCTCGCCGTCGCGTGCGTCCTCGCGGTCGCGCTGCCGTTCCTCCGCGAGCCGGAGCCGGACTCGGACGAGCTCGTGGAGCTCGACGAGGCCGAGCTGAGACGGCTCGAGCTGCTCGAGTGTCGTGATCGCGCGTTGGCCGCGCTCAAGGAGCTCGAGTTCGACCACAGGACGGGAACCGTCTCGGACGAGGACTACCGGGCGCAGGTCGGCCCGCTGCGACGCGACGTCGCTGCCGCCCTGCAGGCACTCGGTGCGGGGGCAGGGGAGGGGTCGCCGACCGATGCACGAAACTGAGGGGATGGGACGGCGCTCGCTGGCCCTCCTCGGGCTTCTCGTCGCACTGATCGCAGTCGCACCGGCGGCCGCTGACGACCCGGTCGAGCAGAAGGCTTCCGTCGACGCCCGCATCGCGGCGCTCCAGGCTCAGATTGCCGAGTCGAAGGCGGAAGAGGGTGTTCTCACGTCGCAGCTGTCTGCCGTCGCCGACGAGCTGAGCGCGGCCGAGAGCGCGGTCGACTCGGCTCGATCGAGCGTGGCGACGCTCGAAGGGAAGCTCGCGACGGCACAGGCGCGGCTGGACGAGCTTGCGGCGCTCCTCGCCCGACAGACACGCCGGCTCGAGCGGCTCGAGGTGGAGTACGCGAAGGCCGTGGCGATTCTCGACGCACGCGTACGCGCCGCCTACATCGACGAGCCGCCCGACGTCCTTGCCTTCCTCGTGTCTGCGTCGAGCTTCGACGAGGTCGTCGACAACGTCGAGCTTCTCAACCGGATCGGCCGCCAGGACCAGCGCATCGCGCGGCAGGTAGCCGATGCGAGAGCGCGGACCGCGGCGGAGAGGAGCGAGACGATCCGGACGAAGCGTCTCCAGACCGAGCTGGTCTCGACGATCGCGGATCGGACGGCCGAGGCGAGAGCGGCCCGCGACCGCCTCGCCGCCGAGCGCGACCGGCTGGCGTCGGTCGAGTCGCTGAAGCAGAGCGCCCTCGCGAGCACGCGCCAAGCACGTGCGGAAGACGTGCGGGAGGCGGAATCGCTGGCGGCGGAGAGCGCGGCCCTCGCGGCGACGATCCGGGGTGCGCAGGAGCGAGCAGGGTCGACCGGCAGCGGGCAGCCGTCGTCCGCAGGGCTCATCTGGCCGTGCGACGGAGCCGTCGTCAGCGGATTCGGCACGCGCTGGGGGCGCATGCACGAGGGCATCGACATCGCGTGTGCGGCCGGCACTCCGAATCGTGCTGCCGCGGCCGGCACCGTGATCTACGCAGGCTGGATGGGCGGCTACGGGAATCTGGTCGTGATCGATCACGGGAACGGTCTCTCGACCGCCTACGGGCACGCATCCGCGCTCGCCGTGAGCGTGGGCCAGACCGTCTCCCAGGGCCAGACCGTCTCGTATGTCGGTGCGACCGGTCACGCGACCGGGCCACACCTGCACTTCGAGGTTCGGGTCAACGGCACGGCCGTCGACCCGCTCGCGTACCTCTAGGCCGCCTCGGTCGCTGCGGCCGGAAGCGCGATCGAGCTCACGAGGCGTAGATCGGGCAGCGCACGCCAGCGCTCCTCGAGCCCCAGGCCGTAGCCGGCGAAGAGTTCGTCCGGAACCGTGAAGCCGACGAATCGGAGCGGCAGCTCCTCCACGAGCCTCCGGTACGGGCGGTCGAGCAACGTCACCGCGGCGAGGCTCGCCGGATTGCGCAGCGTGAATGTCCGGCAGAGGAAGTTGAGGGTCAGGCCCGTGTCGACGACGTCCTCGACGATCAGGACGTGCCGGCCCTCGAGCGAAGCATCGGTGTCCTTGAGAAGGCGTGCGCCGCCTCCCTGTCCATCCGTGTACGGCGCGAGCTCGATGACGTCGAGGACGTGTGGGATCCGGAGTGCGCGGGTCAGGTCGGCGAGGAAGACGACACTCGACTTCAGCGGCGCGACGAGGATCGGGTCCAGGCCGGCATACGCGTGCGCGATCTCCTCGCCGAGTGCCTCGACCCGCGCGGCGATCTCCGCACGCGTCAGGAACACGTCGCCGACCTCGCCGTTCTCCGAGCGGGTGGGCGGACGGGACGCCACGTACCCTACGACGCCAAACGCAGCCGATAGCGCTGCGCGAGGCGCTCGATGTCGCGCCGGTAGAAGAGCTTGACCCGGACGTGCGGGTAGAGCCGTTGGATCTCACGGAGCTTGCGGTTCTTCCGGGTCACGAGCGACTGCTTCATGACCGTGACCTCGATGAAGAGGTTCTGCTCCGGGAGATAGAAGTCGGGGGTGAAGGCGCTGACGACTCGTCCCTCGGCGTCGCGTTCGAGCACGAACGAGTGCGGCTCGTAGTCCCACGGGATCCCGTAGTAGTCGAGGATCTTGGCGCACTCGACTTCGATGCGATTCGCGAATCGCGGAGGGTCGGATCCACAATATGCCTGGAAAACGGGGCTTTCGTCCCGCACCTGGGCCAGGGTACCGATCGCCTCGGACGACCCCGGATCGGCCGTAGACTTGCCGGGTGTTCCGGATCGCGCAGTTCTCCGACATCCACTGCGGCGAGACGTACTTCGAGGCGAGCCTGCTCGAGCGCGCGATCGGCGAAATCAACGAGCTCCAACCGGACGTGGTCGTCTGCTCGGGGGACCTCACGACGTTCGGGTTTCGGCACGAGTACCTGACCGCCCGGGAGTATCTCGACCGCATCGACTGTGATGCCCTCGTCGTCATCCCTGGGAATCACGACTCTCGAAACGTCGGATACGTGCACTTCGAGGAGATGTTCGGAGACCGCAACTCGGTGCTGCGCAAGGGGCCGGTGACGATCGTCGCGGTCGACTCCAGCGAGCCCGATCTCGATCACGGGCAGATCGGTCGGGGTCGCTACAGGTGGATCGAGGAACAGTTCTCGACGGATCCGACCGAGCTCAAGATCTTCGTCCTCCACCATCACTTGCTGCCCGTCCCCGGCACCGGTCGCGAGCGGAACGTCGTCCACGACGCGGGCGACGCCATCGAGTGTCTCCAGCGCGCCGGGGTTCGGCTCGTCCTGTCGGGCCACAAGCACGTGCCGTACGTGTGGCGGCTCGAGGACCTCTTCGTCGTGAACGCCGGGACCGTCTCGTCGCTGCGCCTGCGCGGAAACACGCGCCCCTGTTACAACGTCATCGAGATCGACGGCAAGCGCGTCGACATCTGGCGGCGGCATCCGTTCCACGGGCAGGTCAAGCTCGTCTCCTTCACGCTCGACACGCTCGAGTACGCGAAGTTCACGGGCGCGATAGAGGACGAGGTCACGGCGCGCACGTGAGGGCGCTCGCCATCGTCGACGGCGAGCACTACCCAACGGTCGTCCGTGACGCGCTCGCCCAGCTTTCGTACGAGTTCGTCGCAGCCGTTCTCGTCGGAGGCCAGGAGAAGGTGCGTGGTGGCGAGGACTACGGAGTTCCGCTCGTGGCCGATGTGACGGCCGGGATCGAGGCGCACCGGCCCGACGTCGTCGTCGATCTCTCCGACGAGCCGGTGCTCGGGCCCGTGGCCCGCTTCGCGCTCGCAAGTCGTGTCCTCGCGCTCGGGATCCCGTACATCGGCGCCGACTTCCGCCTCGACCCACCTTCGTTCGCGGCCTTCCCTCTCCCGTCGATCGCCGTCGTCGGAACCGGGAAGCGCGTCGGCAAGACCGCCGTCACCGGCCACGTCGCGCGCCTGCTCGCGCGCGATCGGCGCGTCGTCGTGGTCGCGATGGGAAGGGGCGGGCCGCGCGAGCCGGAGGTCGTCATCGTCCCGCCGACCGTCGAGTCGCTCGTCGGGCTCTCCCGGGCGGGACGTCATGCCGCGTCGGACCACCTCGAGACGGCCGCGGTGGTCGGCGTCCCGACCATCGGGTGTCGTCGCTGCGGGGGAGGGCTCGCAGGTGGCGTCTCGATCTCGAACGTCGCCGAGGGCGCGGCGGCTGCGATCGACCTCGAGCCCGACCTCGTCGTGTTCGACGGCAGCGGCGCTGCGTTTCCGCCGATCGACACCGACCGGACCGTCGCCGTCGTCGGGGGGCACCAGGATCCCGCCGTCGTGGGCGGGTACCTCAACGCATACCGCCTGCTTCGTGCCGACCTCGTGGTCGTGACGATGGCGGACCCCGGTACCGGCTGGAGCGAGGTTCGTGATGCCGTCCGGAGCGTCGTAGGCCTCGACGTGGCGCTCGTCGCGACGCAGCTCCGGCCGCGACCGCTCGCGGACGTGACGGGACGCACCGTCGCGTACTTCTGCGCTGCGCCTCCGAATGCGGCTGAGCGGCTCCGCGCCGAATTGGTCGCGGCGTCCGGCGCATCGGTGGTGCACGTGTCCACGAACCTCGCCAGCCGGACGGCGCTTCACGACGAGCTCTCCCGGATCGACGCTGACGCGTTCGTCGTCGAGCTCAAGGCGGCCGCGGTCGACGTCGTCGCGGAGGCGGCGCTGGCCCGCGGCATCGATGTCGTGCTGGCGGCGAACGACATCGTGCCGCTCCCCGGCGAGCCGGACCTTGACGAATGCCTCCTCGAAATGGCCAAATTCGGGAGGTGAGAGAGCGCCGCCACACTCTCCCGTTGCCTCTCGGTGACGAAGTCCCCTTCTCGAAGGGGCTGATGGCGCGAGCGCTCGTGGTGACGGGCCTCGATCCGGAGCGTGCGTACCTCATCGCGCGGCGTGCAGATCGCGACCTCTCCGAGCGCGGCGCGGTGTCGCTCGATGTCGACCGTCTCGGTGAGCTCGCGGCAGAGCTCATCGGTGACGAGGACGCGAGGCGGATGGTGCAGCGACTCCGCCGGCTCGACGCGCTTCAGCGTCTGGACGAGCCGCTGCTTCTTCTCGTCGGGGGCGCGACGGGCACGGGCAAGTCCACCATCGCGACCGAGATCGGTCACCGATTGGGCATCACGCGCGTGACGTCGACCGACTTCATCCGACAGACGATGCGGACGTTCTTCTCGAAGGAGTTCATGCCGTCGGTTCACTACTCGAGCTTCGAGGCCCGTCTCGCGCTCACCCGGGCCGAGGAGGAAGAGTCGGGTGACGCCGCGATCCTCGGGTTCCTCGACCAGACGAGAAACGTCGTCGTCGGTGTCGACGCCGCGCTCGAACGTGCCGCCACGGAGCGCTGGTCGACGGTGCTCGAGGGCGTTCACCTCGTCCCGGGCATGGTCGACACGGACTATCCCGGTGCCTTCGTCGTCCAGTGCGTCGTCGCGATCGAGGACGAGAACCTCCATCGGAGCCACTTCTGGGTGCGCGACTACGCAACGGAGGGCCTGCGTCCGCTCGAGAAGTACCTCGACGCGCTTCCACAGATCCGGGAGATCCAGGACTATCTCGTCGAGCGTGCCCGCCGGCACGACGTGCCGGTCATCTACAACGACTCGCTCGACACGGCGATCGGCGACGTGCTCGACCTCGTGCTGAGGCGCGCTGACCAGCTCGTCGCGGTCGCCTAGAGCCGCCTCCTCTCTACACTTCGGGCCGTGGTCGTACGCGAGGACGTCATCCAGGCGCTGCACGGGGTCGAGGACCCCGAGCTCGGGATGGACATCGTCGAGCTCGGGCTCATGTACGACGTCGAGGTCGACGGGCCGAGTGTGAAGGTGCTCTACAGCCTCACGTCGATGGGCTGCCCGGCCGGCGCGATGATCGCGGAGGGCATCGTCGACGCGGCTCGGAGCGTCCCGGGCGTCGAGGCCGTCGAGGCGGAGCTCACGTTCGACCCTCCGTGGACGCCCGATCGCATGTCGGACGACGCGAAGTTCATCCTCGGCTTCGGCTGAGTGCTTCGCAGATCGGGATCCGCTGAAGGGCGGTTTCCGATCGCAAGAGTCCGAGACGCTCGCTGTGGTGGCACGTCGGGGTTCGGGCAGTGCCGGGACAGAGCGGTTACGCAGGGATCCGGAGGACGATCTTGCCGAACTGCTCTCCCGACTCGAGACGCTCGTGTGCGCCGGCCGCCTCGGCCAGCGGAAACGTGCTGTCGACGTGCACCCGCGCTCGGCCCTCGCGGATCAGCTCGTAGGCGCCTTCGAAGTCGGACGGCATGCCCATGGTCGAGCCGTAGATCACGAGCTGTTTCCACCACAGTCGGTACAGGCGGGCGGGCGGGGAGTGCCCCGTGGTCGCGCCGCAGACCACGATGCGCCCTTCCTGACCGGCCGCCGCGAGCGAGCGCTCCCAGGTCGCCTCGCCGACCGTCTCGATCACGACCGCCGCGCCTCTGCCGTCGGTCGCGTCCTTCACGGCCTGCACGACGTCGTCGTCCGAATGGTTGACGGCTACGTCGGCGCCGAGCTCTCGCGCGCGTTCGAGCTTGTTCTCGCTCGATGAGGTGACGATCGTCCTGGCGCCTAGCGCGCGGCAGATCTCGAAGGCGGCGAGCGCGACTCCGCCGCCGATTCCCCAGATGAGGACCCACTCGTCGCGCTGTAACGCCGCCTTGGTGACGAGCATGCGATACGCGGTCTCGAACGTGAGTGGGA
Source organism: Gaiellaceae bacterium (assembly GCA_036274755.1). Lineage (GTDB taxonomy): Bacteria > Actinomycetota > Thermoleophilia > Gaiellales > Gaiellaceae > GMQP-bins7. Next base: position 38,735 of record DASUFC010000002.1, read on the forward strand.
ACGCCGCCCCCTCCTCGAAGGAGAGCGAGCCGTCGAGGGGGTAGAGCTGCGTCGCGGGCACAGCCTTCAGCTCGCAGCACGTTCCGTCGGTGTGCTCGCCGATCACGGTGATGCGATCGCCGTGGGGGATGCCCGGGTTGACCACCACGCGGTCGCCGATGCCGAAGCGATCCACATCGCTGCCGATGCCGGCGACGACTCCGGCCCCGTCCGCGCCGAGGATGCGCGGCTTGGGTACGGAGGGGAGGCCCTTGCGCACCCAGACGTCCAGGTGGTTCAGGCTGGCGGCGCGGAGCGCGACGAGCACCTCACCCGGTCCGGGCTCGGGATCCGGCACGTCCTCGTAGCGGAGCACCTCTGGTCCGCCGTCCTCGTGGATGCGTATTGCCTTCACGGTGCAGAATCCTCTCATGACGCGCGCCGAGCTACGCACGGTAGGCGCGGACCTCGGCCTCGACGTCGTCGGCGCTGCGCCCGTCGAGCCCTACGCCGACACGGAGCGTCACATCGTCGAACGCCGGTCCCGCGGGCTGTTCGGAGGTATGCGGTTCACGATGGCGAGGCCGGAGGTGTCCTGTCATCCCGAGCGTCTCCTCGAAGGGGCGCGAACGGTCGTCGCCGCTGCGCTGTGCTACGCGCGCGACGTTCCCGACACGCCTCCCGATCACGGGCGTCTGCCCCGGTACACCTGGCGCGACGAGTACGCGGATCTCCGCCGGCGGCTCGATGCTCTGGGGCGTACGCTCGGCGGTCGCTACCGCGTGCTCGTCGACGACAACGACCACGTGGACCGTGTTGCAGCCGTTCGCGCGGGGATCGCGTTCTTCGGGAAGAACACGCTGGCGATCACCCGGCAGCACGGGTCGTGGGTGCTCCTCGGCGCCGTCGTAACGGAGGCGGAGATCGAGCCGACGCCGCCCCTAGACATCGATTGCGGGGAGTGTCGGCTCTGTATCGATGCATGTCCCACCGGCGCGCTCGACCAGCCGGGGACGCTCGACGCGACGAAGTGCCTCTCGTACTGGACGCAGGCCTCCGAGCCGATCCCCGAGCGGTACCGAGCCGACCTCGGCGACATGGTCTACGGCTGCGACATCTGTCAGGAGGTGTGTCCGTGGAACCGCGGGGTCGAAAAGCGGCGGCAGGGTACGCGGATGCCTTCCGATGCGCGGTCGACGGTCTCCCTGCGCCAGTGGCTCGAGCAGGACGACGAGCGGCTCCTCGCCGAGTACGACCGTCTGTACGTGCCGCGCAACGACGCGCGCTGGCTTCGGCGGAACGCGCTCGTGGCGGCGGGTAACGCCGGGACAGGCGCGCTTGCCGATGCCGTCCAGCTTCACGCGCGCTCGAACGACCCGATGCTCTCGGAGACGGCGACTTGGGCCCTCGAGCGAATGGCGGAGCGGAGCGCGTGAGCTCCGAGCTCGACACGGACCGTCTCGCGGTGCTCATCCACGAGGTCCGAAGCCCGGTCGCTGCGTTGTCCGCGATCGCCGAGACCGTGTCGGACGGTGGTCTCGACACGGTCACGCGTCAGGAGCTCGTCCGGCTCGTGATGCTCGCGTGCCGCGGGATCGAGCGCATCGTCGGCGACGTTGCCGTGGCGTCGGTCCGGCTCGAGGAGGTCGATCCGTCCGCGCTCGTCCGAGACGTCGCAGTCGCGGCTCGTCTTCGAGGCTGGCGCGTCGAGGCGGAGATTCCGCAGCGCGCCGTTCCGAGGATCCAGGCGGATCCCTCACGCCTTCGCCAGGTGCTCGACAACCTCCTGGCAAACGCCGTCGTCCACGGCGGCAAGGACGGCGTCGTCCGGCTGCGGCTAGGCGTGGATGACAGCGTCGTGGTCGAGGTGATCGATGCCGGCCCGGGCATCCCCGCCGCCGAGCTCGAACGGATCTTCGACGTCGGCGTGCGACTGGAGGCCGACCGGCCCGGAACGGGACTCGGATTGGCGGTCTCCCGCGCGATCGTGGAGGCTCACGGCGGCGCCTTGACCGCCACATCGGCACCGGGTCGAGGAACCACGATGATCATCGCGCTGCCGCTCACCGGCTAGCCCGCGACCCTGGCATCGAGGACGTACGAGCGGAGTCGCCGGCCGTTCGCGTCGTGCTCCGACACCTCGAAGCGCGCGCGCGAGTTCTCCGAGTCGATACTCCGGGTCGTCGTGACCCGGACGGGGAGATCGCCGACGACCTCGTACGACTCCGTGTAGCCGCCCTGCTCGATCGCGACGAACCGCGCGCGGCTCCGAGGCTCGATCCATGCGAACGCGAGTGGGTCGCCGGCCGCGGTCGCGCAGCCGGCGAGGTCCAGGCGTGGATCGAGCAGACGACCGTCGTGGAGGTGGCCCAGCGCGTGGCCGCACCAGGGGTGCGTCGGGGTTGTCCCGTCGCACGCGACGACGTCGTGACCGGACGCAGTGCGGAACGTGATGGTCGATCCGTCGACCCCCGTCCGCTCGACGATCGATCCCGGGGCAGGACGCTCCGATGCACCGGCGAGGCAGCGGGCGATTCGGCTCCGGCGCGCCGCGGCCGAGCCGACGAGGTGTACCGACGTCGCAATCTGTGCATCGCTCGTCTCGAGGGCCACCACGGGCGCCCGCGTGGGCGAGCCGTCGATGAGCTGCGCCGGTGAGCCGGAGCCGCCGCAGCCCGTCGAGATCACCGCCAGCGCGAGCACGGCGACGGAGCCCGTGCCGCGCTGCCGCGGGTGGATCATGTCAGCTCCAACCGGTCCGGCGGACGCCGCTGTAGCTCGAGCTCCCGCGGTACGTTCGTGTCCAGACACCCGTTCCGTAGTCCTCGCCCTTCGCTTCGATTATCTGATCCGTTCCGTCCGGGTTCGTCGCGTACACGAGGCCGATATGGCTGTCGCTCGCGAGAGCGTCCATGGGGAGGAGGCCGGCCTTCGACACGGTGACGTTCGGTGCGCCCGCTCCGGCCTTGAACGCCGAGGCGGTGTATGGGCCGTGGACGTTCCTGAGCATTCCCCACTGATAGAAGCCGGCATTGCCCTGATCCAGGGACTCGCGCCAGACCTTGAAGGTGAAGCCGGAGCAGTCGCCTCCCTCTCCTCCTGTCGCAGCATTCTCCTTCGGGTCGTTCGGCGAGTCGTCCCGGTCGTTGTCGTTCCAGCAGCCCCCGGCCCACTGATACCCCTCGTGCCGTGCGCGCAGGGCAACGGTCGCGGAGCCGTCGCGGGTGATGTAGGGCGTCGGCGTCGGAGCCGCGGTGTTGCAGTTGTCGGCGACGAATCGCGTGTGGTAGGCGGCGGCTGTCCCGGCGCTCGTGAGCGCCGCCGACATCAGGAACGCAACGACGAACGAGCCTGCTCGGGGCATCAGCGCACCTCCAGGTCGTAGCGGTCGACGAAGACACCAGCCGGATCCGAGCCGAGCTGGTACAACCGCCCCCCGGCGACGCGGAATCTGCTCAGTGGGGACGCCTCGGCCCAGTCCGCGGGGCTCACGGCGAACTGACGGACGACTCCGTGCCGGTCGAGGACGAGCACGTGAAACCGGTCGGAGGCATCGTCGAACGTCCGGAGCACAACGATCATGCGGTTGCCGAGCGGCTCCGCCAGCTGCACCTCGCCCAGCGTCGCCGGACTCGTGATGCGCCACGACGTTCGAACCCGCCCGTTGCGGATGACTGCGATGCGCAGCTCGTTGCCGGTTCGATACGTGACGATCTCCGCCCCGGAGCGGAGGAGCCGCCCGACGCGGCCGCGGCTCCGCTGCTCGCGCGGCGAGAGCGGTGTTCCGGCCGACGAAACGGGCATCCAGAGATGCGACGGCTGTTGAAGCGCGACCGGACCGTCCGGGCCGGGCCGGATCTGCGACGGGGATACATCGCCCGCCTCGACCGCGTCGAGCTCGCGACCGGTGTCGTCGAACCGTCGCACGAGCGGACGTCGTCCGGGCAGTGCGACCGACTCGAGCACGTAGAGCGACCCGTCGTCTCCGAGCGTCATGTCCGCGAGCCGGCCGTCGATCGAGAGCGGGACGCGCCCGGGACGGACGGCGCCGGGAGCCCATCGGAGCACTCGCCGGTGCGCCTCGTCGAGCAGGACGACCGATCCCGCGGCGTCCACGTCGAACGATGCCGCTCCGATCGGATCCACATTGCGACCTTGTTCGAGCCCCACGTCGTTGGAACCGTCGCCCCAGGACGCGGCCGCGACTCGTGCCCCTCGTCGCACGGCCGTCACGCGCGGCGCGGATGCTCGGACGTCGATCGGGTCCGCGAGCGGATACGAGTGGTAGGCCGCGCCGTCGGCGGGAACGCGGAGTCGCACGCCCCCGCTCGTCTCCAGCTCGGCGTAGTACTCGAGGTCGGCGGCGTCGCTGCCTTCGGGAAGGGACGCGGTCAGGCGCTGGAGACCGTGGTCTGCGTCCACATGCAGGGGGCTCTCCGCAAACGGAGCGGAAGCGCCTCGTCGCACGAACAGCGATCCGGTCACGGCGCACGGCTGCTCGGGATCCTCGATGCCCGCAGGGGCGCAGTGCACGTCGAAGGTGAGCTTCGGCTGCTCTCCCGCCGCGACGAGCAGGGGTGGAAGATGGGTGGCCTCGAAGACGGCTTGCGCTTGTGATGGTGGCGCGTCCGCGGCGGCGCTCGCGCCGAGGAGGACGGCGGAGGGGAGCATCGAGGCGACGGCTCCGAGCGTCAGCCCGAGCACAGATGATCGAAACGAGGGACGAGCGAGCAGCGGCTGTTGCATAGGCGCTCCTTCGTTCGCAGTTGAGACAACGGTAGCGCCGTGCAACGCCGACAGTCGCCGGCGCGACCGACTTGGCGCGGTCTCGTGACGGTTAGGTGAGGGTCAGCGCCGGCTGGGAACGCGGCCGAATTCGCGCTGCAGGCGTCGAGCGCGTTTCGCGACGACGTCTCGGAGGCGGGGCGGCTCGAGGACGGTCGTCTCGCCGCGGTCTGCGAGCACCTCCGAGAGCAGCCATTCCTCCGTCTTGAACGGCACGTCCGCGATCGCGGAGCCGTCCGTCAGCGGCCGAGCGCCACGCTCGAGCTTCCAGCGGGCGATGGCGGGGGAGTGCAGGAGCCGCGCGACTCGCGGATTCCGTAGGTACGAAGGGTCGAAGCCGTCGCGGGCTTCGAAGCTCTCGCCGGTGAGCCGGGCGGAGCGCATGCGATCGAGGCGAAACGTGCGTGCCGCGTCGACGCTGCGATCCCACGTATGCACGCGCCACACCGGAAGCTCTCGTTCGATGGTGTACGGCTCGACCTGCCGCAGGCTCGGCGTCTCTTCGCCGTCCTTCAGGTACTCGATCTCGACCACGACGCGGTTCTCGGCGCCCTCGCTCAGCACCTTGACGAGCGACTCGTCGGCGGAGGCGTCGCTCGGCTCGGGCGTCCCTGCGAGATCGAAGCGGCCGAATGTCTCCTCGAGCTTCCTGCGGACGCGCTCGAGGGGCGTGTGCGCGTCGGCGGCGATGGTGGGGCCGACGTACTCGATGGCGAGCCGGATCGCGCGGGCCTCGAGGGGCGTGAGCTTGGGCGGTCGTCGGAAGACGTCGCCGTACAGCTCCTTCTCGACCCGCACCGAGCTCCCGTCGTGCTCCGCATACACCGCGTAGCAGCCACCGCCGAAGTTCACGAGGTTGAGGAGCGAGAGGTGGTCCTGCAGCTCCTCCAGCGGGATCGAGAAGCGCGCCGCGACCTCGTCGGCGTCCAGCTTCGCCGACCGCTCGTCGCCACACGCGGCGAGGAGATGCGCGAGGAGAGCCTGCAAGACGCCGAAACGCTCGGGAGCCACGGGGCCGCTCGGGCGCTCGGGAAGCGGCTTGCGGGGGTCGGATCTCTTCGGGCCGGCCGTCGATGGCGCATCGCCGTCGTGAGCTTCGGCGAGCGCTGCGAGCGCCTCGGCTACGGACTCCACGAGCTCCTCCGGCTCGAGCGGGACGGCGCGGCCGTTCTGGCGGAGCACCCAGCCCGCGAGCAGGTCGACGTTCGCGTACTCGGTCTCGAAGACGCCGTCGTCGATGGTCCCTGCGTCCGAGAGCGTGCGCTCGACCCACCAGGCGGTGTCCTCGGAGACGGCGATCCGCGCGTGTCCAACGGCCTCACCGATCTGCCACGGCCGCGGGATGCGATGCCGCTCGACGTCGAAGTCCTGCGGGACCCGAAAGTCGCGCTCGCGCCGCGTCGCGAACCGGATGTCCCCCCGGATCCGTGACACCTTGAACGTACGGCTCGTGTCCCGGTCGAGGTCGTGGCCGACCACGTACCAGTTGCCGTCGTCGAGTCGGAGCGCGTACGGGTTCAACGTCCGTTCTCCCGGCCGCGAGCGCCGGGGGCTCCAGTAACCGAACTTGACCGTTCGCTGCTTCGAGATTGCCGACTCGAGCTTGGCGAGCCTGCCCGCGAGCTCGGGCGAGTAGTCGGGCGCGCTCACGCGAACGCGCGCGGCGGTTTCCGTCGGCGCCCCGGGGAAGCCCGTCCGCCCGAGTGCGAGGTTCTGGAGAGCGAGGCGCAGCGGCTCGGCGTACGCGAACTTGCCCTCGAGGTAGTAGAGCGCCGTCTGGAGCGCAGCGAGCTCCTCGTCGTCCAGGTCGAGCCGGTCGAGGAAGTAGTGCTCCGAGCGGAGCGTGTAGAGCTCCTCGCCCGTGAACTCGTCGCGTTGCGACTGCAGCGGGACACCGAGGGCTGTCAACTCGGCGCGGTCGGAGTAGAAGCGCCGAGCGAATGCCTCATCCGACATCTCGCTGTAGCCCTCGACGTTCGACTTGACGTCCCGGGCGGTCAGCAGCCGCCTCTCGGCCATCAGGAACGCGACGAGCGAGAGCTGCCGGATCAGCTTGTCGGCGTCGTGCGACATCGACCGCGAGCTTACAGTGAGCGCGGAGTGGGGCTGCCGAGCGGGAGCGTGTTACGCGGCGACCGTTGCAGCGTGCTCGAGATGCTGGTGCGACGGGCAGTAGTCGCGGCCCGGAAGAGGCGTCCGCTGGCAGGCCTTGCCCTTGCGTGTCGTGGCGTGGCAGCGCGCGACCCCGCCGTCGAGGAGGCCGGCTTCGACCTGTTGCTCGATGAACGACGTCGCGGCCCCGACGCCCTCACGCACGGTCCACGCGACCTGCGCCTGGGCGCGGATCGGGAAGTACCTGCGGATGTCCGCGAAGAGCGCGCGGTCCGGCCGCGCGAAGTAGTGCGGATCGTCTGCGAGACGCGTCATCGTGCGCTCGCACTCCTCGAGCACGGCACGCCGGTACTCGAGCTGCTCGCCGCGCGAGACGTACGGGTCGATCAGGTCCTTGATGGAGCGGTAGATCGCTCGCGAGTATTGATACATACAGGAGCGAAGTTGGGCAGCGTGATCGTCCAACGAACCTAACCGATTTCCCCGAATCCCTCGGTACTGGGCCGAAAAACAGCGAAGCCGAAGCGACGCCTGGGCAGTGTAGCGCCTTTTCGGGCGTGTTACAAAGTCGGGCTTCCGCGCCCGCTGAAACAACCCGTGAAACGACACGGTCGACTCAGGGGACGACGTGTCGAACCGACGCCGATCGTGCGTGGCGCCGTGCCTTCTCCAGCGCGCTCGTGGCCTCCGCCTCGCTCGCATAGACGCCGGAGAACACGATCCAGTACCCCGGGTGCAGGCTGGCGTACCGGGAGGAGTCGAGCACGCCGACGGACTCGAGTCCCTGCCGGCGCAGGAACGTGGCCCGCTTGAGCGCGGGCGCTCGGCCCCCTGCCTGCGGGAGCGACGCGAGCGCGATCGTCCACCCGTCCTCTCCGGAAGGCCACTCGACGACCCCCGACGGCCCCGCCGCGTCGCCGTCCGTGCTCGCCTCCGGAGCGGTCGCGAACCCTCCGATGGCCGTGACGATCGTCGGGCTGCCTCCGTCGCTCCCCGTAGCGGCGATCGCCCCTGCGGCGGCGGCGAGCGCCACGACGGCCGCAACGGCCGCCCGGCGAACCCAACCCGTGCTCAGGGCCTTCGTCCGCTGAGCGCGGACGAGATGCGTTCCGCACTCGAGGCAGTACTCCTGGCCCGCGGCGAGTGGCTCGCGGCACCATGGACACGTCGTCATCCGACGGCGTCCGAGCCCGTCTGTCCCGACTCGGCTGCGCGGCCGAAGGCGCGTCCGCAGGTCGCGCAGTACCGCGCTCCGAGGAGGATCGGCGCCCCGCAGATGCACACCGCGCCTCCGCCTCCGCGCCTGATCCGTGCAGTCCCGTCGAGAAGCGCGTCGATCTCCTGCACGCGCGCTTCGATCGCGACCAGCTCGGCGCAGCGCTCCACGACGAGCCCGGCGTTGAAGCGGTCGCGCTTGTACATCTCGAGCGCAAGCCCGCCGAGGTCCCGCAAGCGCTCCTCGCGGACCTCGAGCAGCGCCTTGCGCTCGCGCTTGAGCTCGCGGACGGGTGGAACGACGTAGCTGGTGGGCGATGGCGTCGGTGCGTGCTCGGTCACGTCCGACACGTTAGAGCTGCACGACGACGAGACGCTGTTCGGTCATCTCCGAGACCGCGTAGGCCGGGCCCTCGCGTGTGTTCCCGGAGTCCTTGACGCCGCCGTACGGCATCTGGTCGGCGCGGAACGTCGGAGCCTCGTTGATCGTGACGCCGCCGAACTCGAGGCGCCGCGCGGCTTCCAGTGCGGCCTTCACGTCACGTGTGAAGACACCAGCCTGAAGCCCGTAGCGCGTCCCGTTCGCGAGCGTGATCGCCTCGTCGAGCGTGTCGTACGCGGAGACCGTGCAGACTGGGCCGAAGACCTCGTCGCACGCGACCTTGGCGTCGGCCGGGGGATCTGCGATCACCGTCGGACGCAGCAGCTCGCCGGCGAGCTCACCGCCGGTGAGCACGCGCGCGCCGCTGGCCTTCGCCTCGTCCACCCATTCGAGCACGCGATCGCGTTCGCTCGCGGCGATGAGCGGGCCGACGTCCGTCGCGTCGTCTCCCGGATTTCCGACCACGAGCGCCTCGACCTTCGGAAGGAACCGCTCGAGGAAGGCGTCGTACGCGCTTCGCTCGACGTAGATGCGCTGCACGGAGATGCAGCTCTGCCCGGCGAACGAGAACGCGTTCGCTGCGAGCCGGGTCGCAGCATCCTCGAGATCCGCGTCCGCTGCGACGAGGACCGGCGTTGCGTTCCCGAGCTCGAGGTTGACGCGCTTGCGCGGAGCGCGCTCGCGGAGCTTCCAGCCGACCCCGGCAGAGCCCGTGAAGGTGATCAGCGTGACGCGCTCGTCCTCGACGAGCACGTCGCCGATCTCAGCCGCCGAGCCACACACGACGTTGAGCCAGCCGGGCGGCAGCCCGGCCTCGGTCTCGAGCTCCGCGAGCAAGAGCGCGGAGAGGGGCGTCTGCGACGCAGGCTTCAGGACGACGGCGCAGCCCGCCGCGAGAGCGGGCGCGACCTTGTGGGCGACGAGGTTGAACGGGAAGTTGAAGGGTGAGATCGCTCCCACGACGCCGATCGGCATCCTCAACGTCACCGCGAGCTTCCCGACGCCTGCCGGCGAAGCGTCCATGGGGACGGCATCGCCCGCGAGCTTCCTCGCCTCGACGGCGGCCATCGTGAACGTCGAGCTCGCGCGCGCGGCTTCGACGCGCGCCGCCTTCATCGGCTTGCCCGCCTCGGACGAGATCGTCCGCGCGATCTCCTCGGCGCGTTCAGTGACGAGCTGTGCTGTTCGGTCGAGGATCGCTGCCCGCTCGTGCGCCGGCAGCGGGTTGCCCATCGCGTGTGCCGCGGCATCGACCGCTCGTCGCGCCTCCTCCGCGCCGCCCTTGGCGACGCGGCCGACGGGAGAGCCGTCGTACGGCGACAGCACCTCGAGCCACTCCCCGGTGTCGATCCACTCGCCGTCCACGAGCAGCTTGCGCTCGGTCGCAGTCGTCGCCATGCCGGTGAGTGTAGTGACGCCCGGCGCGTGCGCTCTATGCTCTTGAAATGGCCGACGCCGCGTACGTGATCGATGCCGTCCGCTCACCGATCGGACGGCGGAAAGGCTCGCTCGCAGACCTTCGGGCCGACGAGCTCGCCGCACAGGTTCTGAACGGCCTCGTCGGCCGGGTCGAGCTCGAGCCCGGCCTCGTCGAGGACGTTCAGATGGGCTGCGTCACGCAGGTTGGCGAGCAGGCGCTGAACGTCGGTCGCGGAGCAGTGCTCGTCGCGGGCTGGCCCGAGACCGTGTGCGCGACGACCGTGGACCGCCAATGCGGCTCCTCGTTCCAGGCGGCGTTCAACGCTGCGTCCGCCGTGCAGGCCGGGCACCTCGACCTCGTCGTCGCCGCGGGGATCGAGCACATGACGCGTGTCCCGATGGGGTCGAATCTGGGCGATGCGGGGTGGGGCGCGGTGAACGAGAAGATCGGGGAGCGCTGGCCGATCGTGCCACAGGGCATCTCGGCCGAGGTGATCGCCGAGGAGTGGCGACTCGACCGCGAGTCGCTCGACGCGTACTCGCTCGAGTCGCATCGCCGCGCGGTTGCAGCGATCGACGATGGGAGGTTCGAGCGCGAGATCGTGCCGATCGAGGTCGGCGCAGGCGGAGCGCTCGTGCTGTTCGCTGTGGACGAGACGCCGCGGCGCGACACGTCGCTCGAGCGCCTCGCAGAGCTCCAGCCCGCGTTCAAGGCGGACGGCGTGGTCACCGCAGGGAACTCGAGCTCGATCGTGGACGGCTCGGCGGCGATGCTCGTCGCGAGCGAGGCTGCCGTCCGGCAGCACGGGCTCGAGCCGCGTGCACGGTTCGTCTCGTTCGGCCTCTCGGGCGTCGATCCCTACCGCATGCTCCACGGGAACCCCGAAGCCTGCGAGCGCGCGCTCGAGAAGGCGGGCCTCGGCTGGGACGACATGTCCGTGATCGAGGTCAACGAGGCCTTCGCGTCCGTCGTGCTCCAGTTCCTCGCCGATACGGGGCTCCACGAGCGCTGGGAGGCCGGCGACGTGAACCCGAACGGCGGCGGCATCTCCCTCGGCCATCCGCTCGGGGCGACCGGGGCCCGGATCACGGCGACGCTCCTGAACGAGCTCGAGCGGCGCGAGGAGCGGTACGGAATCGCGACGATGTGCATCGGGCAGGGCCAGGCGATAGCAGGCGTACTCGAGCGCCTCTGAGCCTCGCGAACTCGATCAGCTGTGCTGATCGACAAGCCGGCTGAATGGACTGGTGCTGATCATCACGGCATGACACCATGAGGTCATGTTCGCATTGATCCTCATCCCGATCGTGGCTCTCGCGGCATTCCTCGTGTACGCACTCGGCGCGGATTCGCGCGTCGACGAGGTTGCTCGTCGCCGCGGCTTCCAGCGCTAGCGCCGGCATCGCAGCGGCTCGGCCCGCGGCTGTAGGATCGCCGCTCGTGGCTGCCGCCGGCATCAAGCGCATCGGTGTCGTCGGCCTCGGCGCGATGGGCGCCGGGATCGCCCAGCTCGCGATCGAGGCGGGCTACGAGACGGTCGGCCGAGAGGTGACGGCGGAGCTCGGAGATGCCGCTCGTGACCGCATTGCGCACTTCCTGCAGCGCAAGGTCGACAAGGAGCGGATGACGGCCGAGGAGCGCGACTCGGCACTCGGCGCGCTATCGCTGACGACGGAGCTCGGGGCATTTGCCGATTGCGACCTCGTCATCGAGGCGATCGTCGAGGACCTCGCGCCGAAGCGAGCGCTCTTCGCGGAGCTCCAGGGCATCGTCCGTCCTGACGCGGTGCTCGCGACGAACACGTCGGCGCTGTCCGTGACGGAGATCGCCGCTGCGACGGCGACGCCGGAGCGGGTGGTCGGGATGCACTTCTTCAACCCGGCTCCACTGATGCCGCTCGTCGAGATCGTGCGCGCCGAGCTGTCGTCGGACGGAGCGGTCGAGACGGCGTTCGCCGTCGGGCAGCGCCTCGGCAAGCGACCCATCCGCTGCCACGACACTCCGGGATTCGTCGTGAACCGGGTTCTCATCCCACTCCTCAACGACTGTCTGCGCGTCCTCGACGAGGCACGCGTCTCGCCCGAGGATCTCGATGCGGCGATGACGGCCGGCGCGGGCTGGCCGATGGGGCCGTGCACGCTCGTCGACCTGGTCGGGATCGACGTGCACGTCCACGCCTCCGAGGCTCTCTACGAGAAGCTCCGCGAGCCGCGGATGGCGCCTCCGCCTCGCATCGTCGCGATGCGGAACGCCGGGCTGCTCGGTCGGAAGTCCGGCCGCGGCTTCTACCGCTACGCCGACTGACGAGCGCCGCTCACGGGTTCAGCGCGAAGACGAGGAACGCCGCGAAGACCACGAGGTGCAGCCCGCCCTCCTGGAGTGTCGCGCGCCCGGGAAGGATCGACAGCGCGCCGATTCCCGCCGTGAGGACGAGCAGGGTGATCTGGAGGGAGTCGAGCCCGAGCACGAGCGAGCCGCTGAGCCAGATCGACGCGACCGCGACCGCCGGGATCGTGAGACCGATGCTCGCGACGGCGGACCCGTAGGCGAGGTTGAAGCTCGTCTGGAGCCGGTCTCGTCGAGCGTTGCGATAGGCGGCGAGGGTCTCGGGAAGCAACACGAGGAGCGCGATGACGACGCCGACTGCCGATTGCGGCGCGCCGACGCGGTCGACGGCGTCCTCGATGCCGTGCGATTCGACCTTTGCGAGGCCGATGACCGCGGCGAGGGAGGCGACGAGTGCGGCGAGGCTGACCATGGTCGCCCGGTCCGACGGCGCCTTCGCGTGATCGTCCTCGGTGACGGGCGCCCCTCCCGGCGGAAGGAAGAAGTCGCGATGCCGCACGTTCTGCACGAAGACGAAGAGGACGTAGATCCCGACCGATGCGATCGCCGCGAACGCGAGCTGCGTCGCCGAGAACGTCGGTCCCGGTGAGCTCGTCGTGAACGTCGGGAGCACGAGGCAGAGCGTCGCGAGCGCGATCACGGTCGCGAACGCCGTGGCGGTCCCCTCGGCGTTGAAGGTCGCGACGCGCGGACGGAGCGTCGACACCACGATGCAAAGACCGACGATGCCGTTGCACGTGATCATCGCCGCCGCGAACACCGTGTCCCGAGCGAGGCTGTCCGTCTCCGGTCCGCCCGAGGCCATCAACGTGACGATGAGCCCGACCTCGATCACGGTCACCGAGACCGCGAGGATGAGCGAGCCGACCGGCTCTCCAACTCGGTGTGCGACGACCTCGGCATGGTGAACCGACGAGAGCACGGCACCTGCCAGGACGACCGCCAGGACCAGGAGCACGACGTTCGCCGGATGAGAGCCCCACGTCACGGCGAGCGCGACGAGGGCGAGAGCGGGCACGGCCAGCGTCCACGGCACGGCGCGTGTGAGATCGCGTGCCGTGTCGACGGCCCGGCTCACGCTCTTGGCACCCTACGGCGAGGAATGTCGCGTCGGCCCGCTAACAGTCTCCTTACAGGCAACTCACCGCGGTCACACGCCGTGTGTCGATACTTGGTCGGAGCCCATGTCCAAGCTCGTCGTCTCACTCTGCTCACTCCTCCTGCTCGCGTCTGCGGGCGCGTCGGCGTGGGCAGGCGAGCCGACCTCGGGAACGCTCTCCGTCGAGAAGGGTAAAGGTCTTGTCGTGATCGACTTCCGCGGCTCCGTGCTCGGCCGGTTGACGTCCGGGACGCTTCGTGTCACCGACCAGACGCCGAACGACCGCTACGCGCCACTCGTGACGGGGAAGAAGGTGACGCAGGATCGCATCGGGCCACGCACGGTGCTCTACCGCGGCCAGGGGCTGCGGTTCCGCCTCGTCGGCGGCGGCTACCGGATGGTCACCCGTGGCACCGGTATCTCGGTGTCGGCGGTCGGGCGCGGTGTCGTCGTGCTCGACGGCGAGCCGCGTTGGCCCGGTGACGACGTCGGTATCTACTCTCGCGACGGCTCCGACTGCAGCTCCGAGGCCGAGAGATGCGTCCCGATCCCGACCGAGCCGGAGCGATTCGCGCTCGAGCCCCCTCCGACCGAGCCCAAGCCGAAGCAGGGATCGTGAACGCGACGATGACGATCCTCGTGGTCGAGGACGAGACGTCGATCGCGTCGTTCGTCGCCGCGTACCTGCGCAATGCCGGCTACGGCGTGAAGACGGCTTCGACGGCGCAGTCGGCCTTGATCGAGCTCGCGGGCGACTCGCCTGCGCTCGTCATCCTCGACCTGAACCTTCCCGACGGCGACGGCGTCGAGCTGTGCCGTCGCATCCGAAAGACCTCGGATGTCCCGATCCTCATGCTGACCGCCCGCGACGAGGACATCGACAAGATCATCGGGCTCGAGGTCGGCGCCGACGACTACATGACGAAGCCGTTCAACCCGCGCGAGCTCGTGGCACGCGTCAAGAGCATCCTGCGCCGTGCCGCACCGGAGCGCCGGAAGAGCGAGTCCGACGAGCTCCAGCACGGAGACCTGACGATCAACGCAGGCAAGAGGGAAGTGCACGTCGGAGACGAGGAGATCCGGCTCGCGCCCAAGGAGTTCGACCTCCTGTGGGAGCTCCTCGACCACCGCGGCATCGTCCTCACGCGCGATCAGCTGCTCGAGCGCGTCTGGGGATACACGTTCGCGGGCGACACGCGTACGGTGGACGTGCACGTGCGGCAGATCAGGCGGAAGCTCGGCGAGGCATCGCCGATCGTCACGGTGTGGGGGGTCGGCTACAAGGTCGCGTCCGACCGGACCGCGGCCACGATCTAGCGAGAGCGTCGTCACGTCATGTTCGGGACGCTGCGGTTCCGTCTGACGGCCCTGTTTCTCCTGGTCGTCCTCGTGTTCGGGCTCGTCTCGATCGGACTCGCGGTTCGCCTCTTCCAGGACGTCACGAGAGAGCAGTCGGTCCAGGAGCTGCGCCGCGAGGCGACGGGACTCGCGGCGCTCTACGCGGAGTCGGCGCTGCGGTCGTCCGACGAGGGCACCAAGGCTCCGGAGTTCGCCGCCGAGAAGCTCGAGCTCGCGACCGGTGACGAGCTCTTCTACGTGGGTGCGTCCTTGTTCCCCGGACAGCGGTTCGGTCTCACCCGCCTCCCACGTGGCGTGCTCGGCGCTCAACTCGACAGGGATCGTCAGGTCGTCGTGTCGTTCACGCCGCCGGGCGAGTCACGTCAGTTCCTGGCGGCTGCACAGCCGGTGCAGCTCGTTCGAGGCACCGAGCCGTTCGGGTGGCTCGTCGTCGCGAAGCCGGAAACGGAGCTACGCGAGCAGTGGCTCACGTTGCTCGGCAGGCTCGCGCTCTCCCTCGCGGTCGGGATGGCGCTCGGCGGCGTGCTGTTCATCTGGCTGTCGCAGCGCCTCACCGATCCGGTGCGTGTGCTGACGGCCGCCACGCAGGAGGTCGCCGCGGGCAACTACGCGGTCGAGATCCCGGAGGCGCGCGGCTCGGACGAGATCTCGTTGCTGACCGAGCGGTTCCGCGGGATGGTCGACCAGCTTGCCGAGGCGGAACAGCTCAAGCGGTCGTTCCTCATGTCCGTCTCGCACGAGCTGCGGACGCCGCTGACCGCCATCCGCGGCCATGTCGAGGCCCTGCGCGAGGGCATCGTGAGCGAGCCGGATCAGGTGCGGACGTCGCTCGACATCGTCGCGGCGGAGACCGATCGGCTCGAGCGGCTCGTCGGGGACGTGCTCGACCTGGCCAAGCTCCAGGCGCATCGCTTCACGGTTCGCCACGAGGAGGTCGACCTCGATCGGGTGCTCGATCAGGCGTACGGCGCGTTCGCCGAGGAGGCGCGGCGGCGTGAGATCGACTACCGGCTCGCGGAGGTGGACGCCGCGCCGGTGATCGTGTCCGACGGCGATCGCGTCCTGCAGGTGATCACCAATCTGCTCTCGAACGCGTTTCGCTGGACACCCGACGGCGGGAGGATCGAGCTCCGGCTCGCGTCGTCGAACGGGAGGGTCGCGGTCGACGTCGTCGACACCGGGCCGGGCGTGCCTGCGGCTCAGCGCGCGCGTATCTTCGAGGCGTTCGTCTCGCAGGACGCCGATGGCACCGGGCTCGGCCTGCCCATCGCGCGCGAGCTCGCGGTTGCGCTCGGCGGCGGCATCGAGCTCGAGTCCGCGGCCGGGACGGGCAGCCGTTTCAGGCTCCTGCTGCCGCTGTCGCCGGAGCGGTAGGGCTACGCGGCTGCTGCGTGCTCGAGCGCCGTCTCGGCCTGGGAAGGCGCGGCCGGCGCGATCTCGTCCAGGTGAGCCAGGTCATCCGAGTCGGCGTGTACTGCCTCGAGTCGCGCGAGCCTCGCGTCGACTCCGCGCCAGCCGGAGCTGACGAGGTCGACGAGAAGCGCGAGGTCGTCGACGCGGGCATGCCGCTCGGCGAGCAAGTCGCCCTCGAGTCGCTCGAGGCGTCGGATCGCCTGGTTGAGCAGCCCTCTGATCTCGGCGATGTGGCGCGCGACGGGAAGGACTTCGGTTCGGAGCCCGTCCCGAACCGCGACGCCGACATGCGCGGGGATCGATGCCTCGAGCTCTGCCGCTGTCGCGGCGAGAGCCTCGATCTGGTCGCGAGAGCGGTGGAGGGCAGCTGCGATGTCCGCAGGCGCCGCGCGTCCCGCGGCCGCGTCCGCGATCCGTTGCTTCGCTCGTTCCAGCGCGAGAGCGTCCATCGGCGGCGAGGCTACCCTCCGCGCCGGATGGACACGGCCGAGCTCGACTACGACCTTCCTGCCGAGCTGATCGCGCAGCATCCTGCCGAGCGACGCGACGATTCCCGGCTGCTCGTCTACCGGAAGGAGGCGGGCGAGATCGAGCACCGGCGCTTCTCCGAGCTGCCCGACCTGGTCGAGGATCGGCTCGTGGTCGTGAACGATACGAAGGTCGTCCCGGCACGGCTCGCGCTGCGTCGAGAGACGGGCGGGGCAGTGGAGGTGCTGCTGGTGGAGAGCCTCGGTGACGGGCGTTGGGAGGCGCTCGTGCGTCCCTCGCGCAAGCTCCGTCCCGGCGATCGGCTCGGCCCCGTGTCAGCGATCGAGAACCTCGGGGCAGGGCGCTGGGTCGTCGGGCTGGAGGGCGAGCCGAACGGCTCCGCCCCACTGCCTCCGTACATCCACGAGGCGCTCGAGGATGCGGACCGCTACCAGACCGTGTACGCGGAGGTGCTCGGCTCCGCGGCCGCACCGACAGCAGGCCTCCACTTCACGAGCGAGCTCGTCCGACGTCTCGATCCGGCTCGCGTCACGCTCCACGTCGGCCTCGACACGTTCCGGCCCGTCACCGAGCAGCGGCTCGAGGATCACGAGCTGCACGGCGAGCGCTATACGGTGACTGCCGGCGCATGGGAGCGGATCGATGCCGCGGAACGTGTGCTCGCGGTCGGGACGACGACGGTCAGGGTGCTCGAGACGGTCGCACGAGGAGGAGAGCTCACGGGTCGAACATCCCTCTTCGTCATGCCGGGCCATGTCTTTCGGCGCGTGGACGCGCTCCTCACGAACTTCCATCTCCCGCGCTCGACCCTCCTCGCGCTCGTCATGGCGTTCGCGGGCGTGGACGAGACGCGTGCGATCTATCGCGAGGCGATTGCGGAGCGGTATCGGTTCTACTCGTTCGGGGACGCCATGGTGGTGCTCTAGTGGATGGGCTGCCGTCGGCTGTGGCCCGGCTGTGGAGGGATTTGCCCCGAGTCGGCGCTGTTCCGTTTCCCACCGGACAACGCCCCGGCGATACGCTCACAGCGCGAGGAGGCGCGGGGTGGCCCCTGGGCGGCCGCGTCCTCGAAGGACACGGAAGAGCATGAGCTTCGAGGTCGTCGCGACCGACGGTGCCGCTCGCGCCGGCGTCCTGCGCACGAGCCGGGGCGCGATCCGGACGCCGGCATTCATGCCCGTCGGGACGAAGGCGACGGTGAAGTCACTTCACCCCGAGGAGGTCAAGGACCTCGGGGCCGACGTCGTCCTTGCGAACGCGTACCACCTCCACTTCCGTCCGGGCGAGGAGCTCGTCGAGGAGCTCGGCGGGCTGCACGCGTTCTCCGGATGGAGCGGGCCGATCCTGACGGACTCGGGAGGCTTCCAGGTCTTCTCGCTGCGCGACACGATCGTCTCTCTCGATGAGGAGGGCGTCGCGTTCCGCTCCGTCTACGACGGCGCCGAGGCGCGCTTCACGCCCGAGGGGACCGCGGAGATCCAGCGCAGGCTGGGCTCCGACATCGCGATGTGCCTCGACGTCTGCCTTCCGTCGACCGCCGACCGCCGAGAGCTCGAACGCGCCGTCGAGCTCACGACCCGCTGGGCCGAGCGCCAGGTCGGTGCTCCGCGCGCAACGGGGCAGCTCCGGTTCGGGATCACTCAGGGCGCGAT
>DASUFC010000003.1:0-4161 GCA_036274755.1 Gaiellaceae bacterium
GCCCACGGCCTCACGACGCGGTACGTGACGAGCGAGACGTTCACGAACGACTTCATCAACTCGCTGCGCGACAAGCGGATCGAGGGGTTCAAGCACCGCTACCGCGCGTACGACGTGCTGCTCATCGACGACATCCAGTTCCTCGAGGGCAAGGAGCGGATCCAGGAGGAGTTCTTCCACACCTTCAACTCGCTCTACGAGGCAGGCCGGCAGATCGTGATCTCGTCGGATCGGCCGCCGAAGGAGATCGCCACCCTGGAAGACCGGCTGCGCTCCCGGTTCGAGTGGGGGCTGATCACCGACATCCAGCCTCCGGATCTCGAGACGCGCATCGCGATCCTCCGCAAGAAGGTCACGACCGACGGGATCGCCGTCACCGACCCGGAGGTGCTGACGTTCATCGCCGGACGGGTCACGACGAACATCCGTGAGCTCGAGGGCGCGCTCACGCGGGTCGTCGCCTTCTCGTCCCTGACGGCGCTGCCGCTCGACGTCGAGCTCGCCGAACAGGTGCTGCGCGACCTCTTCCCACCGAGCGGAGACCTTCCCGACGTCACTATCGGCCGGATCCAGGAAGCGGTCTGCGAGCGGTTCTCGCTGACCGTGCAGGAGCTCGTCAGCCCTCGCCGCTCGCAGGCGGTGGCCTATCCTCGACAGGTTGCGATGTACCTGTCCCGCGAGCTCACCGACGCGTCGCTCCCGAAGATCGGAACCGAGTTCGGCGGTCGCGACCACACGACGGTGATGCACGCGAACGCCAAGATCACGCGCATGATCAAGGAGGACAGGGCTGTGTACAACCTCGTGCAGGACCTCACGGCCCGGATCAAGCATCGTGGATAGATCGGCGCGAGCGGGCCGGCGGTCTTGCCGGGCTGGGGGTCCGGTGGACATCCGGTCGTCCGGGACCCACCGCCCGATCCCGCATGACCACTGCGTTTGGCTCCGTCTTCCCCGTCGTCCACACTCCCTATGACTACGACGAAAGGTTTAAGAGAGAAATGATGGAAACGGACATCGCCGTGGGCTCGGGGATTCGCGTCGTCGTCGATCGTGACGCACTGGCCAGCCGGCTCGCACTGGTTGCGAGAGCGTCGTCGGCGCGAGGCGCCGTCCAGGTGCTCGGCGGCATCCTGCTCCGGGCGCGGGACGGCTTGCTCGAGGTCGAGGCGACGGACATGGAGCTCTCGCTCCGCACCACGGTTCCGGCGACCGTCGAGGACGAGGGCGCGATCGTCGTCCCGGCGAAGCTCCTCGGCGACGTTGTCCGGCTGCTGCCGGCGAGCGAGGTGACGATCGCCCACAAGCCCGAGGACGGCGTCGCGACGATCGAGGCGGGCTCGTACGCGGGACGGATGAACGTCTTCGCGGCCGAGGACTTCCCAAAGCTGCCCACGATCGACGTGCCGCTGCACGAGATCGAAGCCTCCTCACTGCTCGACACGGTGCAGCGGGTCTCGCGCGCCGCGTCCCGTGACGAGTCTCGCCCGGTGCTTACGGGGATCCTCGTCCGGTTCGAGGGGTCGAAGCTGACCATGGCGGCGACCGACTCGTACCGGATGGCGGTCAAGGAGACCGAGCTCGAGACCGCAGGCCCGGAGCTCGAGGCGATCATCCCGGCGAGGGCACTCGACGAGCTCGGCCGCGTCGCGGCGGGGGCGGAGACGGTGCAGCTCGGCGTGAACGAGAACCACGTGATCTTCGGCGCCGGAGACGCATGGCTCACGACCCGCAGGATCGACGGGCAGTTCCCGAACGTGGCGCAGCTGAAGCCGGAAACCTTCGACGTCGAGCTCGAGGTGAACCGCGCGGAGGTGCTCGAGGTCGTCCGCCGTGCCGCGGTGATGGCGCAGCGCAACACGCCGCTGCGGCTCCGCTTCGCGGAGGGCGAGCTGACGATCTCCGCGCAGAGCCAGGACGTCGGTGAGACGCGCGAGTCGCTCGCCGTCGCCTACGCGGGAGAGCCGCTCGAGATCGGGTTCAACGCGGAGTTCCTCCGCGAGGGGCTCGAGTCCGTGACGTCCGACGGCGTCCAGCTGAAGCTCATCAACCCGCTTCGGCCCGGGCTCCTGAGCGCCGACGGCGACGCGTTCTGGTATCTGATCATGCCGATCCGGCTCGCGGGCTAGAGGAGGCTCACGATCTGATCGTGGAGCAGGTTGCGCTCCGCGACGTGCGCTCGTATCCGCGCCTCGAGCTCGAGCTCGAGGCCGGGCTCGTCCTCGTCACGGGCCGAAACGGCGCCGGCAAGACGAACCTGCTCGAGGCGGTTCACCTCGCGACGCAGGGGCTCTCGTTCCGGACGCGTCAGGACAGCCAGATCGTCCGACGGGGCGCGGACGAGGCTCTCGCGCGCGTCTCCGGCAGCCGCGGCGCGGTCGCGGTCGCGTCGGAGGTCAGAATCTCCACACGTGAGCCGAAGCGGATCCGGTGGAACGGCGCCGCCCTCGCGTCGGCGGAAGAGCTGCGCTCCCGTCTGCACGCTCTCGCCTTCACGCCGGACAGGCTTGCGGTGGTCAAGGGCGGCCCCGCGACCCGACGCGCCTACTTCGACCGCGTGCTCGCGCGAACGCTCCCGGCTCGTGCGGACGTGCCGACCGCCTATGCGGCCGCGCTCGGGCAGCGCAATGCCGCCCTGCGCCGTGTGGCGGCAGGCATGTCCGACGCCTCGGCACTCGAGCCGTGGACGAGCCAGGTCGCGGCGCTCGCGGCACAGCTCGTCGACGCGCGGAGCCGGGTGCTCGAGCTTCTGGCGCCGGCGTTCGCCGAGCGCGCGGAAGAGCTCGGGCTCGAATCCGCGTCGCTCGGCTACGACGCCGACCCACCGTCCCGCACGGCGCTCGACGAGCGCCTGTCGCGCGACCTCGAGCGCGGCACCACGGGGCTGGGGCCGCACCTCGACGAGATCCGCATCCTCGCCGGCGACCGCGACCTCCGTACGTATGGCTCGCAGGGCGAGCAGCGGATGGCCGTGCTGTCGCTCCTGCTCGCCGAGTCCGAGGTGCTGGCCGACCAGGTCGGCGTGCCGCCGCTGCTCCTCCTCGACGACGCCCTGTCGGAGCTCGACGCCGACCGCCGCCGCGTCCTCAGCGACCGCCTCGGCGCGAGCGGCCAGACACTCGTGACGGCAACCGGCCCGGAGGCGCTTCCGCTCGCGCCGGCACAGCTCCTGGTCGTCACTCCCGGCTCGGTCGAATCGGGCTGATGGAGCGACTGGACGGATCGGTGCGCCGCGCGCTGCGAGGCGCGGGCGTGCCCGACGCCGGGGTGCTCGCCGCGGCGACGCGCGCGTGGCCGAACGCGGTCGGGCCTGCCATCGCCCGGGCGGCGTGGCCGCAGCGGGTGGCGCGCGACGGCACGCTCCACGTCACCGCCGAGTCCTCGACCTGGGCGTTCGAGCTCGGCCGGCTGGAGGAGGAGATCCGCGCGAAGCTCCGGGCCGAGCTCGGCGACGTGACTCCTCCGGCGCTGCGGTTCGCGCCGGGCCCGGTGCCCTCTCCGGGAGCCGAGGAGCGCGAGCCGCCGGCGGTCGCTCCACCGACCCCCGAAGACGACGCGCGAGCGGCCTCGCTGACGGCCGGGATCGACGATCCGGAGCTCCGCGAGGCCGTCCGTCGCGCCGCTGCGGCGAGCCTCTCCGCGGCCCGCGACGGCCGCACTGTCTGATATACTTCACCGACGCCGCAAAACCCCAGTTTTGCAGGCTTTTTCTCTTTCAGGAGGGTTGTGACCGAGACCGCGTACACCGGAAAGGACATCACTGTTCTCGAGGGGCTCGAGCCCGTTCGGCTCCGGCCCGGGATGTACATCGGCTCGACCGGCACACGGGGTCTCCACCACCTCGTCTACGAGGTCGTCGACAACGCCGTCGACGAGGCGCTCGCGGGCCGCAACGACTTCGTCGAGGTGCGACTCCACCCCGACCACTCGGTGACCGTCGTCGACCACGGCGCCGGCATCCCCGTCGACACGATCGAGGACCAGGACCTCTCGGCGCTGACCGTCGTGCTCACGAAGCTCCACGCCGGCGGCAAGTTCGGCGGCGACGGGTACAAGGTCTCGGGAGGCCTCCACGGCGTCGGCGTCTCGGTCGTCAACGCGCTCTCCGAGTGGCTCGTGGCCGAGGTGCGGCGTGACGGGAAGATCTACCGGCAGGAGTTC
>DASUFC010000004.1:0-3042 GCA_036274755.1 Gaiellaceae bacterium
GCGCTGTTCGCGATCGCGTACGGGGAGATCGGGTCGTCGATCTACGTCGCGCTCGGGATCGTCGCGGCCTCGGCGCTCGGGCTGACGCCACTCGTCCTCGCGGCCACGGGGCTCGTGTTCTGCCTCGTCGCGCTGTCATACGCCGAGGGCACCGCGGCGATCCTCGAGACGGGCGGCGCCGAGACGTTCACGCGGCGCGCCTACAACGACCTGGTCGGCTTCGTCACGGGGTGGTCGCTCTTCCTCGACTACCTGATCGTGATCGCGCTCTCGGCACTCTTCTTGCCGCACTACGTCGGCGCAGCGCTCGAGGCGGATGCGCTGCGCGACCATCCGTGGGACATCGTCGTCGCCGTGACGGCGATCGCGCTGATCGGCGTCGTCCGGCTCGCTCGACGGTCACGGCTGCACCGGCCGGCACTGGTCGTCGCCCTCCTCGACCTGCTCGTGCAGTCGCTCCTCGTGGTCCTCGGCTTCGCGCTCCTGTTTTCGCCGACGACCCTCGTCGACGGCCTGTCGCTGGCCCCCGGTCAGGACTGGCTCGACGACCTCCTCTTCGCGATCCCGCTCGGCTTCCTCGCCTACACCGGCCTCGAGACGGTCGCCAACCTCGCAGAGGAGGCACGCGAGCCGGGCCGCACGCTCCCCCGGTCGCTGTTCTCGGCGATCGGGCTGGTGGTCATCCTCACGGTGCTCGTCGCCGTCGTGGGAGTCACGGCGTTCCCGGCCGCGGACGACGGCACGTCCGAGCTCGGCAGCACGTGGCTCGAGGCGCCGCTCGTCGGCATCGTGACCGCGTTCGACGGCGAGCTGCCCGCGCGCCTCGTCGAGGTGCTCCGGATCGCGGTGGGGCTCTCGTCGGCCCTCATCCTCCTGATGGCGATCACAACGTCCATCTCCGGCTGCGCGCGCCTTGCGCACTCGATGGGGACCCACGGCATGTTGCCGCGCGCGATCGGCCGCTTCGAGCGCCGGACGCTCGTTCCGCGGCAGACGATCGCCGCGATCACCGCCGTTGCGATCGGGATCGTCCTCGTTGGCGCCGCGATCGGGGACGAGGCGAAGCTGCTCGCGAGCACCTACTCGTTCGGCGTCCTGCTGGCCTTCACGCTCGCCCAACTCGCGGTGATCCGGCTGCGCCGGCTCGAGCCCGACCTCCCGCGTCCGTTCCGCGCCCGGCCCGATGTGCGGATCGGCGGCGTCGACGTGCCGCTCGCGGCGCTGATCGGTGCGCCGCTGACCGGCGCCATCTTCGTCCTCGCGATGGTGACGCACGAGGGCGCGCGCTACGCCGGCCCTGCCTGGCTGGCGATCGGGCTCGTGGTCTACGCCGGAACGCGCGTGCGCGAGCGCAAGGGGATGCTGGAGGACGTCGACCCGCGCGCCGCGCTGCCGGTCGGCGCGTCCTTTCGTCGCATCCTCGTGCCGATGAAGCTCGGCGACATCGGCGAGGAGATGGTGGCAACCGCGGTCGCGCTCGCCAAGGAGAGCGGCGCGACGATCGAAGCGATCACCGTGGTCCAGGTGCCGCGCGAGCGGGAGCTCGGCGCGCCGCTGCCACGCAACGTCGCCGAGGAGGCCGACGCATCGGTCGCGGAGGCGCGCGCGCTCGGCGAGGAGAACGGCGTCGACGTGCGCGCCGAGGCCATTCACGCCCGCTCGATCGGCCACGCGATCGTCGACGAGGCGACCAGCCGGAGCGCCGATCTCATCGTGCTCGGCTCGTCACCGCGCTGGCGGAGGCAATCGCGCTTCTTCTCGCCGACGGTCGATCACGTCCTGCGCCACGCCCCTTGCGAGGTGCTCGTCGTCGCGTTCCCCGAGGGCGTGTTCGACGAGTAACCTCAATGGGATGAAGGCAGTGGTCATCGGGTGCGGCCGGGTCGGCGCCTCGGTCGCGAAGCAGCTCGCCGGCGACGGCTGGGATGTCACCTGCGTGGACGAAGACGAGCTGGCGCTCACCCGCCTCGGCGACTGGCGTGGCGGCTTCGTCGTCGGGCACGGGATGGATCTCGACGTGCTCGATCGTGCGGGCGTCGCCAAGGCCGACGCGGCGGTCGTCTCGACCGACGGGGACAACTCGAACGTCGTGATTGGGCAGATGCTCCAGCGGCGCTACGGGATCGGCTGCGTCGTCGCCCGCATCTTCGACCCGCGCCGGGCGGACTTCTACGCGGAGCGCGGGCTCCGGACGGTGTGCCCGACGAAGACGTCGGTCGCCACGCTCGCCGACATCGTCCGCGCTTGCGATGCGGCTCCGGTCGGAAGCGCGGGCTGAGCCGTGTACGCGATCGTCGCGGGAGGCGGGAAGGTCGGCGCGAACATCACGCGCTCGCTCGTCCAGATGGGGCACGAGGTGACGCTGATCGAACAGCGGCGCGACCGCTGGGAGCAGCTCGAGGCGGAGCTCGGGCCCATCGTCCTCCAGGGCGACGCCACCGAGCTCCATATTCTCGAGCGGGCGGGCATCGCCCGGCCGCCCGAGATCGTGCTCGCGGTCACGGGCGACGACGAGGACAACATCGTCATCTCGCAGCTCGCCAAGGAGGGCTACCGCGTGCCGAAGGCGATCGCTCGCGTCAACGACCCGCGGAATCAGCCCTATTTCGACGTTCTCGGGATCACGCAGACGGTTTGCGCCACGTCCGGCCTCCTCGGTCTCGTCGAGCACGAGGTGCCCGAGCACGGCCTCGTCAAGCTGCTCGAGCTCCGCGGGGAGGGCCTCGAGCTCGTCGAGCTGCACGTTCCGCCCGACGCTCCGGCCGCGGGTAAGCGGATCGCCGGGATCTCGCTTCCCGATGGGGCGAAGCTCGTGTCCGTGATGCGGAACGGTGTCGGTGAGATCGCCCGGGACGACACGGTGATCAGGCCGGGCGACCAGGTCGTCGCGATCCTGAAGCCCGGCGTCGAGGACCGGGTGCGCCGCGCCGTCGTCGGGTAGACCGCCGACCGCACCCACCGCCGCGCGGCGGCAACTCAGGAAGAATGGGCGAGGATGACGCTCGCCGAGCTCGCCGTCACCATCGGAGTGCTTGGCGTTCT
>DASUFC010000005.1:0-18803 GCA_036274755.1 Gaiellaceae bacterium
CGTGCTCGGCGGCGTCCTGCCGACCCCTGCCGTCGCGCTTCTCGCCGACCGCCTCGGCATCGTGGTGTCGGCCTCGCACAACCCGCCCGAGTACAACGGCGTGAAGCTCTTCCACGACGGCGGCAAGCTCGTCGACGAGCAAGAGGAGGAGGTAGAGGCCCTGCTCGACGCGCCACCCAGCGGGGGCGGCTCGATCGACTCGGCCGACGACGTCGCGGACCGCTACCTCGAGCACGTGCTCGAGCACTTCGGCTCGGACCTCTCCGGGCTGCGCATCGGGGTCGACTGCGCGAACGGCGCCTATACGGCGATCGCGCCCCGCGCGTTCGAACGCCTCGGCGCCGAGGTGCACGCGATCGGGATCGAGCCCGACGGGTCGAACATCAACGTCGGCTGCGGCGCAACCGATCTCGGGCTGCTGAGCGAGCTCGTCACGAGCCGGGGCCTCGATCTCGGGGTGGCGTTCGACGGTGACGGTGACCGGATGCTCGCCGTCGACGAACGCGGCGAGCCCGTGGACGGCGACCAGATCATCGCCGTGCTCGCGCTCCATCTCGACGTCGACCTCGTCGCGGTGACCGTCATGACCAATCTCGGCTTTCACCGGCTCATGGCAGAGCACGGAGTCGAGGTCGTGACGACGCCCGTCGGCGACCGCTACGTGCTCGAGGCGCTGCGGCGCGAGGGCGGCTCCCTCGGCGGCGAGCAGTCGGGGCACGTGATCTGGCTCGGCCACCACGTGACCGGCGACGGTCTCGCGGCCGCGCTCCTCCTCTGTGCCGCGGTGCGCGGCAGGACGCTCACTGAAGCGGTCTCGGTCATGCCGCGCTTCCCGCAGGTTCTGCGAAACGTGCGGGTCTCGTCGCGCGCGATGCCCGACGCGCTGGTCGAGGAGGTCGATCGCGTGAACGACGAGCTAGGCGATCGCGGGCGCGTGCTCGTCCGACCTTCCGGCACCGAGCCCGTGTTTCGCGTCCTGGTCGAGGCGGAGAATGCGGAGGATGCGGAGACCCTCTGTGCTAGCATCGCGGCGCTCGTGGAACGAGAGCTCGGCTGAGACCCGACGAAGGGTCCACCGCCGGGCTCTTCTGCGTTTAATGAGTCTCTGATGGCCGACCGGATGTTCACCACAAACCCAGCGGCCGCGAAGCGGACGCCTGCAGGGGTCTCCGCGCGAAGGTCGCCGCGCAACTAGCACCGTGTGCGGGATCATCGGATACGTCGGCCCCAGGGAGTGCAAGTCACTCCTGATCCAGGGGCTCGAGCGCCTCGAGTATCGCGGCTACGACTCGTCCGGCATCGCCCTCCTCGAGGCGAACGGGCTCGACTACGTGCGCGCGGTCGGGCCGCTCGGGAACCTCAAGGAGCGCGCTGGCTCGAACGGCTCGCACGCGACGACCGGGCTCGGTCACACGCGCTGGGCGACGCACGGCGGCGTGACCGAGGCGAATGCGCACCCGCTCGCCGGCTGCGACGCGTCCAAGCTCTCGATCGTCCTGAACGGGATCGTCGAGAACTACCGTGAGCTCACCGCGAGCCTCGTCGCCGAGGGCCACACGTTCACCTCGGAGACGGACGCCGAGACGGTCACTCATCTCATCGAGCGCTACTACGAGGGCGACCTCGTCGAGGCCGTCCGACTCGCGTTCAACCAGCTCGAGGGGCACTTCGCGTTCGTCGTGATCCATCACGACCATCCAGGTCTTCTCGTCGGAGCGCGCCACCAGGTGCCGCTCGTCGTCGGTGTCGGCGTGGACGAGATGTTCCTCGCCTCGAACGCCGCTGCATTCCTCAGTGAGACCCGTGCCGTCCAGTTCCCGAGCGACGGCGAGATCGTCGCCCTCCATCCCGAGGGTGCGGTCTTCCAGACCGCCGAGGGCGTGCCGGTCGAGCACGAGGTCTCGGAGCTCGACTGGGACGACGAAGGCGCCGAGAAGGCGGGCTTCGAGACTTTCATGCTCAAGGAGATCTACGAGCAGCCCGAGGCGGTCGCAGAGACGATCGGAGACCGCGTGCGTCACGGGACGCTCGTGCTCGAGGGCCTCGACATGACCGGGCAGGACGTGAAGGACCTCCGCCGCATCGTCTTGCTCGCCTGTGGCACGGCGTATCACGCGTGCGTCGTCGGTCGCTACGTGATCGAGGAGTGGGCGCGGGTCCCGGTCGAGTTCGACATCGCGAGCGAGTGGATCTACCGCAACCCGGTCATCAACGAGCACGACCTCGTCATCGGGATCACGCAGTCGGGTGAGACGCGTGACACGATCGAAGCGCTGAAGCTCGCCAAGGAGAAGGGCGCCCGAACCGTCGCGATCACGAACATGGTGAACTCGCAGGTGACGCGCGAGGTCGACTCGGTGCTCTACACGCGCGCCGGTCTCGAGATGGGCGTCGCCGCGTCGAAGACGTTCACGGCCCAGGTTGCGCTGCTCTACCTCGTCGCACTGAAGCTCGCGCAGATCCGCGAGACGCTGCCGCCGGGGGAGATCGAGTTCATCCTCGACTTCGTCTACAAGCTCCCGTCGAAGATTCAGTCGTTCCTCGACGGCGACCACCCCATCGAGGAAATCGCGCAGCGCTACCACGACGCTCACTTCTTCCTCTACCTCGGCCGGCACATCGGCTTGCCCGTGGCGCTCGAAGGGGCGCTGAAGCTGAAGGAGATCTCGTACATCCCGACCGAGGCGTACTCGGCGGGGGAGATGAAGCACGGCCCGATCGCGCTTCTCGACGAGCAGACGCCTGTCGTCGTCGTCGCGACGAACATCCACGTCTACGACAAGATCGTCTCCAACATCCAGGAGGTGCGCGCGAGAGGCGCGCACGTCATCGCGATCGCTACGGATGGCAACGAAGACATCCAGCACCACGCCGACGACGTGATCTACGTGCCGAAGACTCCGGCATTCCTGCAGGTCGTGCTCGCGATCCTCCCCCTGCAGTTGCTCGCGTATCGGATCGCGCGGATTCGCGGCCTGAACGTCGATCAGCCCCGCAATCTCGCGAAGACCGTCACGGTCGAATAGCCCGATCAGCGGAGCGCGCGGAGCGCGTTCAGGATCACCGCGACGTCGATGACCTCCTGGAAGAGCGCGCCGGCCACCGGCTGCAGGTAACCCAGTGCAGCGACCACCATCGCACCGAGGCTGAGCCCGAGGCCGACGAGCACGCTCTGGCGCGCGATCGAGAACGACCGGCGGCCGATGCGGATGGCATCGACGACGCGGTCCACGCGGTCGACGGTCACGACGACGTCGGCCGTCTCCGAGGAGACGGTGGCCCCCTGCGCGCCCATCGCGACGCCGACGTCGGCGAGCGCCAGCGCGGGGGCGTCGTTGATGCCGTCTCCGACCATCATCACGCTGCGTAGCGACTCGTCGGATCGGATCGTGTGGACGATGTCGAGCTTGCCCTCGGGTGTCTGTTCCGCGTAGATGCGGTCGACGCCGAGCAGTTGGCCCACGCTCTTCGCGACCTCGGCCCGGTCGCCGGTCACGAGAGCGACGTGTCGGATGCCCTCGTCGTGGAGGGTGCCGGCCAGATCGATTGCGTCGGGACGCAGGCCGTCGGCCATGACGATCGCCCCCGCGAGCGTCCCGTCCACCGCGACCAGGACGAGTGCGCGTCCCGCCTCGCCGGTGCCGTCGAGCGCGCGCGTGAGTTCGTGTGCCGTCGCGTAGCCCGCCTCCTGGAGGAGGTTGCTCGACCCGAGCGTGACCTCGTGCTCGCCGACGCGACCGCTGATCCCCTGGCCAGGTGTCTCGCTCGTGTCACTGGGTGGCGTCAGCACGAGCCCGCGTCGCAGCGCGCCGTGGACGAGCGCTTCGGCGAGGACGTGCGCCGAGCCCTGCTCGAGCGATGCGGCGAGGCTCAGGATCTCCGCCTCGGTCAGGCTGTCCAGCGCGACGACGCGCTCGATGTCCGGCTCTCCGGTCGTCACGGTTCCCGTCTTGTCGAGGAGGACTGTGCGTGTCCCTGCGAGCGCCTCGATCACCGCGCCTCCCTTCACGATGACCCCCACGCGCGCGGCGCGGGAGAGACCCGCGACGAACGCGATCGGCGCGGCGAGGATCAGCGGGCAGGGGGTGGCGACGACGAAGACGGCGAGGGCGCGCACCGGGTCGCCGCTGGCCGCCCAGGCCATCCCCGCGAGGGCGGTCGTGACGACGAGGAAGACGATCGCATAGCGGTCGGCCATGCGGACGAAGGGCGCGCGCTGCTCGGCCGCCTCGCGCACGAGCCGCACGACTCCCGCGTACGCCGACTCGGCCGCGGCGCGGGTGAGCACGAGGTCGAACGCGTCGCCCGCGTTCGACGTCCCCGAGAGAACGGGCGTGCCGGCCCGGGCCGTCACCGGGAGGGACTCGCCGGTCAGCGCGGCGGTGTCGATCACCGCGTGCTGGTCCGGCGCGACCACGCCGTCGGCAGGAATGACTTCGCCCGCCCGGACGAGGACGACGTCGCCGATGTGGAGATCGTCCACTGGTACCTCGACGATCGCGCCCCCCTCCCGGCGACGACCGAAGCGCGGCGCCCGGTCGACGAGGAGCCGCAGCTCCCGACTCGCCAGACCCTGTGCGTACGCCTCGAGCGCATTCCCGCCCGAGAGCATGAGGGCGATGATGGCGCCGGCGAGATACTCGCCGAGGGCGAGCGAGCCGACGATCGCGACGAGCGCGATGAGGTCGACACCCACGTCGCGCCGAAGCAGCGAGCGCGCGACGCCGACCGCGAGCGGGATGCCAACCGCGATCGTGGCGCTCGCCCAGATCGTGTCGGCCGCGGTCTCGTTTCCGGTCGCCCACAGCACCCCGCCCGCGAGGAGTGCGAGCAGGATGGTTGCGGCGAGGAGGAGGTCGAGGCGCTTCCTCATGGCTACATGCTCGGCGACGGGGCGTCCGCTCCGCATCCGCATTCTTCCCCCACGGTCTACGATCGGCCAAAGCGACGAAGGGAGCGGCGATGGCGAAGGTGCTCATCCTGGCGGGGGACGCGGCCGAGGATCTCGAGACGATGTACATCAAGTACCGCCTCGTCGAGGCGGGTCACGAGCCGTACGTCGCGGCGCCGACCACGCGACCGATCAAGCTCGTCGTGCACGACTTCGAGCCGGACTGGGACACGTACGTCGAGAAGCCCGGTCGCTCGTGTCCCGTGGACATCGCCTTCGCCGACGTCGAGCCCGCGGAGTTCGCCGCGGCCGTCGTTCCCGGCGGACGCGCGCCGGAGTTCATCCGCGTGGATCCGGATGTGCGCCGGATCGTCGAGCACTTCTTCGCCGAGGACAAGCCGTTCGGAACGCTCTGCCACGGACCGCAGGTGCCCGCGGCGCTTGGGCTCCTCCATGCCCGACGCTCGTCAGGATTCCCCGCACTCGCACCGGACATCGAGCAGGCAGGAGGCGAGTACGTCGACGGCGCCGCGGTGGTCGACGGGAACATGATCTCGTGCCGCGGCTGGGGTGACCTCGCCGAGTGGTCACGAGCGTTTCTCGATGCGCTCGATCGCGCGGCGGTTCCGGTCTAGACACGGGCTTACGGAACCGTCATACGCCGTCTGTACGGTCGGCGACTCAGACGCACGACGACCAACGGGAGGTAACCGATGTTCTCCGTACGGCGTCCTTCGCCCGCACTCGTCATCTCGTGTATCGCGCTCCTGCTCGCGCTCGGAGGCACGGGCTACGCAACCGTGCTCCAGGTGCCGAAGAACAGCGTCGGCACGGCACAGTTGAAGAACTCGGCCGTGACGTCGGCCAAGGTGAAGAACCGCACGCTCCTGCGCGCGGACTTCGCGCCGGGACAGATTCCCGCTGGGCCGCGTGGTCCGGCCGGCCCAGTCGGTCCCGCAGGACCTGCCGGCCCCGCCGGCGCGGCGGGAGTGAGCGGAGTCGAGCGCGTTGACTCGACGTCGGCCGTGAACTCGCTGGCGACGAAGACGCAGACGACGACGTGCCCGACGGGCAAGCGGCTGCTCGGAGGCGGCGTCCGACTCAACCCGGCGCTGACGCAGCTGGCCGTGCAGCAGTCGTATCCGGACAACGACAACGTCTACCGCGCGAGCGTGCGCGAGATCACCGCCACGGCAGCGACCTGGTCGATCACCGTGTTCGCCGTCTGCGCGGCCGCGAGCTGACACTCTCGGCGTCTCGCGGGAAGGGCTTCGGCTCTTCCCGCGAGTACGCTGATCTCGTGACCGGCGAGCCCATCGCGCCCCCGTACTCGACGCGCGAGCTCGACGCGCTGCGACTTCCCTCGGGCGACAGCGAGCACGACGTCGTCGCCGTCGAGGAGCCGCTCGAGATCCGGATCGGCGGTGAGCCCGTGGCCGTCACGATGAGGACGCCCGGCCACGACGAGGAGCTCGCGCTCGGGTTCTGCGTGACCGAGGGCATGACGCCGCTCTCGGCTCGTGTCCCCGACGACTTCGCCGCGAACACCGTCGACGTCGAGGCCGAGGGGTTCGACCCGGAGCGTCTTCGGCGGCACTTCTACACCTCGTCCTCGTGCGGGGTCTGCGGCAAGGGCGCGATCGAAGCGGTGCAGGTCACCGCCGAGCGTGTCGTGAGCGGGCTGACCGTCGACGCACGCCTCCTCGCGTCCCTGCCCGAGCGGCTGCGAGCCGAGCAGCAGGTCTTCGCCGCGACCGGTGGGCTGCATGCGACGGGGCTCTTCGACGCCGCCGGAGCGCTGCTCTGCATACGAGAGGACGTCGGCAGGCACAACGCGATGGACAAGGTCGTCGGCTGGGCATTCGGCGAGTCACTGCTCCCACTCACGTCGAGCGTGCTCTGCGTCAGTGGTCGTCTGTCGTTCGAGCTCGTGCAGAAGGCGGCGGTCGCCGGCTGTCCCGTGCTCGTCGCGGTGGGCGCGCCCTCGTCGCTCGCGGTCGAGCTCGCGACGGATCGAGGCGTCACGCTCTGCGGCTGGGCGCGCGACGGCCGGGTCAGCGTCTACTCGGAGCCGTGGCGGATCGCGTAGGAGCAGGGCTCGCCTCGCCCGTCACCGGGATCCTCCTCGTCGGAGGCGCGTCGGAGCGCTTCGGCTCGGCGAAGGCGCTCGCGACGATCCGGGGCGAAACCCTCGCCGAGCGCGCGTGGCGGACGCTCACGGCGGTGTGCGACGAGGTGCTCGCCGTCGGCAAGGCTGAGGACGACCTCGAGCTCCCCTTCGACGTCGTCGACGACGGCGAGCGCGAGCGGGCGCCGATCTTCGGCGTGATCGCAGGGCTCAGGGTCGCCACGCACGACACGTGCTTCGTGCTGCCCGTTGACTGCCCGCTCGTGACGCCTGACGTGATCGCCGAGCTCGTCGCGATGAGCGCCGTGCCGGCGACGGGCCCGCTGCCGGGCGTCTACGCGCGGTCCCTGCTCGGAGAGCTCGAGGCGCGCGTCGAGCGTGGAGAGCTCTCGTTGCGAGGCGTGAACGAGGCCGTCATAGCGGTGGACGAGACGCTGCTCGTCAACGTGAACACGCCGACCGACCTCGTCGTCGCGACGAGTGGAGCTCTCGACGAGCGGCTCGCGGACCGGCCGGTGCTGCCGCCGGACGAGGACGCCTTTCGCGACCTCGCGACGGACTTTTGGGCCACGGCGCTCTGGGCGGCGCGACGCCTCCGCAAGGGCGAGGTGTTCGCGTCCGTCGACGCGGTCAACGGCGCGCTCAAGCGGTCGGTCGTGACGCTCCTCGCCTGGCATGCGCTGGCGCTCGACGACGACGCGCCAGTGCTCGAGGCCGGGCGCGGGATCGAGCGCTGGGCGGATGCGGGCGCGCTCGCTGCGCTCGAGCGCGCCTACGCTCACTACGACCTCCGCGACGCCGCGCGAGCGCTGTGGGAGACGATCGATCTCTTCCACGGGCTCGAGGAGGAGACCGGCCGGCGCCTAGCGCTCGAAGCCGATCTCGACCATGCCGAGCTACGGGCGCGCGTGGCCGCCGTCGTTCGCGATCCCCGGCACGCCTCTACGCTTTGAACGTGCCGCGCGTCCTGCTGCTCGCTGTCCTCGCTGTCTTCGCTGCACTCGCCCTTGCGGGGTGCGGGGGCGACTCGACGGACGACTCGATGGGCGACACGACGTCAACCGCTGCCGACACGGTCGCCGCCCGCGTGTACCTCCTCCGCGACGGGAAGGTGTGGCCCGTCCATCGCCAGATCACGAAGGACGGCGTGCCGACCCGTCTTCTCTACGAGGAGCTGCAGCGTGGCCCGACGGAGGAGGAGAAGGCCCTCGGCTTCACGACCGCGGTTCCTGCCGACGGCAGCGACACGCCGTCGAAGTTGGCCCACGCGCAGATCACGTACACGCTGACGCAGTCCCCGACGGCGCCGATCGCCCTGCCCCTCGGACCCGTCGCCGACTTCTACGCCGGGCGCTTCAGGCGCTCGGACTTCGAGGAGCAGACGCCCTCGGTGCTCGTCGAGTCTCCTCTGCCGTTCGAGAGCGTCACGACTCCGCTGCGTGTGAAGGGGACGGCGAACACGTTCGAGGCGACGTTCCAGTACGAGCTCGTCGATTCGGACGGGAAGGTCGTCGACCAGCACTTCGTCACCGCCACCTCCGGCACGGGAACGCGGGGCACCTTCGACTTCACGACCAAGGCCGTCGACGACGTCGCAGCGCTCCGCGTCTACGAGGACTCGGCCGAGGACGGGTCGCGCATCCACGAGGTCGAGATCCCTCTTTCGAGCTCGTAGCAGCCGACCCCGCCGCCTAGGCTGCGCAGATGCCCGACGCTGCCTGGCGCTGCTCGCAATGCGGCACGGTGAACGCTCCCGCCGCGAATGCGTGCCGGACCTGC
Source organism: Gaiellaceae bacterium (assembly GCA_036274755.1). GTDB lineage: Bacteria > Actinomycetota > Thermoleophilia > Gaiellales > Gaiellaceae > GMQP-bins7. Next base: position 8,799 of record DASUFC010000005.1, read on the forward strand.
GGCCACTGGCCGAGCCTGTTCGACCTCGAGGCCAGCACCGTCGAGTCGCAGCCGTCGACGGCTCCCGCCCGCGAGGAGCCGGACGTCTACCGGCCCGACACGGTCGATCTCGAGACGCTCGCTCCGGAGCCCGTCACGGTCGATGTGCCCGAGGCGGAGCTCCCGCCCGAGTTCGGCACCGACGCAACGACCGACGAGGCGACAACCGGGCGCCAGCGCGGCTGGCAGCGGTTCGCGCGGCTCGTCGTCCCGATCGGCGTTGCGATCTACGTGCTCGTCAGCGTGCTGGCCGACCGCTGATCAGCGCTCGTAGAGGACCTCGCCGCTCTCCACTGCGACGACGTCACCGTGGCCGACCTCGATCTCGAGGCGACCCTGTCGGTCGATCATCGTCGCAACGCCGCTCGTCCCGTTGACGCTGACGCGGCGGCCGCGGAGGAAATCGCGCGGCGCGAGACCCTCGTAGACGGCGTCGAGGCCCCCGCTTCGCCAGGCCGCGTACGTGCGTCCGAGATCGGCGAGTAGCGAGTCGAGGAGCTGGTCGCGGCGCCATTCGCGGCCCGTGAGCGTGAGCAGCGATCCGGCGTTCTCGGGTAGCTCCTCGCGCGACTGGTTCACGTTCAGGCCGATCCCGAGGACGACTGCCCCGTCGCGCGCTTCAGCCAGCAGCCCCGCGACCTTGCGCCGCCGCAGCATGACGTCGTTCGGCCACTTGAGCTGAACTGCGAGGCCCGTGCAGCGCTCGACGGTGTCGGCGACCGCGACGCCCGCGACGAGTGAGAGCTCCGGTGCGTGTCGCTCCGGAGGCGGCTTCAGCAGGATCGAGAAGAGCAGGGCCTTGCCCGGCGGCGCGTCCCAGCTGCGACCGAGCCGGCCGCGCCCGGCGGTCTGGTGGTCGGCGACGACGATCGCGCCCTCGGGGAGGGAAGTATCGACGAGCTGCTGCGTCGACTCGCAACTCTCGACGTCGAGCCGCGGCTCGCCGAGACGCTCAGTCACCGGCGGCGCCGGTCGCGTGGAGCGGCTCCAGCCGGACCGCGCTGACCTTGTACTCGGGCGTCCCGATCAGCGGGTCGCCGACGTCGTGCGTGAGCCAGTTCACCTTCTGCTCGGCGAAGTGGAGGGCCATCCACACGAGCCCGGGATAGACGCGTTCGGAGACGTGCGCCTCCGCCTCGAGCTCTCCCCGCCGCGAGACGAGCCGGACGAGCTGCCGGTCGGCGATCCCGAGGGCGCCGGCGTCGTCCGCGTGGATCTCGAAGAACGGCGCCTCCTGCTTGTCGCGCACGCCGGCCTCGCGCATCGTCATGTTCGCCGAGTTGTAGTGGTAGAGCGTGCGGCCCGTCGAGAGCACGAACGGGTAGTCGGAGTCGGGCTCCTCGATCGGCGGCTGGTACTCGACGGGGACGAACCGTCCACGGCCGGTGGGAAGCGCGGGGTGCGGCGCGTGCAGGTACGGGGTCCCGGGGTGGTCGCGATCCGTGGACGGCCACTGCATGCCGTTCTCCTCGATCCGGTCATAGCGGATCCCGTACCAGTTGGGCGAGAGGTCGGCGAGCTCGTTCCACACCGACTCCGCGTCCGGGTAGTCGGGCCATTCGGCACCGAGTGCCTTCGCCATGAGAATGACGATCTCGCGGTCGACCTTCGCCTCGCCGGGCAGCGGCGCGGCAGCACGGACGCGGCTGACACGGCGCTCGGTGTTCGTAAACGTCCCGTCCTTCTCCGCGAAGCTCGAGGCGGGGAGGACGACGTCCGCGTACTTCCTCGTCGAGTCGTTCAGGAAGATGTCCTGCGAGACGATGAAGTCGACCGCGCGGAGGCCCTCCTCCACGTGGTGCGCGTTCGGCTCGGTCTGGGCGGGGTTCTCGCCGACGAGGTAGAGCGCCTTGATCCGGCCGTCGTGGAGGCCGGACACGATCTGGTCGAGCCGGTACCCAGGCCTCGACGGAACCTCGACGCCCCAGGCCTCCGAGAACTTGCGGTGCACCTCCGGGTCGTCCACGGGCTGATACCCGGGAAGGTACGCCGGGTTCGCGCCGGAGTCGTTGAGGCCCTGGACGTTGTTCTGGCCGCGGAGCGCGTTGAGCCCGGTCGACTCGTAGCCGAGATGGCCGGTCATGAGAACGAGGTTCGAGAGCGACCACACGTTGTCGACGCCGCACGCGTGCTCGGTGATTCCGAGCGTGTAGAAGATCGACGCGTGCCGCTCCCTCGCGTACTCGCGAGCGGTCGCGCGGATGTCCTCCGCCGAAACGCCGGTGATCTTCTCGGCGTCCTCCGGCGAGTAGCGCATGACGATCTCGCGGACCGCCTCGAAATCGTCGGTCAGCTCGCGAATGTACTCCTCGTCCTGCAGGCCCTCCTCGAGGATCGTGTGCATCATCGCGTTGAGCAGCCAGACGTCGGTGCCGGGCCTGAGCTGGAGGTGGCGCTCCGCGATCTTCGTGAGCCAGATCTTCCGAGGATCGGCGACGACGAGTGTCGCTCCGTTGCGGACGGCCTTCTTGATCCGCAGCGCGAGCACCGGATGCGCCTCGGTCGTGTTCGACCCGATGACGAGCAGGAAGCGGGCGTTCTCGATCTCGGCGATCGAGTTGGTGCTCGCTCCTCTGCCGAACGACCTGACCAGGCCGTAGAGGGTCGGAGCGTGTCAGGTCGATTCGCACGAGTGGACGGAGTTCGTCCCGACCGCCGTGCGTGCGAGCTTCTGGATGAGGAAGTTCTCCTCGTTCGTCAGCCGAGCCGACGCGAGGAAGCCCACAGACTGCGGGCCGTGCTCGGCGATGACGTTCTTCAGGCCGGTTGCCGCGGTCTCGAGCGCGTGCTCCCACGTCGTCGGGTGGAGCTCACCGTCCTCGCCGCGGACGAGGGGCTGCGTGAGCCGGTCCGGGTGGTGCACGAAGTTGAACGCGAAGCGGCCCTTGACGCAGAGGTTCCCCTCGTTCGGCAGGTACTCGTCCTTCGACGTCACCTTGACGATGTGCTTCGTCTGCGGATCGAGGTTGAGGTCGATCTGACAGCCGACCCCGCAGAACGTACACGTGGTCCGGACCTGCTCGAGTTGGCGCTCGGGTCGTGCGGTGCCCTCCTCGAACTTCTCGTAGATCGCGCCCGTCGGGCAGACGGAGAGGCAGCCGCCACAGAGCTCGCACTCGGTGTCGAGCCACGACTGCTCCCAGGTCGGGACGATCCGCGCGTGCCCGCCGCGCCCCTCGAGGCTCAGCGCAGAGCACTGCATGACCTCTTGCGTGTAGCGGACGCAGCGGGCGCAGAGGATGCACGCGTCCGGGTCGTAGCCCATGAGCTTGTTCCGGTCGTCGTAGTCCTTGCGCTTGGCATCCGGCAGGATGAGCGGTGCGCTTGCGTCGAGCTCCTGCGCGAGATCGACGAGCTCGTTCGGCCGCCCTCCTGGCGATGCGTTCAGGTGCTCCGAGAGGAGCATCTCGGTCAGCGTCCGCTGAAACTCCGTGATCGGGCCGTTCGTCGAGACGACCATCCCCTCGGCGACCCGCGTCGCACAGGCCGGCAGCGGTCGCGGTGCTCCCTCGACGTCGACGACGCACATCCGGCAGCCGCCGTACGGGTCGAGCTTCGAGTCGTGGCATAGGGTCGGGATGAACGTGCCGTGCCGCGCCGCCGCGTGGACGAGCAGCTCGCCCTCGGGCGCACTGGCCGGCCGGCCGTCGAGAGTGAACTCGACCACGGCGGTCATCCTAGACGGGGCGGGCGGCGACACCCCGGTGTCAGGCACCGACAGTCCCCTCCACCGCGCGCCGGAACCGGGACATGGCCTCGGTGGCCGAGCCACCGAAGAACGACAACACGCGGGCAAGGTTGAGAAACCGGGGAACGGGGTCGAGTCCCGCCGTCGGGCGATAGCTGCTCCAGGGCCACTCGTCCGGGTGGCCGCACAGACCACCCGTGACCGGATTCATCGAGACGTATCGCAGTGTCCAGAGCAGCTGTGATTGGGACTCCTGGTGCACCGCGCCGAAGCGGTTCCGAAACAGGTGGGCGTCGCGGTCGTATCGACGGTTGAACCTGTTCGAATAACCGCCGTTGAGCGAGTGCATCATCGACGAGAGCTCGCCGTCACGAGTCTCGACCACGAGGTGGTAGTGGTTCGACATCAAGCAGTACGCCAGGCAAGAGGCGTGCGCTCGGGTCACAGCGCGCTCGAGACATCGGAGGAAGTCGATCCGGTCCGAGTCGAACGTGAAGATGGCTTGTCGGTTGCTTCCCCGTGAGTGGACGTGGTAGATCTCGCCGGCGACAAAGCTGCGGGGCGCACGAGGCACTTCAGGAAGGTACGAAGTCCGGGTGTGAGGCATCCGGCCTGTGCATGGATTGGCACGCACTTGTGGCCGGTGTCTGACACCGGGTGTTAAGGCCTTAACCTGCGGCGTCGGCGGAGCCGAGCGGAGCGAACAGCTCCGGCCAGTGGGTCATCGCGCCCCGCACGGGGAACGGCGCGGCCTGGCCGAGGCCGCAGATGGAGGTCTTCTCCATCGCCAGCAGCCACTCGTCGACCTTCTCGCGGGTCATCGCCGCCCGCCCGTGCTCGAGCTCCTCGGCCACGTGGTGGAGCGCCCGGTTCCCGATCCGGCAAGGGGTGCACTTCTGGCACGACTCCTCGGCGAAGAAGCGCATCGTCTCGGCGAGGAGACGCAGCGGAGAATACGACGCGGGGAAGACCTGCACCGCCGCGGAGCCCGGCCCGGCGCCCCATTCGGCGAGCCCGTCGCGCGTGAGAGGGGCGTCGAGGGCGACGGGCGGCAGGATCCCGCTCGCTGCGCCGCCGGGAACCACCGCGCCGACCTCGTCGGAGAAGCCGCCGGCGTGCTCCTCGACGAGCTCGCGCGTCGTGATCCCGTTCGATGCCTCGTAGCAGCCCGGTCTTCCCACGGCGCCGGTGACCGACCACAGGCGAGTGCCCTTCGCACCACGCGTACCGAGCCCCGCCCACCATTCGCCACCGTTCCGGACGATCGCGGGGATGTGGGCGAGCGTCTCGACGTTCTGGATGAGAGTCGGCCGCCCGAGATATCCGACCTGGCTCGGGAAAGGCGGCTTCAGCCGAGGCATCGCCCTCCGGCCCTCCATCGACTCGAGCATCGCGGTCTCCTCGCCGGCGATGTACGCCCCGGCGCCGATGACGAGCTCGAGCTGAAGACCGTCGAGGAGCCCCGCCGCGCGGAACTCGTCGATCGCCTGCTGGAGACGGGCGCGCGAGGTCGCGTACTCCTCGCGCAGGTAGACATGGCCTTCCGAGGCGTCGAGCAGCCGCATCGCCAGCACGGTCGCCTCGATCATCACGTGCGGCCGGAGCTCCATGACATACCGGTCCTTGATCGTCCCCGGCTCGCCCTCGTCGGCGTTCACGACGACGTACCGCGGTCCCGGCTCGCGTGCGACGGCCTCCCATTTGAGGCCGGTCGGGAAGCCCGCACCGCCGTAACCGGTGAGGCCGGCGGCCTTCAGCTCGTCGACGACGTGTTCGAGCGACGGGAGCTCTCGAAGTAGCGCGAGCCCGCCGCGGCGCTCGTAGTCGGCGAGCGAGGCCTCGCCCGCGCCGAGGGCGACGGCAGGCCCCTCGTTCGCCGAATGTGTCACCGCCGGGACGATCTCGTCGCCCCGCGTCATCGCCGGTGCGAGGTCGCAGTGTCCGAGGCACGCGACCTCGATGGCGCCCGGCATCGACGCGAGCAGCTCGCGCGCGCCGAAGCAGTCGCACACCGGCCCCGTACACACGCGCACGGCATCGGTCGGAACCTGGAGGAAGGAGTAGAAGGACACGACCTCGTGAACCTCCCCGCGGCGGATGCCCATGTGGTCCGCGATCGCGTCCGAGAGCTCCATCGTGATCGGCCCGACCTCCCGTCGCGCCCGGCCGAGGTTGTCGAGCAGCCGGGTTCGGTCGCGCGGGAGCCCCGGAAGGAGCGATGCGAGCCGGAGCGCGTCCACCGTCGCCGAGTCTATTCCGGAGCCGGAGGCTTCCGGAGGTTCTTCGTCCGCCCGCGCCGTCGCTTCGCGTCGAGGCGACGCTCTCTGGCGGCGGTGGTAGGCGTGGTCGCGACGCGCTTGCGTGGAACTGCCAGCGCGTCGCGGAGCTTCCCGACGAGGCGCTCGATGGCGAGCTCGCGGTTGCGCGCCTGGCTCCGCTCGTCCTGAGCGACGGCCCGGATCGTGGGTCCCGCGCGCGCGACGACGCGTCGGCGCTGGTTCTCGGTGAGCGCGCTCGATGTCTCCACGTCGAGCAGCGCCTCGACTCTCGTCGACGACTTCTGGGCGTGCTGTCCCCCGGGGCCGCTCGACCTCGAGACGCGGATCTCGACATCGGAGAGGGGCAGGACGACCGAGCGTGTGACCCGGATCGACTCGCTCACGCCGGAAGCGTGCCAGCCTGCGAGAGGAAGTGGTCACGGGGTAGGCGATCACCCGCCAGTGGGTGACTAGTAGGGGATGGAGTACCCCAGCCGGGGGAGTGCCGGACGGCAGTTCGTGACGACCTCGCACAAGAGGATCGGCCGCCGCCGAACGACCGAACGGCCCTCCTGGACGAACAGAGACCCCGGGCACTCCGGGGATCGCTCCCCTGGCGGCCCGGGGGGACGGCCCTAGCGAACTGCCCCCGGATGGGGGAAGGAGGAACGGTACGAGATGAAGCGCTTCAGCAAGAAGACGTGGGTCGTGGTCGGGATCGTCCTCGCGATCGCGATATCGGCAATCGGTGCGTTCGCATACTGGACGACGACGGGCGCAGGAACCGGTAGCGCCTCGGTCGCGAGCTCGAACGGCACCGTGACGCTGCACGGCACCGCCGGGACTCCGCTCTACCCGGGCGGTAGCTCGAGCGTCTCGTTCACCGCGGACAACGCGGGTGCATCGAACCTGTTCGTGGGGACAGTGCACCTCGCGAGCGTCTCGGCGGACGGCGGCCACGCGTCGTGCGACACGGCCGACTTCACGATGGCCGACGTCACGTCGAACACGATGGTTCCGGCCGGACAGAGCGGCTTCGCTCTCACCGGGTCGGGCACGCTCGTGTACGCGAACACGGCCGTCGATCAGAGCGCCTGCAAGGGCGCGACGCTGACGCTCAACCTCACGAGCTAGTTGCTGGACCGAGTGGAGAGGCGGCATGCGGCCCGCCTCTCCACTCGATTGATTCGGAGTCGGAAGCGAGGAGGCCGTTGGTGCCGGGTGATGACGAGAGAAAGCACAGGCGAAGGCTCGTCGTCTGGCTGGTCGTCACCCTGTGCGTCCTTGCGGAGCTGATCGGGCTGGGGCTCGTGCGGGCGCACGGCGCCACCGCACTGGGCGCACCGATCATCAGCGCCGTCGGGCTTCCCGCCGATCCGACGACCGCGCCCTCGGCCACGTTCTTCTTCACGAACGACCGGACGGTCGTGTTCAGCTGCACGCTCGACGGCGGCGAACCGGTGTCGTGCGGCGCGGGGCTCCTCGGGTCGAGGTCGTATCCCGGGCCGCTGGAGGTAGGCCGGCACGTCTTCGAGGTGCGCGCGTTCGCCGGAGGCGAGACGAGCGACCCGGCGACGTACGCTTGGACCGTCGTCGGCGAGCCCGGCGAGTCCGCTCCGCCGTCCGACGACGCCGGCGCGAAAGGGTCGTCGGGCGGCACGGACGACGCGGGTGGCACGTCGGACGGAACCTCGTCCTCGCAGGGCAGCGCCTCCGCGCGGGACGACGGCGCTCCGTTCGAGATCTCGGGCGACGTCGGCGGTCTCGAACCCGGGATCCCGAAGCCGATCCTGCTGAGGCTGCACAACCCGAATGAGAACGCCATCTCGGTGACGTCGATCACGGTCGAGGTCGCCGTCGAGAGCACCCCGCCCGGCTGCGCGAGCGCTTCCAACATCGTGCTTGCACAGGCCCAGGGGATCACCGAGGACGATCCGGTCGTCGTTCCCGGCAGGAGCACCGTCGTGCTCCGGCCCGGTCGGGCGCCGACGATCACGCTCCGCAACCGGCCCTGGAATCAGGACGCCTGCAAGGGCAAGTCCTTCGAGCTCACGTACTCGGGAAAGGCGCACTCGTGAGGCGCGTGCTCACCGCGCGGCGAGTCGCGGTCGTGGCTCCGCTCGCGTGCGCGCTGGCGCTCGTCGTTGGCGGGCTCGCGTTCTGGACCACGTCGGGAAGCGGCAGTGCGAGCAGCGTCGTTGCGACCCTCGGCGCGCCGGCGCCGACCGCGACGAGCCCGACGTTCGGGACGGCACACGTCGCCTGGTCGGCCGTCACGCTCGCTCCCGCCGTTCCCGCGGTCGACGTCGAGGTCACGTTCATCGTCGAGCGGAAGCTGTCCGGTGGATCGACGTGGACGTTCGTGTGCGGCACCGGCACGACGCCGAAGCCGTACAACGTCCTCTCCTGCGACGACTCTCCGCCCGCGAGCGGCGCGTACGACTACCGCGTGACCGCGGCACTCCGCAGCTGGACGTCGTCGGGCAGCGCATCCGTCTCGATCGACGACACGGTCCCGCCGACCTCTGACGTCACGTTCCCGAGCGCGTCCGCGGTGTACAGCGCGGCATCCTGGAACGCTGGCTGCTCCGGCACGACGTGCGGAACTGCGAGCGACACGGGCGGGAGCGGGTTGCAGAAGGTCGAGGTGAGCCTCCAGCGCGGTTCGGGGAGCTACTGGAACGGCAGCTCGTTCTCGAGCGCGACGCAGGTCTGGAGCCCGGCGACCGGGACGGCCAGCTGGGCGTACGGCTTCGCCGGCTCGAGCTTCCCGGCAGACGGCTCGTACACGGTGAGCTCGCGTGCGACGGACAACGCGTCGAACCTCCAGTCGCCGGTGACGACACGTACGTTCACGATCGACACCACGGCACCGGTCGTGAGCGCGTCCGCGATCGCGTCCACGAGCGGGACAGGCGCGCCCGGCTTCGCGAAGCAGAACACGGGCTACAACGTGTACGCGGACGTCGCCGACACCAATGGCGTGGCCTCCGTGACCGCGAACGTCTCCGCGGTCACGACCGGTCAGACCGCGGTCGCGCTTTCCGCCTGTGTGAGCGGCTGCATTGTCGGCGGACATGCCTACGGGTACAAGAGCGCGGCCGTGACGGCGTCCAACCCACTCGCCGAGGGGTCCAAGAGCTACTCGGTCTCGGCGTCGGACATCGTGGGCAACGCGGCGGCCCCGACGAGCTTCGCGGTCGTCGTCGACAACACCGGCCCGTCCATCTCGACGGTCGTTGCGGGCACGAGCGGCACGAGCCCCTCGGGCTTCGTGAAGCAGGGCGGCACCTACCGCGTGTACGCGAACGTCACCGATCTTCCGTCGGGCGCCGGTGCCTCCTCCGGCGTCGACGCGTCGACGATCACCGCCGACCTCGCGAACGTGTCGAACGCGTCGACCACGGTCGCGCTCACCTCCTGCGGCACGTGCGGCCCCGGCTCGGCCTACGCCTACCAGTCGGCCGTCCTGACCGCGACGAGCCCACTGTCCGAGGGCAACAAGACGTACTCCGTCTCGGCGAGCGACAACCTCGGCAGCCCCGCATCCTCCTCGGGCGCGAACGTGCAGGTGGACAACACCGCGCCGTCCGTGAGCACGGTGCTCGCGAATACGACGACCGGCAAGCCGGGGTGGCTGGCGCAGGGAGGCGGCTATCGCGTCTACGCCAACGTCACCGATCTCCCGTCCGGAGCAGGGGCGTCGTCCGGCGTCGATGCCGCCTCGATCACGGCCGACGTCTCGAGTATCACGACGGGCCAGACTGCCGTCGGCCTGACGACGACCGGCTGCCCGTGCACGGTCGGCGGGACGAGCTACGCGTATCAGACTGCCGCGCTCACGGCTTCGAATCCGCTCGCAGCCGGCGCGAAGAGCTACGTGCTGAACGCCGCCGACGATCTCGGCACCGCGACCGCCCAGAGCGGGAGCGTCACGGTCGACAACACCGCACCGGCGCTCTCGACGCTGCAGATGTTCGACACGGACGCCGACGGCAAGGTCGACCAGGTGAAGGCGAC
>DASUFC010000006.1:0-3691 GCA_036274755.1 Gaiellaceae bacterium
CGCCCTCTGCGAGACTGGGGCCGTGTTCGACCTCCGCTACCACGTCGCGTCGCTCGCGGCGGTGTTCGTCGCGCTCCTCCTCGGGATCTTCGTGGGGGTCGGGCTGTCGGGGAAGGGGTTCGTCTCGGACGCGGAGCGGGACAACCTCCAGGCGCAGATCGACGCGCTGCGAAGCGAGCGAGACAGCGCCGTGGCGCACGCTGCCGGCGCCGATCGGCGCGGCGTCGAGCTCGACGACTTCGCAAAGACGACCTATCCGCAGCTCGTCTCCGGGATGCTCGAGGGGAAGAATGTCGGCGTCGTGTTCGTCGGTTCGGTCGACCAGGGGTTGGCAAACACGGTCCGGCGCTCCGTCGACGACGCGGGCGGGCGGGTCGCGCTCGTGCGCGCGCTACGGGTGCCACTCGACGCCGAGGCCGTCGACTCAGCGCTGCGAGCGGAGCCGGAGACGCGTGGGCTCGCTGGGGTTGACAACCGCGAGCGCCTCGGACGAGAGCTCGCGCGCGAGCTGATCACGGCTGGCCCCAATCCGGTGTTCGACCGGCTCGCGCGGGTGATCGTCGAGGAGCAGTCGGGCGCGGCCGGACGGGCGCTGGACGCCGTCGTGATCGCGCGGCAGGCGCCGCCGCAGGAGGGTGAGACGCAGGAGCTTCTCGCCGGCCTGTACAGCGGCCTCGCCGCAGCCCCGGTTCCGACCGTCGGGGTCGAGAAGAGCAACGCGACGACCACCGCGATCCCGGTGTTCCATCAGCGCGGCCTCGCCACCGTCGACGGTGTCGACGACGTGGCGAGCCAGCTCGCACTCGTCTTCCTCCTCGCCGGCGCGCGAGCCGGCAGCTACGGGGTCGGAAACGACGCGACGGACGGGATCATTCCCGACCCGCCGCCGGCCCCGCCTGCCGCGAGCAAGAGGTGACGGAGCCCGGGCTGACCGTGCTCGTCGCGGCGCGGGACGAGGAGCGGCGTGTCGGTCGGACGGTCGCCGCGCTGCGCGAGGCGTTCCCCGAGGCGGAGATCGTGGTCGCGGACGACGGCTCGCGCGACCGAACGGCGGCGGTCGCGGCCGACGCGGGCGCGCGCGTCGTCCTGCTTCCTCGCAGGGGAAAGGGCCAGGCGCTGACGCTCGCCGAGCGAGAGTGCCGGGAGGGGTCACTTCTCCTCTGCGATGCCGACCTCGTCGGCGAGCTGCGGCCACTCGTGGAGACCGACGCCGACCTTGCCGTCGCCCGGTTCGAACGGCGCGCCGGCGGGGGGCTCGGGCTCGCCAAGGGCATTGGGCGTGCCCTGATCGAGCGCAGGGGAGGCCGCGTCGTCGAGGAGCCTCTCTCCGGGCAGCGGGCGCTCTCGCCCGCAGCTCGAGCCGCGGTGTTCCCGGTCGCCGCCGGCTTCGGGGTCGAGACGCGGATGACGATCGACGCGCTCAGGGCGGGGCTCGACGTCCGCGAGGTCGAGCTCGACCTCGAGCATCGCGCGACTGGCCGCGACCTCGCCGGGTTCGTCCACCGTGGGCGCCAGCTCCGCGACCTGCTGCTCGCCACGCTCGCCCCGCAGGCCCTCAACTTCCGCGGGTTGCGGCTTCCTCTCGTGGGCGCGGTCGTGGGAGTCGTGGTCCCGTCCGTCGCGCCGGTCGCGGCCGTGGGGCTCGCGGACGACCTCTGGAGCGGCCCCGAGCGCGGCTTCCGCGCACACCTGCGTGGCGGTGCGACGACCGGCACGCTCAAGCTCCTGGTCATCCCGCTGTGGGCGCTCTGGCGCACCCGGTCGGTCAGCGGGGCCGTGCTCGTCTCGCTCGCCGCGAACGTCTGGAACCAGCTCGACACACGGCCCGGGAGGGCGCTCAAGGGGTTCCTGATGGGCTCCGTGCTCCTCGGCGGGCGGCCCCGGCGGGCGGTCGCCGTGGCCGTCCTCCTCGCTCCCTACGATCTTCGCGAGATGACGATGCTGGGGGACGCCGGGTCGAACGCCTTCGGGGCCGTGCTAGGTTTGGAGTCCGTGAGGCGGTTCACGGGCCTACGGAGAGCGAGCGCGATCGGAGCGCTTGCCGCCGTCACCCTCCTGGGCGAGCAGCGGTCGCTCGGCTCGTTGATCGAGACGACGCGCGGCCTGCGCACGCTGGACTCTCTGGGGCGGCACCCGTGAGCGACGGGCCGGCAACCCGCTACGTCTTCGTCACGGGCGGGGTCGTGTCGGCCCTCGGCAAGGGGATCGTCGCCGCGTCGCTCGGGCGGCTTCTCAAGTCGCGCGGGCTCCGCGTGCAGGCGCAGAAGTTCGATCCGTACCTGAACGTCGACCCGGGGACGATGAGCCCCTTCCAGCACGGCGAGGTGTACGTCACCGAAGACGGAGCCGAGACCGACCTCGACCTCGGTCACTACGAGCGGTTCATCGACGAGAATCTCTCGCGCAACGCGAGCCATTCCGCGGGTGCGATCTGGGACACGGTGCTCCGCAAGGAGCGCAAGGGCGAGTTCCTCGGCGCCACCGTGCAGGTGATCCCGCACATCACGAACGAGATCAAGGCACGGATCCGGCGGGCCGCGAAGGCCGACCCGGCCGATGTGGTCATCTCGGAGATCGGCGGCACCGTCGGCGACATCGAGTCGCTGCCGTTCCTCGAGGCGATCCGCCAGTTCCGGCGAGAGGTCGGGCCCGAGAACGTCCTGTACCTCCACGTCACGCTCGTCCCGTTCATCGAGGCAGCGGGCGAGCTGAAGACGAAGCCGACGCAGCACTCGGTCAACGAGCTGCGCCGCATCGGCATCCATCCCGACGCGATCGTCTGCCGCTCGCACGACCACCTGTCCGAGGACATCCGCGACAAGATCGCGCTGTTCGCAGACGTCGACCCGCGCGCGGTGTTCTCTTCGCCCGACATGCCCGACGTCTATCTCGTGCCCGAGCACCTGATGGCAGAGGGTCTCGACGCGTACGTCTGCGAACGGCTGGGGCTCGAGACGCCGCCGGCCGACCTCGGGGAGTGGCGCGAGCTCACCGACCGGATCGCCGAGCAGCACGACGAGGTGGAGATCGCGTTGGTCGGGAAGTACGTGAAGCTGCGCGACGCCTACCTGTCGGTGCACGAGGCACTCAAGCACGCGGGTGTCGCGGCCGGGACGCATGTCCGCGTCCGGTGGGTCGACGCCGAGGACATGTCGTACGAGGAGGCGGCGCGGGAGCTCGAGCAGGTCGACGGCGTGCTCGTCCCGGGCGGCTTCGGATCGCGCGGCTGGGAGGGCAAGATCCTCGCCTGCCGGGTCGCGCGCGAGCGCGAGATCCCATACCTCGGGATCTGCCTCGGGATGCACGTCGCCGTCTCGGAGTTCGCGCGGCACGTTGCCGGTCTCGACGGTGCCAACTCGACCGAGATGGATCCCGAGACCCCGTACCCCGTGATCGACCTGCTTCCCGAGCAGAAGGAGATCGAGGAGCTCGGTGGCACGATGCGGCTCGGCGCGCAGGCGGTCGAGCTGGCCGACGGAACGCGCGTGCGGGACATCTACGACGAGGCGGTGATCCACGAGCGGCACCGCCACCGTTACGAGGTCAACAACCAGTACCGCGACCAGCTCGTCGAGCACGGGCTCGTCGTCTCGGGGACGTTCCAGCAGGGCCGTCTCGTCGAGGTCGTCGAGCTGCCCGATCACCCGTGGTTCGTCGCGAGCCAGTTCCACCCGGAGTTCAAGTCGCGCCC
>DASUFC010000007.1:0-23872 GCA_036274755.1 Gaiellaceae bacterium
GGTCGGCCGGTACTTCAAGGAGCACGGCTCGCGAGCGCGGATCGTCGCCGTCGATCCGGAAGGCTCGGTCTTCACCGCCGACGCCGAGCACCCCGAGGGGCCGTATCTCGTCGAGGGGATCGGGAAGGAGTGCTGGCCGGATACGCTCGACGCATCGGTCGTCGACGAGTGGATCCGCGTTTCCGATCGCGACTCGTTCCTGACCGCGCGCCGCCTTGCGCGCGAAGAGGGTCTGCTGGTCGGCGGCTCGACCGGTTCGACGGCCTGGGCCGGGATCCAGGTCGCGAAGCGCCTCGGTCCCGAGTCTCGCGTCCTGATGATGTTCCCGGACTCGGGCCGCTCGTACCTCTCGAAGTTCTACGACGACAACTGGATGATCCAGTACGGCTTCCTCGAGCGCAGCACGCCTCCACCCGCCGTCGAGGAGGTGCTCCGATTCCGGCGGAGCGAGAAGGAGGTGCCCGAGCTCGTCACCATCGGCTCGCACGAGAAGGTCGGAGCCGCGATCGACGCCATGCAGCAGTACGGCATCTCGCAGCTTCCCGTCGTCCGGGAGGAGCCGGTCGACTCGCTCGCGGACGTCGTCGGCTCGCTGCAGGAGCGCGAGCTCCTCGACCGTGTCTTCAAAAACGCCGACGCGCTGAACGAGGACGTCGCGGTCGCGATGCAACCACCGCTACCGGCCGTCGACGCCGACGCGTCGGTCGACCAGGTCTACGAGGGGCTGTCGGGCGGGAGCGGGGCGGTCGTCGTGGTGAGCGAGGGCCGGCCTGCCGGGATCATCACGCGGTCTGATCTGCTGGAGTTCCTCGCGTCCCGCCGCTCGCAGGTCGAGCAGCCGTAGCTCGGCGGGGGAACTCCGCGCGGATCGCGACGTAGACCGCGCCGATCACGAGACCGGCGCCGGCGAGCGACCACGGGCTCGGACGCTCGCCGAGGAACGCAACGCCGAGCGCGATCGCCACCAATGGGTTCACGTACTGGTGCGTGACGACGAGGGAGATCGGCGCCACGCGCAGGAGCCACGCGTACGCCGTGAAGCCGACGAGCGAGCCCATGACGACGAGGTAGGCCCAGGCGAGGACGGAGTGGGCCGCGAACGTCCCCGACCCGAGCTCGCCGTACTCGCCGAACGCCGCCGCGCCGAGCATGAGGAACGCGCCGCCGAAGCCCATCTCGTAGACGGACGCGACGAACGGATCGCGCGGCACGGGCACCCTGTTCGAGAGGAACGAGCCGAGGGTCCAGCACATCGTCGCGCTGACCATCACCGCGAGCCCGAGCGCGGTCGAGTCGGCGCCGAGACCGGGCGCGACGACGAGGACGAGCCCGAACAGGCCGGTCAGCGTGCTCAAGCGCGTCGCGCGCGCCGGGCTCTCTCCGGAGATCAACCGGAGCACGATGATCTGCAGCGGGACCGTCCCGGCGATCATCGCGGCGACGCTCGAGTCGATCCTCGTCTCGGCGACATGGACGAGGCCCACGCCGAGGCCGAGAAGCAGCGCACCGACGAAGGCGCTCGCGCCGAGCTCGCGCCTCGTCACGCGGAGCGAGGTTCTACGCCACGCGAGGATCGCCGCGAGGAGGAGCGCTGCGACCAGGAAGCGCGAGCCGGCTGCGAGGAGCGGCGGGATCGTCTCGACGGCGATCTTGATGCCGAAGTACGTCGAGCCCCAGACGACGTAGACGAGGACGAGCCCGATCCAGACGTGCTTGACCGGTGCGGTCACGAGAGGAGGGACGAGAGGGAGGGCACGGGTGTGAGAACGATCAGCGTCCCGCATGCACTCCGGAATGTCGATTCGAGCTGCTGCTCGATTCGGCCGCGCAGGCTGATGGCGCGCGCGATCGCCATAGGGTTGCGACAGCGGTGCGACCGGCCGTCCGATGCTTGTCGCCCAAGGACTGACGCCGCGAAGTGCCGTGGACGGCGAGCGTCCTCGACGTGGGCGGTTGGAATCCCCGGCTACGGGGATTCCAACCTGCAAGAAGGATCAATCCCAGCGCCGCGAGAGGCGGAAGGCGGCGTTGATCAGGCCGACGTGGCTGTAGGTCTGGGGGAAGTTCCCGCTCTGCTCGAGGGTGTCGGGGAGGATGTCCTCCGAGTAGAGCCCGAGGCCGTTGTCGAGGCTCAGGAGGCGCTCGAAGAGGTCGCGGGCCTCCTCCGTGCGCCCGATGAGCGCGAGCGCCTCGACGAGCCAGAACGTGCAGACGGTGAACGCGGCCTCCATGTGGCCGAAGTCGTCCGGCACCGTGTAGCGGCGTAGGAGCCCGCCGTCGACCGAGAGCGACGCACGGGTCGCATCGACGTGCCGCGACGCGCGCGGGTCGTCGGGCTCGAAGAAGCCGAGGTGGATCGCGAGCAGCATGGCCGCGTCGAGCTGAGGCTCGCCGGCCACCTGCGTCAGCGCGCCGATCTCCTCGTTCCAGCATCTCGTCTCGAGGAGCTCGCGGGCGCGATCCTCGACCGAGCGGGCGTGCGCTGCGAGCTCCGGCGCCTCGAGCGCCTCCGCCACCTCGACCGCGCGGCGGGCACCTGCCCAGTGCATGAGGACGGAGAAGCTGTGCAGGCGCGTCTTGCCGCGGAACTCCCACAGCCCCGCGTCGGGCTCCTCCAGGCGCGCGTCCATCTGCTGAACGAGCACCTGGATCATGTCGACCGCCGTGTGCCGCGGGACCTCGCCGACGAAGCGCGCGTCGAGGAAGAGCCGCCCTACGGCGAGGACCATCTCGCCGTAGACGTCGTTCTGCACGTGCTCGAAGGCCTGGTTGCCGATGCGGACCGGCCCGTCGCCGTTGAACCCGGAGAGGTGCTCGAGGATGCGCTCCTCGGCGTCCGAGTCGCTGTTGATCCGGTACGCGGGCTGGAGCACACCCGCGTTCTCCTCGCACAGGTTGCGGAGGTACTCGAGGAACCGCTCCATCTCCTCGGAGTGCCCGAGCCGCTCGAGCGCGTTCAGCGTGAAGTACGCGTCGCGGAGCCAGCAGAAGCGGTAGTCCCAGGTGCGGCCCGAGCCGGGGTGCTCCGGAATGCTCGTCGTCGTGGCCGCGAGAAGCGCGCCGGTGTCCTCGTACTGGTGGAGCTTGAGCGCGAGCGCCGAGCGGACGACCTCGTTCTGGTAGTCGCGCGGCACACGCGTGCCCTTCACCCACCTGCGCCAGTAGTCGAGCGTGCGCTCGAGGAAGCGCTCGGCCGTCTCCTCGAGCCCCGCCTCGAGCGGCTCGCCCCAGGTGACGACGAGGTGCCGGTCGTGCTCGAGCAGGAACGGACGCTCGTCCTCGACGTAGGTCAGCGGGAGGTTCGTCGTCAGGCGCACCGGAGCCGGGAAGCCCGTGAACTCGATGTGGTTCGACGCCCGCCAGCGGCCGATCTCGTCGAGGCCGTACTCGTACGTCGGTCGGCAGCTGACCCGTGCTCGGGGCTCGCCCGAGAGGGGTCGCAGGATCCTGATCAGCATGGACGGCTTGAAGAAGCGGTCGTACAGCTGGAAGCGCGGGGCGAAGTCGATGAGCTCGAACGATCCGCGCTCGCCCGTGAACGTCGTCCGCAGGACGTTCGTGTTCTCCACGTAGCTCTGCTCGATGGTGCTCGCGTCGACGCCTTCCACGGTGAAGGCGCCGCCCTGCTCGCGGTCGAGGAGAGGGCCGAAGACGAAGCTCGAATCAGGACGCGGCCAGCAGAGCCACTCGACCGAGCCTTCCTTGAGGAGGGCGCTGTAGGAGCAGTTCCCGATGATGGCGAGTCCGCGGCTCATGCTCGAAGGGCGTACCTAAGCAGCCTCGCCGGAGGCTCCGTCGGTGCAACCCGCTCGATCCGCGAGAATCCCTCGATCAGCGGCGTCTTTCGGCCGCGACGGCGTGCACGAGGGTACGGGAGGACGTTTGGCCGGCCACAGCGGACATCACGGGCTCGTCATCGCGAGCAACCGGCTCCCGATCCGGCTCGCCATCTCCGGCGAGGACGTCGAGGTCTCGCGGAGCTCCGGCGGGCTCGCCGTCGCCCTGCAGGCCGTGCGCGGCGACGCGACGTGGGTGGGCTGGCCGGGCACGGTGGTTCCTCCGGCGCTCGAGCGCAAGGTCGCGAGGCGGCTCGCACGGGACCACCTGCATCCGGTGCTGCTCACGGCACGCGAGGAGGCGGACTTCTACGGGAAGATCTGCAACGACACCCTCTGGCCGCTCTTCCACTACTTCTCGGCGCGCCTTCGGGTCACGCCCGAGGCCTGGCAGCGGTACGTCGAGGTGAACGAGCGGTTCGCGGAGACGATCCTCGCGATCGCAGAGCCGCGGAGCCGCGTGTGGATCCACGACTTCCATCTCATGCTCGTGCCGGCGCTCCTGCGACAGCGCGATCCGTCCCTGTCGATCGGATTCTTCCTGCACACGCCGTTCCCCTCGAGCGAGGTGTACCGGCTGCTGCCGGGACGCGAGGAGCTCCTGCGCGGCGTGCTCGGCGCCGACTACGTGAGCTTCCAGATCGGCGACTACGCCCGCCACTTCCGCTCGTCGGTGCTGCGCATCCTGGGCGTCGACTCCGATCCCGATTCGCTCGAGCTCGACGGCCGCCGCGTCGGGATCGGCGTCGACCCGATCGGAATCGACACGGAAGGGTTCCATGCCACGCTCGCCGATCCCGAGACCGCGCGCCTGCTGGCCGAACTCGAGCATCAGTACAGCGGCAAGCGCCTCGTCCTCGGGGTCGAGCGGCTCGACTACACGAAGGGGATCCCGCAGAAGCTCCAGGCGTTCGAGAGGTTCCTCGAGCAGGACCCGTCGCGCGCGCGCACGACGACCATGATCCAGGTGCTCGTGCCCTCCCGGCTCGAGAGCCCGGAATACCTCGCGCTGCGGAACGAGATCGAGCTCCTCATCGCGCGCATCAACGGGCGTTTCGGCCAGCCCGGCTCGACGCCGGTCGAGTACATCCACCGCGACATCTCGAAGCCCGGGCTCGTCGCCCTGTACCGCCGCGCGGACGTGATGATGGTCACGGCCCTGCGGGACGGCATGAACCTCGTCGCACACGAATTCGTCCTCTGCCAGTCGGCGCCGGGGCTTCCCGGGCGCTGGCGCGGCGCGCTCCTCCTCTCCGAGCTGGCAGGCGCCGCCCAGGTTCTCCCCGGCGCGCTGCTCGTGAACCCGTGGGACGTCGAAGGCGTCGTCGAGCACCTCGCGACGGCGCTCGAGCTCCCGGCCCGGGAGCGCCAGCGGCGGCTCGAGACGATGGAGAAGCGCGTCGAGGATCTCGACACGAGGCGCTGGTCCGAAGGGTTCCTCACGAGGCTCGGGCGCTACTCGCGCCGCGAGCGGGGGGGTAGGCGACCTCCGACGGTGGACGCAGCGATCCAAGAGCGACTCGCCCGACGCTTCGCGCGCGCCAAGACGCGCACGATCGTGCTCGACTACGACGGGACCCTCCGCGAGTTCGAGCTCCATCCCGATCTCGCTCAGCCGACGGCGGAGATCCGCGCGCTTCTGCGGTCCCTCGCGTCGCTTCCGCAGACCGACGTCCACATCGTGAGCGGCCGTCGGCGCCGAAACCTCGAGCAGTGGCTGGGCCGGCTGCCCGTCCACCTGTGCGCCGAGCACGGCTACCTCGCGCGCTCGCCCGGAGGCGAGTGGCGCACGCTGCTCGACCTCGACCTCTCGTGGCTGCGACCGATCGAGCGACTTCTCCGGCGTGTCGCCGCCGACGTTCCCGGGGCGCACGTGGAGCGGAAGTCCTGCAGCGTCGCGTGGCACTACCGGCAGGCCGAGCGCGAGTACGGCTCGTGGCGCGCCCGCGAGCTGCTCAACGACTTGCACCAGCACCTCGCAGGCGCGCCGGCGGAAGTGATCTCCGGCCACCAGGTGATCGAAGTCCGCGCCCTCGGGGTCGACAAGGGCGTGTACGTGCGGAGCCTCTTCCCGGACGGGAAGGACCCGAGCCACTTCGTCGTCGGCCTCGGTGATGACCGGACCGATCACGATCTGCTCGACGCCCTCCCGCCCGGCTCGGTCGCGGGGCACGTCGGCGGTCTCCTGCCGAGCACGCATGCGTCGGCGCGCCGCGAGGAGATCCACATCGTCGGGCCGGGCGAGGTGCGCGCGTTCCTGCGCGAGCTCGCGGCGAGCGTCGACGCTCGAACCTAGCGGGCCGCGCGCCGCTCCTCGCGCAGCGTCCGGAGCAGCGCGAAGCTCCACCACCGCCATGCGGTGAAGGCGAAGAACACGACCGATACCGCGATGGCCTCGGGCGCGCCGAAGATCCGCTCCGTCACGAGGTAGAGGACGCCGGTGAATGCCAGCGAGCTCGCCACGGTGCCCGCGATCGCCTCGCGGTTCCCCTTCAGGAGGATGTGATCCTTGTCGCCCTCGCGAAAGCGGAGCCTGTGGTGCGCGGCGGGTGCCATGAAGAGGGCGATCGCGATCGCAGTGCTCGCGAGCGTCGCGAAGTAGACCCACCGCTCCGCACGGTCGAGCTCGTCGAACTGGCTCGTGAAGCTCACCGCGAGGAGGAAGCCGAGCAGTACGTTCGCGCCGGGGATGAGCGACCGCAGCTCCTGCAGGAGCTCGTTGTGCTCCCGTTCGAGCCGGGCCTTGAGCGCCTCCTCGCTCTCGGCCACGAGGAGCTCCCGCTCGAGCTCGTCGAAGTCGTCGTGCGCCGGCACTGCCTAGACGTGCACGAGCGCGAGAGGGCGTCGAAACGCCGCCGCGTGGCCGCGCGCATTCGCCTCGCGGAGACCGTCCTCGTCGAGTGCCCCGATCCGCAGGAGCAGCGCCAGCTCGTCCCGCAGGCGCGTGCGCATCATCTCGGGCCCGTCCGTCGCGATCGTGAACGCGACCTCGTGCTCGACGAATGTCCGGACCGTGTCGCGGACGGCGTCCTCGTCGGGTAGGGCATTCGTCAGGAGATTCGAGGTCGGGCAGATCTCGAGCGTGATGCCGAGGTCGCGGATCGCCGACATGAGCGCCGGGTCCTCTGCGGCCAGGATCCCGTGCCCGATCCGGTCCGGGCGGAGCTGCTCGACGACGTCGCCGATCTCACCGCGACCGACGTCGCCGCCCTCCTCGCCCACGTGGATCGTGATACCGAGACCCGCGTCGCGGGCCGTCTCGACGATCGACTCGATGCGACCGTACTCGTAGCGCTCGCCGCCGGGCCTGGGGCCGGCGATGTCGATGCCGACGATGCCGCGCCCGGCCCAGCGGATCGCCTTCTCGACGATGATCTCGTTCAGGCGCAGGTCGAACGTGCGATCCATCATCAGGATCAGGCCCGCGCGCACCTGTGGATACTCGATGCTCGCGCGGTCGACCCCACGGATCGCCGCGAGAATGATGTGGTCGAGGTCGCGCTCGCCCCCTCGGTTGCGCTTCATGGGGTTGAAGCGCAGCTCGAGCGTCGTGATCCCCTGCGAGCGGTAGGCGCCGCCGATCGCGCCGTGCACCGAGCGCTCGACGGCGATCGGCGAGGACTGGATGATCTCCGTCCAGTGGTAGATGCGATCGAGCGCGTCGAGGTCCTCGACACCCTGGGGATCGGAGACGGTGACGAGCGCGTCGAACGCCCAGTAGTCCTTCACCGGCAGCGCGATGCCCTGCTCGTGCGCGATCGACCAGAGGATGTCGGAGGCGACGGAGCCTCCGAGGTGGGTGTGCAGCTCGGCGAGCCCTTCGCCCTCGAGGATCATGGCGCCACTCTACGTCGGCGTTCCTCGGCGAGCGTCGCGTTGAGCGACGCCGCGAGCTCCATCGTCCGCCCGACGAGGAAGAAACCGAACAGCAGGCCGGCCGCCACGCCGAGCACGCCATAGGTCTCCTCCCGCCCGGACAGCCACGGGAAGAGGACGAGCGCGTTGAAGAGCCCGATCGCGGCCACGCCGAGGCCGACGAGAAGGGCTCCCGGGACGAGCTCCGACCAGCGGTCGGCGTCATGCGGGAGGAGGAACCACGACAGGACGAGCCAGAGCAGGGGCAGCCCCGCGCCGTACACGACGAGGCTGGCGATCAGGTCGAGCGGGAAGCCGAGCGCGTGCCTGATCGGCGTGGCCGAGCCCGAGACCACGAGGAACCCGATCGTCCAGACGAGGAACAGGAGCCCGGACCGGGCGGCGTGCGGGACGCGCGTGACCGACATGCCCCAGGCGAGCGCGGTGACGGCCCGGATCGCTCTCAGGAGCGCCGAGGTCTGGTACAGCAGGACGACGAAGGTCGCGACGAGCAGCGACACGATCGCCCAGCCGGACGTCCCGTTCGCCGCGTCCGCGACGGAGCGCGCCATGAAGCCGGTCAGCCCGGCGTCCTGCACGACCTGGGCCACGTCGCCGTGGGTGCGCCCGGCGATCAGCGCGAGCGAGAGCACGGCGATGAGCGTGAACGGCAGGAGCCAGATGAAGATGCGGTACGCGAGCGCCGCGCCGAGCACGCTGCCGCCGATCGACGCGTCGCGTCGCAGTGTCCGCCAGCCGACCTCGGCGATCGGCGCGAAAGGGCCCCACGTCGTCGCGCGCTGCGCCAGAGCGATCGCCCCCGAACGCGCACGCTCGATACGCGTGTCGCCGCCCGGCACGCTCGCCAATGCCGCAAGCTGGGCCGCCAGCGTCGTCTCGTCGGAGGGGCGGTCGTCCGGGGCCACGCCCGCGGGAGGTTAGTCTCGGTCCGGTGAACGTGAACCGCGTCGCCGTGAGCGCGACGAACCATTGCCTCACCGGCTGCGGGATCGGCGAGGTGCTCGGAATGGTGCTCGCGACCTGGTGGGGATGGGGCAACACGGCGTCGATCGCGCTCGCGGTCGGTCTTGCGTTCGTGTTCGGTTACTCACTCACGCTCGTGCCGCTGCTGCGCGCCGGGACGGCCCTCGGTGCGGCTCTCGGGATCGCTCTCGTCGCCGACACCTTCTCCATCGTGACGATGGAGGTCGTCGACAACGCCGTGCTTCTCCTGTGGCCCGGCGCCCTGGACGCCGGGCTCTCGGATCTCCTCTTCTGGGCGTCGCTCGCGATCGCCCTGGCCGTCGCGTGGGGGCCGACCTTCCTCGTGAACCGCGCGCTCATCCGCCGCGGGAAGGGCCACGCACTCGCGCACGCGGCCCATGGGCACCACTAGCGCCCGGCCGCGTTCTTAGCGGCTCGACCTCGCCCAAGGCCGCGGGTCGGGCAGCGGCGTGAGGATCGGCTCGACCTGTGAGCGGAGGTGCTCGAACGCTGGCGGGAGGATGAGCGACTCGCCGAGGTGCTCCGTGTCCTCGTCGACCCCGAACCCGGGACCGAGCGTCGCGATCTCGAAGAGGACGCCGTTCGGCTCGCGGAAGTAGATCGAGCGGAACCAGAAGCGATCGATGATCGGCGACGGGCGCAAGCCCGCAGCGGCGACGCGCTCGTGCCAGGCGGCGTGCTCGTCCATGGTCGACGACCAGGCGACGTGGTGCACGGTCCCGGCGCCGCCGAGGCCCCGTTCGGCGGGCGGCTCGTCGAAAGCATAGGTCCCGCGCCGCGTCGGCCCGCGCGCCTCCCATGCCTGTTCGCCTATGGGGACGAAGCCGAGCGTCTCCTCGAGCACCGCGCGGCTCGCGTCCGGCGTGCCGGAGAAGGCGCGTACGGCGTCGAAGCCCTGGAGCGCGTGCTCGGCCGGCACTTCCGGGTGCTCCGCGACGAGCGGCGCATCGTCCACGGTCGAGACGACGAGCCGGTGCCGCAGCCCTTCGGGATCCTCGAAGGTCACGCCGCTGTCATCGCGGTCGGTGGCGTCCGTCTCGGCCGACAGGCGCTCCTCCCAGAAGTCGAGAGCGGCGTCCGAGCCGACGCGCCACTGCACCGTGTGCACCATGCCGGCGCCCGCTCGGCCGCGCCGCACGCCGGGGTATTCGAAGAACGTGATGTCGCTGCCCGGCGTTCCGTCCTCGTCGGCGTAGAAGAGGTGGTAGACGGTCGGGTCGTCCTGGTTCACCGTCTTCTTGACGAGCCGCAGCCCGAGGACACGGGTGTAGAAGTCGACGTTCCGAGGCGCGTCGCCGGTGATGCACGTGACGTGATGGATCCCGTCGAACCGCATTGCGACCAGGTTATCGGTCGATCGTTAGGCTCTCGCCCGTGAAGATCGGGATCGTCGTCCCGTTCTCGTGGTCGTTCTGGGGTGCAGTCGTGGAGCACGCGGAGCTGCAGGCGGCGGCGCTCGAGGAGCTCGGCCACGACGTGCGCCTGGTGATGGGGAACGACCCGCCGGGCCAGTTCACCCGCGTGCTGCACCCCCGCGTCGGACGGCACGGCGAGCCGCCGGACAACGTCATCCCGGTCGGCCGCTCCGTGATCGTCCCCGCCAACGGGTCGCTCCCCAACATCGTCCTCTCGCCGCGCTCGTACTTCCGCACGGTGCGCGCACTCGAGCGCGAGCGCTTCGACGTCATCCACCTGCACGAGCCGATGACCCCGACGATCTGCCTCACGGCGCTGATCCGCGCGCGCTGTCCCATGGTCGCGACGTTTCACGCCTCGGGCGATCTCGGTTGGATGAAATGGGGAAACCCGCTGTGGGGGTTCCTGATCGAACGCATCGACCATCGCATCGCCGTCTCCGAGCGAGCACGCGACTCGCAGGCCCGCTGGCTGCCCGGCGACTACGAGGTCGTGCCGAACGGCGTGCTCGTCCCCGAGTCCGCGCCGGAGGGCGAACGCGACCACCGAATCGTCTTCGCCGGACGGCACGAGCCGCGCAAGGGGCTGCAGGTCCTCCTGCGCGCGTGGCCGGAGCTGCGCCGGCGAACCGGGCTCCGTCTCACCGTCGCAGGCGCCGACCCGCTCGCCGTGCGTCTCCTCCTCACGCGGCTGCGCGTCCCGGACGACGGGATCGACGTCGTCGGCTTCCTGAGCCAGGACGAGCTCACGCGGACGCTGCTCTCGGCTAAGGCGCTCGTCGCGCCGTCGATCGGGCAGGAGAGCTTCGGGATGGTGCTCACGCGAGCCTTCGCATGTGCGCTCCCCGCGGTCGCGTCCGACATCCCCGGGTATCGGGAGGTGCTCACTCCGGATGTCGCCGTCGCCGTGCCGCCGGACGATCCGGACGCTCTGGTGGACGCCGTCGCCGACCTGGTCGAGGACGAGCCTGCGCGCGCGCGCATGGGCGCAGCTGCGCGTACGCTCGCCCTCGAGGAGTACTCCTGGTCGCGGATCGCCGCGCGCCTCGAGGAGATCTACTCGGCGCTCGTTGCCGGAGGAGTGCGCGCCGCGGCGTGAAGCTCGCTGAGTGGACTCGGAACCCGTGGCTCCGCGGAGGGGTCGCCCTCGCCGTGGTCCTCTCGGCGATCCTCGCCATCTGGTGGCGAGGGCCTGAATGGGGCGCGGTCTGGGATGCGTTCGACGCCGTCAGCTGGCGCTGGGTCGTCGTTGCGCTCCTTCTCAACTTCCTCTCGATCGTCGCCCGCTCGTTCGCGTGGAAGCTGACGGTCGACCAGGCGCTGCCGGAGCCCCATCCGCGGTACTCGCACGTGTTCTGGGCGTTCTGCGTGGGGCTCCTCGGAAACGCCGTCCTGCCGGCGCGCGCAGGCGAGCTGGCGCGCGTCGCGGTGCTCAGGCGGCGGCTGCCCGAGCATGCGGAAGGGACGAGCGCGACGCTCGTCGGAACGGTCTTCGCGCACCGGCTGTTCGACCTGCCCGCGGTGGCGCTGCTCGTGCTCTATGTGCTGCTGACCGCGAAGATCCCCGACTGGGCGGTCACGAGCCTCGTCATCTTCGGTCTCGTGGGCGCCGCGCTCCTCGCCGTGGCGATGCTCTCGGCGCGGCGCCACGACCATCGCTCCCCGTCACTCGACGATGCGAGCGCCGCGCGCAGGGTGCTCGCGATGGCGCGGCAGGGCCTCGGCGTCCTGCGCGCGCCGCTGCCCGCTGCGGGCGCGATCTTCTTCCAGCTCGTCGGCTGGGTGCTGCAGCTCTTCGCGGTGTGGACGGTCATGGAGGCGTTCGATCTCGATGCACCGCTCCCCGCTGCCGGCGTCGTGCTCCTCCTGATGAACGTCGCCACCATCTTCCCGCTCTGGCCCGGGAACGTCGGTCTCATGCAGGCGGCTGTCGCACTGCCGCTCCGCAACTACGGGGTTCCGTACGCGACCGGGTTCGCGTACGGGCTCGTCCTGCAGGCGGTCGAGATGTCGGTCGGCGTCGGGCTCGGGCTCCTCGCGCTCGCGCGCGAAGGCCTGTCCTTCGCGATGCTGCGCCGGATGGAGGAGGAGCAGGAATCGGCCGAGGACGTGCTCGAGGGCGTGGACGCCATGGTCGAGGACATCGAGGAGAGCGAGTCAGAGGCAGCCCGTGAGGGCGCTGCTGTGTCCCGCTAGCCTCAAGGGAGTCCTCTCCGCCGGGCGCGCGGCCGCCGCGCTCGCCGAAGGGATGCGCGATGCAGGCGCCGAGACCCGCGAGCTGCCGGTCGCGGACGGAGGCGAGGGCACGGCGGAGGCCCTGTGCTCGGCGCTCGGCGGCGAGTGGCGTGAGGCCGTCGTGTCGGACCCGCTCGGACGGCCCGTCTCGGCGCGCTGGCTCGTGCTGGCCGACGGCCGCGCCGTGGTGGAGGCGGCGGCGGCGCTCGGACTTCCGCTGCTCGCCGTCGGCGAGCGCGACCCGCTCCGTGCATCGAGCCGCGGCCTGGGCGAGCTCGCGCTCGCTGCTCTCCGAGACGGCGCGACGGCGCTCGTCGTGGGTCTCGGCGGGAGCGCGACGGTCGACGGCGGTGCAGGCGTGCGTGAGGTCCTGCGAGAGCTCCCGGTGCCGACCACCGTCCTCTGCGACGTGCGCACGGTCCTCGCCGACGCGGCACGCATCTTCGGCCCGCAGAAGGGAGCGTCGGCGCAGGATGTGGCCGAGCTCGAGCGGCGGCTCGCCGAGATGCCGGAGCTCAGACCCTACGCGGAGCTGCCCGGCTCAGGTGCGGCCGGCGGGCTCGGCGCCGCGTTCGCCGCGCTCGGAGCTGATCTCGTACCCGGCGCGGCGACACTTCTCGATCTGGTCGGCTTCGAGGCCCGGCTGGCCGGCTGCGAGCTCGCGGTCACCGGTGAGGGGCAAGTCGACCACACGACGTCACAGGGAAAGGCGCCGGGCCTCGTCGCCGAGCGCTGCGCCGTCGCCGGTGTGCGCTGTGTCGTGTTCGGCGGCCGCGTCGTCGAGCCGCTCGGCGGCGTCGAGACGGTCGCGCTCTCCGGCGACCCTACACGTGCGCGTGACGACCTCGTCGCGCTGGGGCGGAGCCTGGCTAGCGAGACTCGGCGATAGCGAGGCGGTCGGCCATCGCCTCGAGCATCTTCCACGCGACCTGCGGACGCGCTTCGACGAACGGCCGGAAGACGAAGACCGGCAGGCCGTACGCGCGTACGTCGCTGACCGCGATGATCGTCGCCGTCCGCGGGCGGCGGTCGATCAGTGCGATCTCGCCGAAGGACGAGCCGGGGCCGAGGGACGCGACGGCCTCGCCGTGGACCTCGACGGACAACTCGCCGCTCTCGACGACGAAGAACATGAGCCCGCCCTCGCCCTCCAGCGCGACCTTCTGGCCGGCGGCGAAGTTCCGCTCGTTGAACTCGTCGGCGAGGCTCTCGAGATCCTGCTCGTCGAGGTCGGAAAAGAGGCGGACGTTACGGAGAAGTGCCGGCGTCGGCTTCGACATGGGTCGATTCATACACGAACCGCGTCCTCCGTGTCACGTCCCCGGCTCCTCGGGTGTCAGCTCCTCGATTCGCAGCTCTGCCCCCTGCAGGCGCTCGGCGCACGCCTTGTAGAGCTCTTCGCCGCGGCGGTAGAGGCCGATCGCCTCGTCGACCGGGACATCACCGCGCTCCAGCCGCGACACGATCTCCTCGAGCTCGCGCTGGAGCTCCTCGAAGGATCGCTCGTCGGTCACGGACGGACCTCGTCGACACGAGCCGAGGCCGAGCCCGCGGCGAGCTGGATGTCGACGACGTCGCCGACGCTCAGGCGCGCCGCATCCCGGACCGCCTGGCCGCCCGAGCGAACGATCCCGTAGCCCCGGCTCAACGTCGCGAGGGGCGAGAGGGCCTGCAGGCGTGCGCCGGTCCGGTCGAGCGTCGCGCGCCGACGCTCGAGGAGAAGCCGTGGCGCCGCGCGGAGACGCTCGTGCTGGCGCTCGAGGCGGCTCCGGCCCCGCTCGAGCTGCGTGTGGACTGCCCGCTCGAGCCGTGTCCTCCTGGCCGCGAGGCCCGTCTGGGTCTCGGTCAGGCTCGGCACGACCAGCGTGGCCGCGGCAGTCGGTGTCGCGGCGCGGACGTCGGCGGCGAGATCGCACAGCGGCGTGTCCTGCTCGTGCCCGACCGCCGACACGACGGGCACGGGCGACGCCGCTACGCAGCGGACGACCGCCTCGTCGCTGAACGGGAGGAGATCCTCGAAGCTCCCGCCGCCGCGCGCGAGCACGATCACGTCGACGTCGGGATGGCGGCCCAGCGCACCGAGCCCCCACACGATTGCCCGAGCCGCGCCCTGCCCCTGTACCCGCGCCTCGACGACGACCACCTTGGTCGCAGGGAAGCGCGCGCCGATCGTCGAGACCAGGTCCCCGCGGGCCGCGGCGTCGGCGCCGGTGAGGATCCCCACGGCGCGTGGGATCAGTGGCAGTCGGCGCTTGCGCTCCGCCGCGAACAGGCCTTCGGCAGCGAGCTTCCGCTTCAGCTGCTCGAGCGCAAGAAGATGACCGCCCAGCCCGAGCCGTTCGATCGTCGTCGCGCGGAACGCGAGCTCGGCCTTCTGCTCGTACAGTTCCGCGCGACCTGCGACGTGCACGGACTCGCCCTCGTCGAGGTCGAGCTCGAGGCGGTCGTACGTGCGCCGGGCGATCGTGACAGCGAGCGTCGCGCCCGTCTTCGGGTCCTTCAGCGTCAGGAAGACATTCGCCCAAGCCTGGTTGCGTCGGAGCTCGGTGATCTCACCCTCGACCCATACCGAGGGAAGGCGACCGAGGTGCATGCCGATGCCGCGGTTGAAGGACGAGACGGTGAAGACCTTGCGGTCGCCGTAGACGAGATGCTCCACCTTCGGCACGGCCGCCAGCGTAACCGCGTGGGGATTTCCTAGACGCGGCGCCGCCAGCGCGAGAAGACGTCCTCGATCGCCGGGCGCATCCCGTGCGGCGCGAGGACGTACAGGCGGTCGCCAGCCTCGATGACGGTACTGCCGCGCGGCGGGATCGAGGCGTCGTCGCGGACGACGACCGCGATGATCGCGGTCCGTGGCAGCCCGACCTCGCGAACGGCCGCGCCGGCGATCGCGTGGTCCTCTTCGACGACGAAGTCGAGCAGGTCGAGCGTGCTCGTCTCTCCGAGCTCGATGGGCGGGTCGTGCCTCGTTGCGACCGGTGCGAGGAGCTTCAGCCGGCCGGCGACGCGCTCGAGCGTCGTGCCCTGGACGATTGCGGACACCACGACCACGAAGAAGACCGCGTTGAAGATCGTGCTCGCGTTCTCGACCTGCGAGGACAGGACGAAGGTCGCGAGCACGATCGGCACCGCGCCGCGAAGCCCCGCCCATCCCAGCAGGAGCTTCTCGCGTGTCGTGAAGTCGCTGAACGGCGTCGATGCCCACACGGCGATCGGGCGGATGATCACCACGAGGAGGAGGGCGATCGCGAGGCCGGACGCGGCGACGTCCGGCAGATCGTGGGGGAAGACGAGCAGGCCGAGCACGACGAACATCGCAATCTGCGCAACGAACGCAATTCCCTCGTGGAAGCCCGCGAGCTGGCGGCGGTAGCGCGACGGCGTGCTGCCGATCGCGAGCCCGACGAGGTAGACGGAGAGGAAGCCGCTACCCCCGACGACGTCGACCGCGCCGAACGAGATGCCCGCAGCGGAGAGCGAAGCGACCGGCGCGAACGGCCCGACCGAGGGGGGGAGCCGCGCGAAGACCCACATCGCGGCGAGGGCGAGGAGCAGTCCGAGCACGAGGCCGAGGCCGAGCTGGCGGACGACGAGCAGCAGGAGGTCGCCGGCGCCGTGGGTGTCGGGGCTCTCGATCCAGGCGATGAGGCCGAGTGTCAGTGCGATCGCCATCGGGTCGTTGCCACCCGACTCGGCCTCGAGCGTACGCGCAAGCCTGCGGCGGATCCGCGTGAAGCGCAGCGTCGCGAAGACCGCTGCCGCGTCCGTCGACGCGACGACCGCGCCCAGCAGGATTGCCTCGAGCCACGTGAGGTCGAAGAAGACCTGCGCCGCGGCGCCGGTCAAGACTGCGGTGACGAGCACGCCGACCGTGCTCAGGAGGCCGGCGGGAAGGGCGACGCTGCGCAGCCTTCGCCACGACGTCTGCAGCCCGCCTTCGAAGAGGATGAGCACGAGGCAGACGACTCCGACCTCGCGTGCGAGCTCCGCGTCGTCGAACGCGATGCCTCCGGGGCCGTCCGAGCCGAGGATCATTCCGAGCGCCAGGAAGGCGACGAGGACGGGGACTCCGGTCCGCGCTGAGCCGAGCGCCACGAGCACGCTCGCGGCGAGGACCGCCCCGACCAGAAGCAGCACGATGCCTTCGTCCATCACTCAATCCTTGCGGCTCGCGCCGCTCCGCGTGCGCTAGAGGAGGATCTCGGTGGCCGTCACGGGGTCGCAGCCTCGTGTGAGCAGCTGGACGGCGTCGTGGAGATCGACCTCGCTGACGGCGATGCGCTCCGCGAGATGCACGGGATATCCGGCCTCGAGGAGGATGTGCAGACGCCAGCTCTCGACCTTCGCCGGCTCGTTCTCATGCCAGAGCGGAGTCTCGGTCGTCTCTGCCATGCGCGCGGGATTCGCCACGCAGCGCACGTTCCCTTCAGCGCCGGCTACCCCTCACGCTGCGCCTCCTGCTGGCGCACGAGCTCCACGATGCGGTCGTCGAGTCGCTGCGATGCCAGGGTGACCGCCTGCTGGAGCTCGGTCGCGATCAGGCTGTCCGCGCGGCGCAGGAAGGTCTCGGCGATGCGGTCGAGCTCGTCGTGCAGACGTGCCGCGGCCTCCTCCCGGATCGCGCGCATGCGGTTCTCGAACTCGATCGCCCCCGCCTCGCTCCGTGCGTCGATCTCGCGCGCGGTCGCACGCTCGAGGTGCTCGACCTGCCGACGCTCGAGCTCGGCGAACGCGAGCTCGATCCGCGTGCGCGCCTCGCTCTCCGCACGGTCGACCTGCTCCGAGACGGAGTGCTCGTGCTGCCGCAGCCGGTCGTTCAGCTCGTCGACCGTGCGGCGGCGGTCGTCCGCCTGCAGCTGCAGCTCCTCGAGCGCGCGCGCGAGTGAGTCGCGTGCGCTCGACTCCAGCTCCTCGCGCAGGCGCACGGCGGCGACGCGGTGCTCGTCGATCGCGGCGTCGAGCTCGTCGGCCTCCGTCGCGACCCGCGACTCGACCTCCGAGATGCGCTGGCGCATGCGCTGCTCGAGCGTGGAGACCGCGCCGTGCAGGGCGTTCTGCGCTCGCTCCAGGTCGGATTCCCAGGCGCGGAGCCGCTCTTCGACGCGCTGCTCGACGGCCGCGACGAGCTCTGCCATCCGGTCGGAGAGCTCGCGCTCACGCACCGTCAGCTCGCCGCGCCGCTGATCGGCGAGACGCCGTTCCTCCGCGACGTAGGACGAGAGCGAGTCGGCCTGGGCGCGCGCGATGGAGATCCGCAGCTGCTCGCTCTGCGACGCCGATTCCTCCTCCGCGGCTGCGCGAATCGCACGCCGAGCTTCCGTCACGAGCTGCTCGGTGCGCGCGGCGCGCGCTCGGGCGTGCCGCAGCGACAGCGCCAGCAGCGCGCAGACGACGACCAGGGCAACGACCGCGGCGGCGAGGATCCAGGCGACGGCCGGCACGAGGCAACTCTAGAGACGCATCGCCACGAGGCTCGCCGCGAGGACGACGGAGGCGGCCGCGAGGAGCCGGAGCGCGCGCTCCTCCACGACGATGAGCGCGTCGCCGTCGAGACGCTCCTGCGAGCCGTCCTGCAGGCGCAGCTCCGCATCGACGCGTGCAACTCGACGCCGCACGAAGCGAACCCGGTTCGAGAGCGTGCGCTGGGCGAGCGAAAGCAGGGTCGCGAACGCCGCGGCGAGGAATGCGGCGGCACTCAGGTCGCCGGCGACCGCGGCGTAGCCGCAGATCACGGGGAACCCTCCCCATGCGAGCCCGAACCAGAGGTCCGAGTGGAAGCGCCCGCCCAGGAGTTCGAGGTTGTACGCGACGACGAGGAAGAGGCCGACCGCGACGAGCAATGCGAGCCAGGCCTCGAACTCGATGGCGCCGACGAGGCCGATCGCGCACGCGGCGGAGATGGACACCGCAGCGAGGCCGACCAACACCGGGCTCGGGATCGACGTCCCCTGCGGCCGCCCGCGAAGCTCGTCGAGCGCGTGCGCGCCGATCCCGACCGCGAGGCCGAACGCCGCTACTGCGGCGCCGAGCCGTCCCCATGCCACGAGGGGCGCGAGGCAGCCGCCGATGACGACGTAGGAGAGGTGCCATGCCGTGTAGGGCAGGTGGAGCAGCGTGACGTAGTCGCGCCAGCCGCCCGCCTCGAGCGCGTACCAGGATGGACGCTCCGAGCGGGCGTCGCTCACCAGCGCACGCCCCACATGACGACGCCGCCGCCGAGACTCAGCGACCTGACCGAGACGTCCGAGATCCCGGCGTCGGCCCAGAGCTCGAGCTGTCGCTCGAG
The DNA here is from genome assembly GCA_036274755.1 of Gaiellaceae bacterium. Classification (GTDB taxonomy): domain Bacteria; phylum Actinomycetota; class Thermoleophilia; order Gaiellales; family Gaiellaceae; genus GMQP-bins7. Next base: position 18,636 of record DASUFC010000007.1, read on the forward strand.
CGGATAGCGCGCCCAGAACTCGCGGATCGACTCGCCGAGGAAGTCGCCAACTTCACGCCAGCCGTGACGAAGCACGCGTCCGGCGACCGGGAGGCCGGCCCGCACGTACAGCTCCCAGGCGGGTCGTGCGACACCCGAGGGGACGCCGAACTCGAGTGATGCGACGACCCCACCGGGGCGGACGACACGTGCGAGCTCCTTCAACGCGTCGGCGGGGTCGTCCACGTAGCGGAGGAGGTACGTCACCGTCAGGTGGTCGAAGGAGCCCTCGTCGAACGGAAGCGCCTCGGCGGAGGACTCGACGAGCTCGACGCGGGGGCCGAAGCGCGCGCGAGCGCGCGCGAGCATGTCGGGGCTCTGGTCGAGCCCAGTCACGTCGAACCCTCGCGCGAGCAGCTCGGCGGCGACGAGGCCGGTCCCGGTTGCGACGTCAAGCACGTGTCCGCCGTCGCGAGGCAGCCTCGACACGAGGAAGCGGCGCCAGCGCGGGTCCTGGCCGAACGAGAGCGCGGCTCCGACACGGTCGTACGACGGCCCGAGCGGGGCGAACAGCTCCCTGGCGTCGACCGTCGGCACGCCGCCTATTGTGGGCGACGTGAGCCTGGAGGACGACCTCGAGCGTGCGGGAGGGCATGCGCTCGGCGCCGTCGACGGCGCCGCGAGCGTCTCGGGCGTCCTCGCGACCGAGGTTCAGCCGGGCTCGCGCGTGTACGTGTGCGCGATCGACGGCGCCGACGGGACGCGCGGCTGGCTGGCCGTTCGTGACGACGGCGCGGTCGTGACGGCGAGGCCCGAGCTCCGTGCCGCCGTGTCCATCGCAGCGCTGTGCGAGGTCGCAGCCGAGTCGGCGGGAGGCGGCGACCTCGACGGGCTCCTCGCGAGCCTCGCCGAGCTGCGCGAGCGCGAGGCGCCCGAGGGCATCGAGGACGCGGAGGAGGCGGCGCGGGCTCTGCGTGATGTCATCGGCGACCCGCCGCAGCTCGCGACGCCGGCGCGGCTCGACGCACTCGGCGCGGCCACACGTCGCCTCGAGCAGGAGCTCGATCCAGGCGGCGCCTCGCCGTTCGCCGCCGCGCTCAAGTCGGCGCAGGGCGCCGTCTCCGAGCTCCAGCGCGAGGTCGAGGCCGGCTACCTCGCGGACCTCGTCTGACGGCGCTCGTCTACGCTCTTCCCCGATGGAAGGCAGCGGCGGCTTCTTCCCCTTCGGGGGCGGTGATCCCGAAGATCTCCTCGGCGCGCTGCGCGAGTTCGCCGAGAAGCAGGCCGAGTCGGTGCAGGAGACGCAGCGCGAGCAGTTCGCGACGCTGACCCTGAACACCGCCGTCGAGCTCACCGCCGCCGCACTCGGCCAGATGGAGGTCGAGGGGCCAACCGATGCACAGGCCCTTGCGCTCCGCGACGCGATGCGTGTGTTGTTCCCGGAGGCGGTCGCGCTCGTCTCGGCAGCCCGTCAGGGCTTCATGCGCCAGTAGCGATGTTCGTCAGGAGGCTCCAGCCTCCGTCGACGACGAGCGTCTGGCCGCGGATCATGTCCGCGTCCGGCGAGCAGAGGAACGTCACGACGGCCGCGACGTCCTCGGGGGTCACGAGCCGGCCGACCGGGTTGCGGACGCCCATCTCGAGCATCGCCTCCCTGTTCGGGAAGTGCTCGAGCGCGCCCGTCTCGACGACCCCCGCGGAGACCGCGTTGACGCGGATCCCGTTCGGCGCGAGCTCGACGGCGAGGTAGCGGACGAGCGTCTCGAGCGCTGCCTTCGAGACGCCGACGAGCGTGTAGTTGTCCAGGACACGAACGGAGCCGAGGCTGGAGAGCCCCACGATCGACGAGCCCTCGGGCATCGCGGGCGCGGCGGCCCGCGTGAGCGAGAGAAGCGCCCGCGCGTTCGCCGAGAGTGTCCAGTCCCAGTGCTTGTCGTCGGTCTCGAGCGCGGGACGGATGACGCCGGTCGCCGCCGCATGGACGAGGGCGTCGAGCGGTCCCAGTGCCGCGACCTCGTCGGCGATGCGGGTCGAGGCGACGTTGCCGCGCACGAGGACCGGCTCGGCGCCGAGCGAGCGAAGCTCCTCGGCGGTCGCTTCGGCGGCGGTGTCGCCGCGCATGTACCCGATCGCCACACGCCCCGCGCCGAGCGACGCGAAGCGGAGGGCGATCGCCTTCCCGATGCCGCGCGACCCTCCGGTCACGAGGACCGAAGCTTTCTCGAACGTCATTCGGCCTTCGGCAGCGGGTCGTACGCGGGCGCCGACGAGGGGATCGTCTCCCAGCCGATGCGCGAGAGCGGCTCACGCGGCCCGCCTTCCGCCAGCGAGGACGCGTGGCCGAGCCGGTCGAGGAGCTCCATCTTCTCCTCTCCGTAGCGGCGGACCGGGTGGTCGTCGGGGAGGTCCTCGACGAGCTCGCGTATACGCGCGCGCAGCTGGTACGCGAAGTGCGGGGTCGCAGGGCCGACGAGGGCGTCTATGTCGTCACGCGTCGGCTCGACCATCCGAACAGCCTAACCGCGTCGCCGCGGCGCATCGTCGGATAGACCTCGGGGCGTGACGCCGCTCGTCGAGATCAGCGCCGACCTCGCAGCGCGAGTCGACGTCCTCGAGCTCCCGTCGGTGCCCTACGTCTACAACCCGCTCGTCTACGCGTGGGAGCCGCACGAGGCGTACCTCGAGCGATGGGGCCGGAAGACGCCGCGGGAGGTCGTCATGATCGGCATGAACCCGGGGCCGTTCGGGATGGCGCAGACGGGCGTTCCGTTCGGGGATATCGCGATGGTCCGCGACTTCGTCGGCATTACTGGCCACGTGGGCAGGCCGGTGCACGAGCACCCGGCCCGGCCGATCGCAGGCTTCGCGTGCGCGCGCTCCGAGGTGAGCGGTACCCGCTTGTGGGGCTGGGCGCGCGACCGCTTCGGGACGCCCGAGCGCTTCTTCGAGCGCGTGTTCGTCGCGAACTGGTGCCCGCTCGTCTTCATGGCGGAGAGCGGGCGGAACGTGACGCCCGACAAGCTGCCCGCGGACGAGCGCGCGGAGCTCTTCGCGGCCTGCGACGACGCGCTCGCGCGGACGGTCGAGGCGCTTCGGCCGGCGCTCGTCGTCGGCGTCGGCCGCTTCGCCGAGAGGCGCGCGCGTCTCGTGCTCGGCACCGAGACCGATATCGGCTTCATCACGCACCCGAGCCCTGCGAGCCCCGCGGCCAACCGCGACTGGGCGGGCACGATCGACGCGCAGCTGCGCGAGCTCGGATTCGAGCCGGGGTAGAGGTGCGCCGCCCGTCGACCGTCGAGCTGATGCTGCTCGCGACCATCCTGCTGTGGTCGCTGAACCTCAGCGTCACCAAGTACATCCTCGACAACGGGCTCGAGCCGCTCTCGTACGCGACGGTGCGCTACGCGCTCGCGGCCGCGATCTTCGTCGCGCTGACGCTGATCGTGGAACGGACAGTCCGGGTCGGACGCGGCCAGCTGCCGCTGCTCGTGCTGGCCGCGGTGACGCTCTGCCTCAACCAGCTCGCGTTCGTCTTCGCGCTCGACGTGACGACCGCGGCGACGATCGGGCTGCTGCTCGGGGCGGTGCCGGTCTTCGCCGCGCTCTTCGGTCTCGTCCTCGGCCGCGAGCAGCCCACGACGAGGTTCTGGGGAGCCGCCGCGATCTCGGCGCTCGGCGTCGCGCTCGTCGCGGTGGGATCGGGCGGAGACGTCTCGGGCGGGTACGCGGGCATCGCGCTCGGCCTCGCGACGAGTGCGACCTGGGCTGCGTACTCGGTCGCCGTCGCACCGCTCATGCGGACGTACTCGCCGTCGCGGATCAGCGCGATCGTGCTTCCTCTCGCCTGGCTCGGGATCGCGCTCGTCGGGATCCCCGAGACCTCGAAGCAGGACTGGAGCGTGGGCTGGGAGATCTGGGCGCTCCTCCTGTTCGCCACGATCGGGCCGCTCGTGCTGACGAACGTCTTCTGGTTCCGCTCGATCCACCGGATCGGCCCCGCGAAGGCGACGCTGGCCGCGAACCTGCAGCCCTTCGTCGCCGCCGTGCTCGCCGTGATCCTGCTCTCCGAGCCGCTCGGGCTCCTACAGATCTCGGGCGGCGTTCTGATCGCCGCCGGGATCCTCGTCGGACGGAGGACGCCGACGAGACGGGCGACCTAGAATCGAGTGCATGACAGAACACGACTTCATGCCGATCGAGGGGTGGGACCACATCGAGATCTGGGTCGGGAACGCGAAACAGTCGGCGTACTTCTACGAGCACGCCTACGGGTTCGCGCGCACGGCGTACGCGGGACCCGAGACCGGCGTGCGGGATCGCGCCTCCTACGTGCTGGAGCAGGGCGACATCCGCTTCGTCCTGACGAGCGGGCTGCGTGCGGACTCCGACGTCTGCCGCTGGGCCGCGACGAAGGGCGACTCGGTCCGCGACGTCGCGCTCACGGTGCCTGATGCGACGAACGCGTACCGGCAGGCGGTGCAGCGCGGCGCTCGCGGTGTCGTGGAGCCGCACTGGCTCGAGGACGACTCGGGGCGCATCGAGCTCGCGGCAATCGCGACCTACGGCGACAACATCCACACGTTCGTGAACCGTTCCGAGTACTCCGGCCCCTACATGCCGGGATTCCAGTCGGTGTCGCCGAACGGTGGCCCGGCGCGCGGGATGGGCCTGATCTCGATCGACCACGTCGTCGGCAACGTCGAGCTCGGCCGCATGGACGAGTGGGTCGAGTTCTACGCCCGCGTTCTCGGCTTCACGCAGCTGACGCACTTCTCGGACGACGACATCTCGACCGAGTACTCGGCGCTCATGTCGAAGGTCATGACGGACGGCGAGGGCAAGATCAAGTTCCCGATCAACGAGCCGGCCGAGGGCAAGCGCAAGAGCCAGATCGAGGAGTACCTCGAGTTCCACGGCGGGCCGGGCGTCCAGCACATCGCGCTGCAGACCGAGGACATCGTGCGCTCGGTCGCCGCCCTTCGCGAGCACGGCGTCCTCTTCATCGCGACGCCGGAGACGTACTACGACGTCGTTCGGGACCGCGTCGGCGACATCGAGGAGAACTGGGACGACCTGCGCTCGATGGGGATCCTGGTCGACCGCGACGAGGAGGGGTACCTGCTCCAGCTCTTCACGAAGATCGTGCAGGACCGCCCGACGCTCTTCTTCGAGGTGATCGAGCGGCACGGCTCGCGCGGCTTCGGTCTCGGGAACTTCAAGTCGCTCTTCGAGGCGATCGAGCGCGAGCAGGCGCTGCG
>DASUFC010000008.1:0-2333 GCA_036274755.1 Gaiellaceae bacterium
GACGACGGCGCCGGTCTGCAGGTCGACGACCGGCTGGTAGTGGAGGACGAACTCCTCCTCGACACGAGCGCGCCGGAGCTCGCCGAGCAACGAGAGGCGCTCGCCGACCGCATCGTCGAGCGAGCGGTCGTAGAGGACCGACTGCGCCTTGCCGTTCGCCTTCGCCCGGTACATCGCGAGGTCCGCCCGTCGAAACACGCCGTCGACGTCGTCTCCGGTGGCGACGCCGACGCTCGCCGTGACGAAGATCTCGACCCCGGCCATCTGCGTCGGTGCGCGCAGAGCCTCGCAGACGGCTCCCGCGGCCTTCTCCGCGTCGCCTGCAGGGTCGTCGGACTCCACGAGCGCGGCGAACTCGTCGCCACCGATCCGCGCCACCGTGACGGTGGGCGGCAAGGCGACGCGGAGCCTCGAGCCCACGTCGTAGAGCACGGCGTCCGCGTCCATGTGGCCGAAACGGTCGTTCACCGTCTTGAAGTCGTCGACGTCGAGGATCAGAAGCGCGACGCCGGGGCCGTCGGATGCCGAGCGCGCGATCGCCTCCTCGACCCGCTGCTTGAACAAGGCCCGGTTCGGCAGCCCGGTAAGGGGATCGTGGAACGCCTGGTGACGCAGGCGCTCCTCCGCCTCGCGCTTTTCCGTGATGTCGAGCAGGTACCCCTGGAGCGCAACCGGCACGCCGGTCGGCCCGAGGATCGTCCGGGCCTCGTCGTGGACCCACACGACGCGCCCGTCGCGGGCGATCAGCCGGTACTCGAGGGAGAGGCCTTCGCCCTCGTGCGCCCGGTGGTGTGCGTCGAGGACGGTCTCGCGATCCTCCGGGTGCAGAATCCGGACGAAGAGCTCGCGGTCACGGTTCCACTCGGCGAGCGGGTACCCGAGCATCGCCTCGACCTGCGGGCTGGAGTAGATGTTCGAGCTCTCGTCGTCGATCGCGTCGACATAGACGACGAGCGGCAACTGCTCGACGAGCGCCCGGAAACGCTCCTCCGCGACCCGGAGGCGCTCCTCGCTCGCCCGCAGGACCGCATCGGCGCCCGCGTCGGCGTAGACCTCCGGCGCGCTCGCAGGGGTGGTGAAGCCGACGCCGCTATCGGCCTGTTGTCTCAGCACCTTGTTCGTATCGTCGCCGGCGAGGGGGATCGGCCACCCCTCGTGCGAGGTACCCCGTCCGGGCGGCTACCCCGCTTCGACGACCTGCGCCGCCGGCGGCGCCGCGATCGCGACCGGAACGTTGTAGGAGAGGAACGTCATCGTTTGCGCCGTCGTTCCGCGGGCGGTTCCGACGAGCGCGGGGGTCGAGACCCGCATCCGCCTGATCCGCCCGTCGCGTCCGATCCAGACGTGATAGGTCGAGCGCGTGAGGTGCACGCCGGCCGCACGCTCCAGCGCGGCCACCTGCTTCCCGTAGGCGGGCACCGCGCGCGCCGCGCGCTGAACGTCGAGGACCGCGCTGTAGTGGACGGTCGGCCGTCCGGCGACGCTCTCGTTGCCGAGCCGCTTCGTCGCGACGATCCCGTGCTCGAGTGGCGCAAGGCTCTGTGAGGCGTCCATCAGCGATGTGAAGTCGATGCCCAGGGTTGCGGCTCCCTTCGAGAGGTCGAGGCGCCACCAGGACTTGCCGGGCGGAAGTTGCGTCTGGAGCACGGGCGAGCGCATGTACATGACGTAGGCGCCGCGCTCTCTCAGAAGCACGGCGTCGAAGGTGGTGGCCTTGCCGCCTGCACGCGTCGTCATCGACATCCGGACCGCCGATCCGCGCTGGCTCCCGGAACCGGTGACATCACTGGCCGCGCGGCCGCCGATTGCGGTCGTGGCACGGATCTCGAAGGTGGAGCTCTTGGCCGACGCGGAGCGTTTGGCCGCTGCGACGATCGGATTGGAAGCAGCGTGCGACGCCACCGGCAATGCCAGCACGAGGAGGGAGACGGCCAGGAGGCGACGCATCCCGCTCATCGTACGAGCCGCGGCGGAGCGCGCCACCCCCGCCGGAGGGGCAACGGGCGGCTCAGTCCCGGACGGCGCGCAGCGCCGGGAACAGCACGACGTCGCGGATCGACTCCTTGCCCGTGAGCAGCATCACGAAGCGGTCGATCCCGAAGCCGAGGCCGCCCGTCGGTGGCATCCCGTACGAGAGCGCCTCGACGTAGTCGGGGTCGCCCCGCTCGCCCTCGACCTGCTCCGACTGCTGTTCGAAGCGGGCCTGCTGCATCGCCGCCTCGTTGATCTCGGTGAACGCGTTCCCGAGCTCCATTCCGCCCGCGAAGTACTCGAACCGCTCGGTGAGGGTCGGGTCGTCGTCGGTCGGCCGTGCGAAGGGCGAGAGCTCGACC
>DASUFC010000009.1:0-8315 GCA_036274755.1 Gaiellaceae bacterium
GACCTGGTCGTGGATCTTCTACGTCAACCTCCCGGTCGGCGTGGCCGTCCTCGCCGTCAGCCCGTGGCTCCTGTCGGAGAGCCGGGTCGCGGTGGAGCGTCGCCACTTCGACGTCCTCGGCGCGGCCTCGGTCACGGCCGGGCTGATGACGCTCGTCTATGCGATCACGCGGGCGAGCCAGCACGGCTGGGGCAACAGCGTCACGCTCGGCCTGTTCGCAACCGCAGCGGCGCTGATCACCGCCTTCGTCGCGATCGAGGCCCGCTCGCCGGCTCCCCTGCTGCCGCTGCGGATCTTCCGCCTGAGGACGCTCTCGGCGGCGAACGCGACGATGATGACGGTCGGTGCGGCGGCATTCGGGCAGTTCTTCCTGCTGACGCTGTACCTGCAGGAGGTGCTGAGCTACTCGGCGCTCCAGACCGGCGTCGCGTTCGTGACGATCACCGTGACGCTCATCGCAGTCACGAATCTCGCGCAGAAGCTGACCACGCGGCTGGGCGCCCGGCCGGTGCTTACCACCGGCCTCCTCCTCACCGCGGCCGGAAGCGCGCTCTACGCGCGGATGCCCGCGGACGGCCACTACTTCTGGAACGTCGTCCCCGGCCTCGTCGTGAGCGGCGTCGGGCTCGCGCTCACGTTCGTGCCGGTGATGATCGCCGGCCTGACCGGTGTCGAGCACGCCGATGCGGGCGTCGCGTCGGGGCTGATCAACACGAGCCGCCAGATCGGCGGCGCGATCGGGCTGGCCGTGGTGACGACCATCGCCGCGACCGCGAGCAGCCACTACGCCTCGAGCCACGCCGTGCCGGCCTTCAGCGGCCCGTCCCTCACGCACGGCTTCCAGGTCGCGTTCTACGCGCTGATCGGCGTCGCGCTCGCCGGAGCGGCGATCACCGCCGCCTTCGTCGAGTCGAAGCCGAGGGTGGTTGGCGCTGCGGAGCCGGCCGAGCTCGAGCTCGCGCTCGACGAGGCCGCCTAGCCATACACGGCGGGGACGGCGGCAACGCCGTTCCTGCCCACCGCTCTCCCCTCGTGCGCTGCCCGCTCGTCGTCTTGCTGAAGGCAGCGCGACGTCGGGGCCGTTGCGTCGGTTCGTCTACTGCTCGAGCCGCAGCATGCTCGCGTCGAGTGTGCTGGACGGCCCATGGCCGACCTTCTCGCGACCGCTGGACATCAATTGCAGGTTCCCTTAAACTCGTCCACCTTGAGGCGACGCTGTCTCATCGATCCCGAAGGGAGCCCTTCATGAGCAGGAGCAAGGTCGGCGTCGTCGTGACAGCCGGTGCAGCGCTTCTCGGCCTCGTCTTCGCATCGGCATCCGCGACGAGCACCTCGCAGGCGGCAGAGATCCACTTCGGCATGGACGCACCGCTGACCGGGCCGACGCAGCTCGTCGGTCAGAGCGACCGGCAGGCCGTCGAAGCCGTGGTCGCGTACTGGAACGCACACGGCGGCATCAAAGGCAGGCGTGTGGTGGTCGACGTGCTCGACAACGCGTCGAATCCGTCGCAGGCGGTCCAGAACGTCCAGAAGTTCATCGGCGATTCGAAGTACGTGGGCATTTTCGGCTCCGGAAACGCGGCCGCGGCAGTGGCGACCGGGGCGATCGCGAGCCAGGCGAAGATTCCGTTCATCGCGCTGTCGCCGCCCACGACGCTCGTCGAGCCGCCGCAGCCGTATGCCTACATCCTCACCGCAACCGCCCGGCTGTACGCGTACAGCGAGGCGGCGTATCTCAAGAGCCTGGGCGTCAAGCGCGTGTGGCTCATGGGCGACAACGGAGGGTACGGACGCGATGGTCCGAGTCAGGTCTCGAAGCTGGCGAAGAAGTACGGGTTCGAGATCGTGGACACGACGATCTTCTCCCCCGCGTCAACGGACTTCTCGGCCGAGCTGACCCGGGTCAAGAACTCCGGCGCCCAGGCGCTGTGGCTCTGGACGGCGACGCCGGCGGCAGCGACGATCGTGAAGCAGTTCAAGCAGCTGCAGTTGCCGCAGCGGCTCGTGCTGACCGGGGCGAACGTCTCGCCGCAGTTCCTCCAGGGCACGTGCGGCGACGTGGACGGCGCCATCGTGAACTCGTTCCTGGCGACCGCTTGGCCGTTCCTCCCGAAGACGAACCCCGTGCGCAAGGAGGCCGCCCTGCTCCGCAGCATCCTCAAGCGGCCGGTCTCCAACTTCGATGGCGATGCAGCGGGCGCTCTCTGGGCGTTCAAGGCGGCCATCGAGAAGGGCGCAGCGACCCGAGCGGGCATCAACAACGCACTCGAGACGAAGGTGCGAGGGCTCGTGACGCCTGCCGGCCGGATCTTCCTCGGCCCAAGGAACCACCAGGGCCTCCAGCTCGACTCGATGTGGGTCGGGACGATCGAGAAGTGCAAGGTCAAGCCGCTCTTCGGCAAGGCGTTTGCGAAGAAGAAGTAGCACCGCGAGCGCCGTGGCCGCCGTGGCCCGGCGGCTACGGCGCTCGTGAGGCCCATCGGGAAGTGACGGGATGACCGGCGCGGTAGAAGTCGAGGAGACGAACGCTCGAAAGGCGCCCGGCGTCTCGTACGCGCTCGCGCGTCTCCATCAGCGGGTGCTTGCGGGCATCAGCGAGCGTGTCGGTCCGCACGGTCTCACGACGCTCCAGTTCACGACCCTCAGCGTCCTCAGCCGGCACGGTGCGCCGCTCTCGACCTCCCAGCTCGCGCGACGCGCGTTCATGACTCCCCAGTCGATGAGCGAGGTCACCCACGCGCTCGAGGGCAAGGGTCTCATCAAGCGGAACCCGGATCCGAACCATCGCAGGACGCTGCCGGCGACGCTCACGGCGAAGGGCCGTCGCGTGCTCGCCGACTGCGAGGAAGTGGTCGCCGCGTTCGAGGACTCGATGCTGGAGGGCTTCTCCGAGGAGGACCGCGTCGCGTTCCTCGGCATGGTGAAAGCCGCGGTCCGCAATCTCGGCGGCGGCTTCCCGAGCGACGAGACGCCACCCTCCGTTCGAGCCACCTGACTCCATGGCGGCGGCCTCTTCCTCGCTCGCAGCCGAGACGACGACGCTGCCCGCCTGCGAGCTCTCGGGCGTCACGAAAGCGTTCGGCGCTGTCAAGGCGGTCGACGACGTCTCGCTCGACGTCGCCGCGGCCTCGCTGACGTGCCTCATCGGCCCGAACGGCGCGGGAAAGTCGACGCTGCTCGGCTGTATCTCGGGGCTCCACCTCGTCGACAGCGGGGCCGTGCGCATCGAGGGGCAGGACGTCACCCGCTGGCCCCCGCATCGCCGCGCCCGGCACGGGCTGGCGACGGTGTTCCAGACCACCCGCCCGCTCGCCGAGCTCGACGTGCTCGACAACGCCGCGGTCGGGGCGCACGTTCGCTCCCGTACAGGCTTCGTCGAGAGCATGCTCCGGCCGCCCTGGCAGTGGCAGGAGCAGCAGCGGGTGCGCGAGGAGGCTCGCGAGGCGCTCGCGGTCATCGGGTTGGAAGACCGCGCGGCTCACCCTGCCGCCGTGCTCCCACTGGGACAGCTGCGGCTGCTCGCGATCGCCCGGGCGCTCGCACAGCGCCCGTCGGTGTTGCTGCTCGACGAGCCGGCCGCCGGCCTGCGCGCAGGTGAGAAGGCACACCTCGTCGAGGCCCTGAGGACGCTTTCCCGTCGCGGGCTGACGATGGTGCTGGTCGAGCACGACATGCAGTTCGTGGGGGCGCTCGCACAACGCGTCGTCGTGCTGGACCGCGGACGCGTGATCGCCGACGGCACGCCGGCCGAGATCCGCAACGATCCGCAGGTCGTCACGGCGTACCTGGGGTCGACGACGCTGTGAGCGCGCTCGTCGAGGTGGACGACCTCGTCGTCCGCTACGGGCCTGCGGTTGCGGTCGACGGCGTTTCGCTGACCCTCGGAGCGGGCGAACGCGTCGCGCTCATCGGAGCCAACGGCGCGGGCAAGTCGTCGCTCCTGAACGGGGTCTGCGGCGTGGTGCGACCGGCGGGTGGGAAGGTTCGGGTCGCGGGCGACGACGTCACCGGAAAGACGCCGAACCACGTCGTGCGCCGGGGGCTTACCCAGGTGCCGGAGGGCCGCCAGGTGTTCCCCAGCCTGCCGGTCGAGGCGAATCTCCTCCTCGGCGCGTTCGGGCGCTCGTTCCGGACCGAGATCGCGACTTCGACGCTCCGCTACCTTCGCCGCCGCGCGGACGCGCGGGAGCGTCTCGAGCGCGTCTACACCCTCCTCCCCAAGTTGCACGAGCTGCGCGACCGGCCTGCCGGGCGAACCTCGGGCGGCGAGCAGCAGATGGTCGCAATCGGCCGTGCGCTGATGGCCGAGCCGCGAGCGCTCGCGATCGACGAGCTCTCGCTCGGCCTCGCGCCGATGGTCGTCGAGCAGCTCGTCGAGTTTCTGCACCGGCTCAACGACGAGGAGCACGTCGCGATCCTCCTGGTCGAGCAGAACGCGCTGCTCGCCTTCGATCTCTGCGAGCGCGCATACGTTCTCGAGACCGGACGGGTCGTGCTGCAGGGCAATAGCGCGGAGATCCGCGACCGGCCGGAGGTGCACAGCGCGTACCTCGGAGACGGCCCCGGATGACCGAGTTTCTCCAGCTCGTCGTCGTCGGGCTCTCGACGGGCTCCGCGTTCGCGCTCGTCGGGATGAGCCTCGTGCTCGTCTATCGAACGACGGGCGTCGTGAACTTCGCGCAGGGCGTCTTCGTGGTGATCGGCGGGCTCTTCACGTTCCAGCTCTCCGACGACATGCCGCTCGCAGTCGCGTCCCTCGTGTCCGTCCTGCTGGCAGCATTCCTCTCGTCGGTCGTCGCCCTGGTCGCCGTCGGCTTTCGCGACCGGACGACGAGCCTTGCGAGCACGATCATCACCCTCGGCGTCGCCTTTCTGGCACAGGCGCTACTGCTGCTCGAATTCGGTGACATCCCGCGCAGCTATCCGAGCATCTCCGATCGCGCGTGGGACATCGGAGGCGTCCTCGTCCAGCCGCAATACGTGCTCATCGCAGGCGTCGCGATCCTGTGCGCCGTCGCGCTGACCCTCTTCCTCCGTCGGACGATCGTCGGGCAGGCGCTCGTCGCGTGCTCCGACTCGCGTCGCGCAGCGGAGCTCGTCGGGCTCAACATCCGCTCGCTGGCAATCGTCGCGTTCGCCGGTGCAGGCGCTCTGTCCGCGCTCGGCGGCGCGCTGCTCGCCCCAAGCAATCCGATGACGTACAGCTCCGACGTCGCGATCACCGTCAACGGCTTCGCGGCGGCCGTGTTCGGCGGCCTCGGCTCGATCCGCCTCGCGTTGCTGGGTGGCTACGCGCTCGGGATTCTCGAGCAGCTCGTGGTCGGCTACGTCGACCCGCAGTACAGCCTGATCATCGCCCTGATCGTCATGCTCGTGCTGATCGGGTGGCGCTCGCGGGCCGAGATCGCGAGCGCGTCGCACGAAGCGCACGCTGCGATCCGCCGCGCCCGTGTGCCGTGGCCGGCGCCGATCCGGATCGGCCTGATCGTCGCCGGCGCCGTCTTCGCCTGCTGGCTTCCCTACCAGCTGTCGACGTTCGACGTGGCGCTGTACGACCGGATGGGCCTGTACGCGCTCGTGACGATCGGCCTCACGCTCCTCATGGGGTACGCCGGTCAGATCTCACTCGGGCAAGGAGCTTTCTTTCTCATCGGCGCCTACACGTCGGCGATCCTCACCGTGGGCATCGACCCCGACACGCGGCTCGTCGACCCCGCTGCCGGGATCTCTCCCGTGCTCGCGGTGCTCGCCGCGCCGGTCGTGGCAGCAGTTGTCGCGGCCGCGATCGGCGTGCCCCTCCTCCGCCTCCACGGCCACTACCTCGCATTCGCGACGCTTGCGCTCCACCTCATCGCGTTCTCGGTTCTCTCGGCCTGGGACCGCTTCACGGGCGGCCAGTACGGGATCTCCGTCACGAAGCCGCTCACCGTGTTCGGTCACGACCTCCGCGGTCCGCTGCACGCAGCCGTCGTCTGGGGGGTGGTCGCGGTCGCACTGCTCCTCGCGACCAACCTCGTTCACTCGCGGGTCGGACGCGCCTTGCAAGCGATCGCCACCGACGAGGCGTCGGCTGCCGCTTCCGGTATCCCGGTCGCGAGCTACAAGCTTCGACTGTTCATCGTCGCGGCGGCTCTGGCCGGGCTGGGAGGAGGCATGTTCACCTTCTCGTTCCTCATCGTCTCGCCCGATGCGTTCCCCATCGTGCTCAGCATCGAGTTCGTCGTCATGGTCGCCGTTGGCGGACTCGGCAACATGTACGGCGCCGTCGCTGGGGCGGTGGCCATTCTCTACCTCGAGCAGAAGCTCCGAGACCTGGGGACGAAACCCGACCTGTTCGGCTGGGACCTGCCCGACGCGGCTCCCACGGTGTTCTCGTTCGGTGTCTTCGGGCTGATCCTGATCGCGATCATGCTGTTCTTCCCGGGCGGTCTGCTTCCCGCTCTCGGCGACGCGACCGCCGGCGTCTGGGCGAGGATCCGAAGCGCCCGGCGCCCCGTCACGACGTCGTAACGAGCGGAAGCAGTGCTCCTCTGACTCACGGTCATTCCACACACTTCCAAGCGGACCGCGCCGTCTTGGATCTGGGCGTGATCGACCGGACAGCCCCCTCATGGGCAACCCGCGTGCTCGCGAATCAGGAGACGACGCCGGGCGCTCGCGACGCCTTGGAAGGTCTCGATCCGGCCGCTTGAGGTAAAGAGCAGCCGATGGCCAGGCAGACCGACCATGCGGTGGTGATCGCCGGAGGCGGCCCGACCGGGATGATGTTGGCGGGCGAGCTGACCCTGGCGGAAGTCGACGTGGTCGTCGTGGAGCGGCGTCCCGGCCTCGAGCTTGTCGGCTCGCGCTCCCGCGGCCTGCACGCACGCACGATCGAAGTGCTCGACCAGCGCGGCATCGCCGACCGGTTCCTCGAGGCCGGGCAGGCGATGCAGGTCCAGAGCTTCGCCGGAGTCTCCCTCGACATCAGCGACTTTCCCACTCGCCACAACTACGGTCTCGCGCTCGCGCAGACGGAGTTCGAGCGCATCCTCGCCGGCTGGATCGAGGAGCTCGGCGTGCCGATCCTTCGCGAACGTGACGTGACGGGCGTCGAGCAGGACGGTGCGGGTGTCGACGTTCGGCTGTCCGACGGTCGGTCGCTGAGAACGAGATACCTCGTCGGGTGCGACGGCGGCCGCAGCCTCGTGCGCAAGGCGGCCGGCATCGAGTTTCCCGGCTGGGATGCGTCGGTCAGCTCCCTGATCGCCGAGGTCGAGATCCGCGAGGAGCCCACGTGGGGCATCCACCACGACGAGAACGGGACGCAGGCGATCGGGAAGCTGGACGACGGAGCACGTGCAGGCATCGTGGTGACCGAGCGGTATGCGGGCGAGGCGAGCGAGCCGACCCTGCAGGAGCTCAAGCGGGTGCTCGTCGCCGTCTTTGGCACCGACTACGGGGCGCACGACCCGACCTGGATCTCGCGCTTCACGGACACGACCCGGCAGGCGGCGACCTACAGGCAGGGACGTGTCCTGCTCGCGGGCGACGCCGCGCACGTGCACTACCCGGTGGGCGGTCAGGGCCTCAACCTCGGCGTGCAGGACGCGGTCAACCTCGGGTGGACGCTGGCCCAGGTGGTCGAGGAAACGTCGCCCGAGAGCCTCCTGGACACCTACCACGCCGAGCGGCACCCGGTCGCCGCCCGCGCCCTTCAGCACACGATGGCGGCGACCGCGCTCGCCCGCTCCGATGCGCGAGTCGACGCCGTGCGCAGCATCCTCGCGGGCCTGTTGACCCTGGACGAGCCGCGCAAGCGGCTCGCAGGCGCGATCTCCGGCCTCGACATCCACTACGACCTCGGTCCGGGCCACCCCCTGCTCGGCCGCCGCATGCCGGACCTCGACCTGGTCACTCCCGCCGGCCCGCTGCGGCTGTACACCCTCCTGCACGCCGCCCGGCCGGTGCTCCTCGATCTCGCCCGGCCGGGCGGGATCGACATCCCGCCCGGCGCAGACCGCGTGCAGCTGGTCGAGGCCGAGCACGTCGGCGCGTTGGAGCTGCCGGTCGTCGGCGCGGTCCCCACGCCCACCGCCGTGCTTGTTCGGCCCGACGGTCATGTCGCCTGGGTCGGGGACCGCACGCGGGCCGGGTTGCGCGAGGCACTGGCCTCCTGGTTCGGCAACTCAACCATCTAGGGCCAGTCGGCCGTCACCCCATTCGACCTCTGCTGCCCGGGGCCAGGGAGATCGTTCCCTCGAAGCTTCCGACGGTCACTCCGCCCACGCCGGTGGCGGCGTCGGCGAGGCGCTCGACGGTGAACGTCCCCTCCG
>DASUFC010000010.1:0-4578 GCA_036274755.1 Gaiellaceae bacterium
CGTCCGTCTGGATGGCGTTCGGGATCGAGTAGCCGTTCGGCGCCTCGATGGAGCGGTCGACCGCGCTCACGATGCCGGCGGTGATGCTCTCCTCGTAGCCGAACGGGCTGCCGATCGCGACCGCGCCCTGCCCCGGCTGGAGGTCGCTGGAGTCCGCGAGTGCGAGCGGCTCGAGCTTCGACGAAGCGACGCTGACCTTGATGACCGCGGTGTCGCTCGACGGATCCGTCCCGACGAGGGTCGCCTTCGCGACAGAGCCGTCCTTGAAGCGCACCTGGATCGCGGTCGCGGCGTCGACGACGTGGCTCGCCGTGACGATGTTCCCGGACGTGTCGTAGACGAACCCGGTGCCCTCCGCCTGCGCGGTGCCCCCACTCGGGCCGAACGGCGAAACGCCGTTCTGCGAACCGGCGCCGGTCGTGACGCTGATGTCGACGACGCCGGGGCTGTCGAGACGGTAGATCTGCTCCGCCGAGAGCGATCTTGCCTTCGAGGCGATGGCCGTTCCGGGCGTCGCGGCGGCAAGCGCTCCGACCCCGGCGCCCGACCCGTCGTCGTGCGTCACCAGCGCGACGCCACCGATGACCGTCGCGCCGGCGATCGCACCGACGGCGAACGGGACGGCGATCCGCGCCCGGCGCGGCCGCCCGTTCGGGGTGCTTCCTGTCTCGCTCATCTGTGCTCCTTTGCACGTGGAAAGTCGTGGATCTCTCCAGAGAAGCAGTGAGATCCGTGCGAGACGTGAGCGCAAGGGAACTCCCGGTGAAGCCAGCGTTGTCGTCGGGTAAAGGCGACTTTCCGGGTGCCGTCTCCGGCCATTACCCCCGGGCGGGCAGCGTCTGCCTCGCACCGCTGGAATCTTCCGAGGCTCCGAGCCGTTGATCTCTATAGGAGGTGAAAGACATGGGTGCGCTTCTGGTTGTTGCGTTCATCGTGCTGATGGCTCCGCTTTCCTACCTCTACGGCGTGGATTCTCGACTGGCGAGCGATCGCGGGTCGGTCGGCTCCCGGCGCTGAGCCAAGGGGCCGCCTGCCCGGCGGCAATGTCGCAGGGCAGATCCGTGCAGTCCCCGATGGTCGGAGGCTTCGCGAACGACAAGCTGAGATCGATGGCCGGGCCGGCGCTCGCCGCCGGACGCGACGTAACGTGACGTGACGATGCTGAAGGTCGACGCAATCGGCAAGCGGTTCGGGGAGGTGACGGCGCTCGACGGCTGTTCGTTCACCGTCGAGCGTGGACGCATGCTCGGCTTCCTGGGCCCGAACGGCGCCGGGAAGACGACCACGATGCGCGCGATCTTCGGCCTCGTCGAGCTCGATACGGGTGCCGTCCTCTGGGACGGAGCCCCGATCGGGCCCGTTGCGCGGCTGCGGTTCGGCTACATGCCGGAGGAGCGCGGGCTCTACCCGCGGATGCGGGTGGGCGAGCAGCTCGCCTACCTCGGCCGCCTCCACGGCCTCGACACGGGCGAGGCTCACGCTGCCGCGTCGGGATGGCTGACCCGGTTGGGTCTCGGCGATCGTGCCGACGCGAAGGTGGTCGAGCTCTCGCACGGCAACCAGCAACGCGCCCAGCTCGCGGCCGCGCTGGTGCACACACCCGAGCTGCTCGTCCTCGACGAGCCGTTCGCCGGTCTCGATCCCGTCGCGGTGCGAACGCTCGCCCAGGTCCTCCGCGACGAGGCGGCCCGAGGGGTCGCGGTGCTCTTCTCGAGCCACCAGCTCGATCTCGTGGAGGAGATCTGCGAGGAGGTCGCGATCATCGACCGCGGCCGGATCGTCGCGGAGGGAAACCTCGATGCGTTGAGGCGTGCCTCGGAGCGACGGCGGATCGCGCTGCGGCTCGACGGCGCGCCCGCGGGGTGGGAGCCGGAGATTCGGGGCGCCGACGTGGTCGAGCGCGCGAACGGCGACCTCCGCCTGCTGGTCGATCGCGACGTCGATCCGCAGGCCGTGCTCGCGGCCGCCGAGCGGACGGCGCCGGTGATCGGGTTCACCTACGGGCCGCCGTCGCTCGCGGAGCTCTTCCTGGAGCTGGTGGAGCGATGAGTGGCAGACGCGCGATTACCCTCGTCGCCACGCGCGAGATCCGCGAGCGGCTCCGCAGCAAGGCCTTCATCGCCTCGACCCTTCTGATCCTCGCGCTCCTGGCCGTCTCCGCCGTGATCGGGCGGCTCTTCGACCCGCAGCGCACGTTCGACTACGCGGCCACCGCTCCCGCGCCCCCGGGGCTCGCGATCGCCCTGCAACGGGCGGCGGAGCCGTTCGACGACGCGAAGGTGAAGCTCCGCACGGTCGACTCCGCGCAGGCCGGACGCCGGCTCCTCGAGGACGGCACGGTCGACGCGCTGCTGCTCGTGTCGACCGACCGCCTCGTGTTCCGGAAGAACGTGGATGCGCAGGTGGCGGCGGCCGCCGACACGGCCGTCCGCGCGGTTCGGAACAAGCTGCCGCCGGAGCCCGAGCTGACCACGGCCACGCTGCATCCGCCGGACGGCGAGCCGGGCGACGCTGCGTTGCTGGTCGCGTACGCCGGCTCGCTACTCCTGTTCATGTCGCTCGCGTTCTACGGCCAGTGGGTCGTCAGCGGCGTCGTCGAGGAGAAGAACAACCGTGTCGTCGAGGTGATCCTGTCGGCGGTGCGACCGCGTGACCTGCTTGCCGGAAAGGTGATCGGGATCGGCTCGCTCGGGTTGGCGCAGCTCGTGCTCGTCGTGGGCTTCGCCGTCGGGCTGCTCGTCGGCGGCGTCTTCGACGTTCCCGCATCGCTCGGGGCAGACGTCGCGCTCGTCGTCCCGTGGTTCGTACTCGGGTTCGCGCTCTACGCGGTCGCGTACGCCGTCGCCGGCGCGCTCGCCTCGAACCAGCAGAACGCGGAAACGGCCGCGCAGCCCGTCACATACGCGCTGCTCACTGTGTACTTCGCCTCGTACATCGTTCTCGCGGCGGATCCCGAAGGCACGCTCGCAAGCGTCCTCACCGTCTTCCCGCTCACCGCGCCGCTCGTGCTCCCTGCACGGAGCGCGCTCGTCGGCGTTCCCCTCTGGGAGCACGCGCTCGCGATCGTCCTCGTCCTCGCCGCGATCTACGCGCTCGTCCGCTTCGCCGGGCGCGTCTACGCGCTCGGGCTCCTGCACGGTGGCTCGGGTCTGGGTCTCCGGGCCGCCTGGCGGATCGCCCGCGAGCACTGACCGCTCAGAGCTCGGACCCTCGAACGCAGCGGAACCCGATGTGGCTCGTCGAGGTGTCGACCGTCTCGCCCTGTCGGGCGGCGGGCCGGTACCGCAGGCAGTAGTCGGGCGCGCAGAGGTGCGAGCCTCCCTTGATCACCCTGCGCGGGAACGCCCCAGCTTCCCGGGCGCCGTGGTCGTCGGGCTCCCCTGCGTCGGCGTCGCACGGTGCGCAGCAGGGCATCGGCGTCGCGTCGTCCTGACGCGGTGCGAACCGGTCGGAGGTCCACTCCCAGACGTTGCCGGTCATGTCGAAGAGCCCGTAGCCGTTCGGCGGGAAGGAGCCGACGGGCGACGTGCCTTCGTAGCCGTCGAGCTTCAGGTTTCGCCACGGAAACTCGCCCTGCCACGTGTTTGCCATCGGTGTCCCGGCCGGAGACTCCTCGTCGCCCCACGCGAAGATCGCCCCGTCGAGCCCACCGCGTGCCGCGTACTCCCATTCCGCCTCGGTGGGAAGTCGCTTTCCGGCCCAGGCGGCGTACGCCTCGGCGTCCTCGTATGCGACGTGGACGACGGGATGGCGGTCGCGTCCGTTGATCGTCGTGCCGCGGCCGCCGGGACGCCTCCAGCTCGCGCCGGGCACGTATTCCCACCAGCGGCGGTAGTCGTCGAGGCTCACCGGGGCCGCCGTCTTCTTGAAGACCAGCGAGCCGGGGACGAGCAGCGCGGGATCCGCGTCGGGATACGCAGCCGAGTCGAGCGGCCGCTCGGCGAGCGTCACGTACCCGGTTGCGCGCACGAAACGGCGGAACTCGGCGGCGGTCACGGGGCGCTCGTCGACCCAGAACGACTCGACCTCGACGCGACGGACAGGTCGCTCCTCGGGATAGAACCGCTCGTCGCCCATCGCGAAGCTGCCGCCGGGGACGAGCACCATCCCCGGGGAGGGGGACGAACGCGTGGGGGCAGCGTCGCTCACGCGCTCGAGTCTCGCACAGGGTCGCCGCCCTCTCGCACGGACCGCCCGACCGCAATCGCGGCACGCCGAGATGCGATACGTTCTCCCTGCGTCGCGACGAGGCGCGATTCGGACGAGCCCAGAGGAGCGTGTGTGGCCGAGCCCGGCGCCGTCGAGCGGAAGATCCTTCCCATTCCCGATCGGCCGTACGACGGCCCTCTCCCGCTCGACGCCAGGGACCCCGAGGCGACGTTTGCGGCGATCGAGCCGTTGCGACCGCCCGCGGAGGCGCCGAACGTCCTCGTCGTGCTCCTCGACGACGTCGGCTTCGCCGCGTCGAGCGCGTTCGGCGGACCGTGCGAGACGCCGACCGCAGAGCGCCTCGCCGGAGGCGGCCTGAGATACAGCCGCTTCCATACCACCGCGCTCTGCGCACCGACCCGGCAGGCG
>DASUFC010000011.1:0-4482 GCA_036274755.1 Gaiellaceae bacterium
ACACTCTAGCCATGTGACGAGCGGCGCCGAAACCGTGACCATCGACCGCCGCTACCGCGGGCCGCTGCGGTCGGCGAACGGCGGCTACGCGTGCGGGCTCCTCGGCTCGCGCGTTGGCTCCGCAGCGGAGGTGACGCTCCGTCTCCCGCCGCCCCTCCAGCGACCGCTCACGATCCGGCGCGACGGTGAGCGCCTCGTGCTCGAGGACGGCGATCTGCTCGTCGCCGAGGCGATCGCGGGCGACCCGGGGATCGAAGCCCCCGCACCGCCGGACCCGGTGTCGGCGGCAGCCGCCGCGGAGGGCGTCGGCGCATTCGGCCCGCCGGAGTTCGCCGAGTGCTTCGTCTGCGGCACCCGCGAGGACGGGAGCGGACTCGCGATCCACCCCGGTCCCGTGCCCGGTCACGCCGGCCTCCGCGCAGGGCTTGTCGCAACGACCTGGACGGCCCACGACGTCTCACCCGAGGTGATCTGGGCCGCGATCGACTGCCCCGGGGCCTATGCCGCAGGCGACCCGGGACGCGGCGAGGTCGTTCTCGGCCGGATGACCGCTCGCATCGACCGCCTGCCCGAGGAGGGCGAGCCGTGCGTCGTCGCCGGCTGGCCGCTCGGCGAGGAGGGGCGGAAGCTCTTCGCGGGGACAGCGCTCTACGGCCGTGACGGCGCGCCGCTCGCCGTCGCGCGCCAGGTCTGGATCCTGCCGCGCTGAGCGAGCTCAGCGGGACGAGAGCGCGACGAGCACGCCGCCGTCGTCGTCGTACGCGGGGAACAGGTCGACCACCACGGGCTTCGTCAGCCCGGCCCGTGTCCGGAGCTCGAGCTGCTCCCCGAGGCGGCGCACGCCCCACTCGCGGACGAGCTCGAGCGGCGCGGAATCGGAGAGCCGCAGGGCGGTCGCGACGTCCCGTCCGATCAGGTCCGCCTCGCGGAACCCTGTGAGCTCGAAGACCCCGCGTCCCACGGCGAGGACGCGCGCATCCCGGTCGCAGACGACAAAGCCGGTCGACGGCGCCGGGTAGTAGTCCCCGAGCAGCTGGAACAGGAAACCGAACCCACAGCTACGGCACTGGGGCGCCTGCGTCGAGAAGCCCTCGACGCCGTCGGTGTCGATCGAGCGCGCTCGGCAGTTGGGGCAGATGTAGACCGGCACGAGCCGATCCTACGGACCGGGCGGTTGCGGACCCGTTAACCGACCGAGCCTGGTTAGCCGTTGCTAACGTAGTGCGCGCTAACTTCCAGGGAGGCGGAGCATGCGGGCACGACTCGTGACCGAGGAGAACAAGAAGTGGTGGACGCTCGCCGCCGTGGCCTTCGGGCTGTTCATGATCATGCTCGACAACACGGTCGTGAACGTCGCGCTCCCATCGATCCAGCGCGAGCTCGGCATGCAGCTGTCAGAGCTCGAGTGGATCGTCTCCGGCTACGCGCTCACCTTCGCGGCCCTGATGCTCATCGGCGGCAAGCTCGCCGACGCGTACGGCCGGCGCCTCATCTTCGTGGTCGGCATCGCCGTGTTCACCCTGGCCTCGCTCGCCTGCGGGCTCGCCTCGAGCGGCGAAGCGCTGATCGCAGCGCGCGTCGCGCAAGGCGTCGGCGCCGCGCTGATGAACCCGGCGACGCTCTCGATCATCGCGGTCACCTTCCCGCCACGGCAGCGGGGCACCGCCATCGGGATCTGGGCGGGGACGTCGGCGCTCGCGCTCGCGCTCGGTCCGCTGATCGGCGGCCTCCTCACGGAGCACGCGAGCTGGAACTGGATCTTCTTCGTCAACGTCCCGATCGGCGTGCTCGGGATCGCGGCGAGCTTCCTGCTCATCGACGAATCGCGCGACGAGAGCCACGAGCGGCTCGACCTCCCGGGTCTCGCCACGTCGGGCCTCGGCCTCTTCGCGCTCACCTACGGCCTGATCGAGGCGAACAACTACGGCTGGGGGTCGGTGCGGATCGTGGGGGCCTTCGTCGTCGCCGCCGTGTCGCTCACCGCCTTCATCCTGCTCGAACGGCGCCAGCGTGCGCCGATGCTCGACCTGACGCTGTTCCGCAACCGCACGTACGTCGGCGCGAATCTCGCAATGCTCCTCGTCGCGCTCGCGATGTTCGGCGTGTTCTTCTTCGTCTCGCTCTACATGCAGAACGTGCTCGGGTACTCCGCCGTCGAAGCGGGCGCGGCGTTCCTGCCGATGACCCTCCTGATCATCGTCATCGCCCCGCTCGCCGGTCGCGCGTCCGACCGGTGGGGCTCCCGCTGGCTGATCACGGGCGGCATGGTGCTCCTGGCCGCCCAGCTCGCGTACTTCAGCCAGCTCTCGGACGACGCGACATTCTGGGTGCTCCTGCCGGCGCTCGTGCTCGGCGGGTTCGGGATGTCGATGACGATGACTCCGAGCTCCGCCGCGGCGATGCGCGCGGTGCCGGTGGAAAAGGCGGGGATCGGGTCCGCCGTCCTGAACGCCTGCCGGCAGGTCGGCGGCTCGACCGGCATCGCCTTGATGGGGGCGATCATGGCCTCACGGCTGGCGTCACCCCCGACGACGGCGTCGTTCATGGACGGGTTCGAGCTTGCGCTCGTCGTGGCCTCCGTCATCGCGCTTGCCGGCGCGATCACGGCTGCGGTCCTGATCCGGCCGCACGACCGCTCGCACGGCGCCGAGCCGGTGCAGCAGGGGGCCGCAGAGGCCGCATGAGCCGTCCGCGACGCCTTCCCGCGGACGAGCGGCGACGGACGATCGTCCAGGCCGCGCTGCGGGTGTTCTCGTCGAGCAGCTACGCAGGCTCGACGACCGCGGAGATCGCGCGCGAGGCCGGTGTGAGCGAGCCGCTCCTCTACCGCCACTTTCCGTCGAAGCGCGACCTCTGGGCGGCGTGCCTCGACGCCGCCTGGGAGGAGTTCCGCGAGGCGTTCGACCGTGCCTCCGACGACCTGTTGGCCACGCGCCGGAACGGCGCTCCGGGAGCGGGGCCGGTCCGCAGCGGCCTTTTCCTCCCCGCGTCGTCGGCCCGCTGGAAGAGAGCGATGATGCCGAACCTCTGGATCCAGGGGATCACCGAGGCGGGCGAAGACCGTGAGATTCGCAAGCACGTCGCACGGCACATGCGCGCCGTCCACGACCACGTCGCAGCCGCAATCCGCCGCGGTCAGGGAGCGGATCTCATCCCCGCCGATCGGAACGCCGACGCGGAGGCGTGGGTCATGATCGCCGGGGCGCTGCTCCGCTCGGTGGCCGACCGCGTCGGCGGCCTGCTCGCCGACGACGACCTTGCCGCGATCCAGCACGAGCGGATGCGCTGGCTGCTCGGCGAGCCCGTCACGGGCTGACCCAGCGAAGCGCCCAGAAGGCGAGCATGCCGGCCACGATCGCGACGCCGAGGTTGCGCGTGCGCCACGCCGCGAGGCCGGTCACGCAGGCGGCGGCGACGCGAATCTCCCGCTCGCCGAGCCCGCCCTCGAGCGACGGTGTGACGAGCGCCGCGAACACGGCGATCGGCACGAAGTGCAGGCAGCGCACCCAGAAGTCGGGCAGCTCGAAGCGCGACGCGAGCCCGGCGTAGCGCGAGCCGAACGTCACCGCCACCATCCCCGCCACCGTCAGCCAGAACGTCATGCGACCTCTCGCGCTGCATCCTCGACGTCGACGTCTTCGCCAAGGCGTCCGTTCGTCAGCGTGGCGCCGAGCAGGCTTCCCACGACACCGGTCAGGAGAATCGGAAGACCGCCGGGCAGGCCGCGCGCGGCGACGTACGCGATCGCGCCGGAGGTGGCCGCGACGAGGAGCTCGACGCGCGTTCGCACGAGTGGCACGAGCAACGCGAGGAACGCGAGCGGGAAGACGAGGTCGATGCCGAGCTCCGCGGGGTCGGTGATCGCGGAGCCGGCGATCGCGCCGCCGAGCGTCGCAAGGTTCCACATGCCGAAGAGGCTGAGCTCGGCGCCGAGCAGGAATGCGAACGTCCGCTCGCCGCTCGCGGCGACGACGCCGAAGGCCTCGTCCGTGAGGAAGTAGGCCGCGACCGGTCGTTGCCGGCGCGAGAGTGGGATCCGGCGCCCGAGCGAGAGGCCGTAGAGGACGTGCCTGACGTTCAGGAGGAACGTAGTCGAGACGATCCCGAGCGCCGCGGCCCCGGACCCGAAGAGACCGACAGCGCTGACCTGCGCGCTGCCTGCGAACACGAGCGCGGACAGCGCCTGCGTCTCGAGCAACGAGAGACCGGCGTCCCGCGCGAGCACGGCGTACACGAGCGCGAACGGGACGACGCCGAGCCAGAGCGGCGCCATCGCCCAGACGCCACGGCGAAATCCGACGACCCCGTCCATCCGGCGATCGTAGGCGCGCGGCGTTCGGCCAGGACGCCCGACGAACGCGCTAGCGCGCCTCCTCGGCGTCGTCGGCGAGCTCGAGGAACCCGATCTCGAGCATCCGTCGCACCAGTCCGAATCCCACTTCCCGCACGTCGTCACTCTCCAACGTCGTCGCCAGCGCCTCC
>DASUFC010000012.1:0-16242 GCA_036274755.1 Gaiellaceae bacterium
TCGTCGCCGAGCTCGATCCCGTAGGACGAGACGCGCTCTGGCCACCACTCGTCCTCGCTCCAGTCGGGATGCGGAGACTGCCAATGCCAGACGCCGGGGCGGACCTCACGCACCTGACCAGTCTTTCACTTTCCCTTCGGGCTCAAACAACGGGCGGAGACTCGCCGAGTGGTCGGTAGGCCTGGGGCGCTCGAAAATGCCGATACGTAGCCGGCTGCACGCGCTCGAGCTCGACGTCGAGCGCGAGGCGCGGCGCATCGCGTGAGCCGCTCGACGTGGTCGCCTGTACAACGTGGCGGTCATGGGCGTCGCAACCGATGTACGGCAGGTCGTCTTCGTCGAAGGACCGAGCGACAAGGCCGCGCTCGAAGCGCTCGCCCACAGGCTCGGACGCGATCTCGTCGAGGAACGGATCGATGTGGTCGCGATCGGTGGAGCACACGCCATCGGCAGATTCCTGCGCGACCTACCGCCCGGCGTAGATGCTGCGGGGCTCTACGACATCGGCGAGCTGGCGCCGTTCGCGCGTGCCCTCGAACACGCCGGCCTCGGGCCTGCCGGCACCCGCGCGGAGCTCGAAACCCTCGGCTTCTTCGTCTGCGATCCCGATCTCGAGGGCGAGCTCATTCGGGCACTCGGTGCGGAAGGCGTCGAGGCCGTCCTCGAGCGCAGCGGCAAGCTCGGCGCGTTCCGCACCTTCCAGAAGCAACCGCAGTGGCGCGGCCGACCCGTCGAGGACCAGCTCCGCCGCTTCTTCGGCTCGAGCGCCGGCAAGGCACGGCATGCACCGCTCCTCGTCGATGCGCTCGCGCTCGATCGGATCCCGGCACCGCTCGGCGCGCTGCTCGAGCGAACCGCCGCCGGGTAGCCAGTGCGACGCTAGCCTCCCGGCCATGTCGACGACCTCGACCGCACCGACCCGGCTATGGCACCCGTTCGCCGCGATGGGCAAGGTCGACGGTCACGAGCTCGTCCTCACGCGCGGAGAGGGCTGCCGCGTGTGGGACGCGGACGGGAACGAGTACCTCGACGGGACCGCAGGCCTGTGGTTCGTGAACGTGGGCCACGGCCGCACCGAGATCGCCGACGCCGTCTCGGATCAATTGAGAACGCTGGCCGCACACCACGTCTTCGGCGATCAGGCAAACCCTCCAGCGCTCGAGCTCGCGAGCCGGCTCGCGGAGCTCGCGCCGATCGACGATGCCGCGGTGTTCTTCGGCTCGAGCGGCGGTGAGGCGATCGACACCGCGGCGAAGATCGCGCGAAGGTACTGGGCACTTCTCGGGCACCCGGAGCGCACCGTCGTGCTGTCGCGGCGCTTCGCGTACCACGGGACGAACGCGTACGGCACGTCGCTCTCCGGGATCCCGGCCGTGCGCGACGGGTACGGGACGCTCGTGAGTGACGTCGCCGAAGTGGCGCACGACGATCCGGGTGACCTCGAGCGAGCTCTGGACGAGCTTGGCGACCGCGCCGCCGCGTTCGTCGGCGAGCCGGTCATCGGCGCGGGCGGGGTGATCCCACCACCCGACGGCTACTGGCCCGCCGTCGCCGAGATCTGTCGCGACCGCGATGTCCTGCTCGTCTGCGACGAGGTCATCTCGGGCTTCGGGCGCCTCGGCCGATGGTTCGGCTCCGAGCGCTACGGATTCACGCCCGACCTCATGACCTGCGCAAAGGGCATCAGCTCGGGATACGTGCCGCTCGCCGCGGTCGTAGTGAGCGGACGGGTGAGGGCGCCGTTCTGGGACGACGCGGCCGCGCCGTTCCTCCATGGCGGCACGTACGCCGGGCATCCCGGCGCGTGCGTGGCCGGCCTCATCAACCTCGACATCATCGAGCGCGAGGCGCTCGTCGATCGGGCAGCAGCGCTCGAGCCTCTTCTCCGCGAGCTCGTCGAGCCGCTCGCCGGCCTTCCCGGCGTCGCAGAGGTGCGGAGCGCCGGGCTCGCGGCTGCGATCGAGATCGATGGCGATCTTCTGGTTCGGCACCCGACGGCGGCGATCGCGACAGTCTCGGCCGCGCGTAGCCATGGGGTGCTCTCACGCGCCCTGCGCGGGCTCGCGCTCCAGATCTCGCCGCCTCTGATCGTCACGGAGGAAGAGCTCAGGGCGATCGTCGGCGGGATCGAAGCGGCCGTGCAAGAGACCGTCGTACCGCTCGCGGCTTGACTTCGGTGCTCGAGCTGCGCCCGAACTGCGAGCTGTGCGACAAGGACCTTCCGCCCGATGCGGCGGACGCACGGATCTGCTCGTACGAGTGCACGTTCTGCGCCTCGTGCGTCGAGGGCGTGCTGCACGACGTGTGCCCGAACTGTGGCGGCGGCTTCCAGGAGCGGCCGATACGACCCGCCGCCTCCTGGCGCCCGAACACCGGCCTCGCCATCGACCCGCCGAGCGCATCACGACGGCACACGCCGTTCACCGCAGCCGAGATCGCGGCGTTCGTCGCACCGATCCGCGACATCCCACCGGGCGGTCGGTAGTCACATTCGGAGCCGGTAGGCGCGGCGCACGACCTGGCCGGAGTCGGACGCGACGTCGGCGCGCGCGACGAGCCTTCCCCTGAGTGATCCGCGGTAGCGGAACTCGAGGATGCCGCGCGTCCGCGGCCGAAGCTCTCGCGGGAGGGCGTGGAGCTTGGCGAGCCGCCGACCACCGCGCTCGAGCGTGAGAACCGCCTTTGCTCGCGCGAACGATTCCGTGACGTTGCCGCGATTGACCAGCGGCAGCTCGAGCGTGCGAAGACGGCCGCGCCTGACGAGGCGCAGACGCGATGCCGTCAAGTGCCGAACCACTTCACCCGGAGCCCGCACCACGACGACGACGCCCATCCGGATGCGCACCGCCAGGCCCGCGGCGGCGCGCCGCCTCGTCGTGAAGAGGGCGAGGGCATCGTGATCGCCTGGCTCGACGCGCACGGGGACACGCGACCGGATCGCAACGACGCCCGCCGCGCCGGGCCTCAGGGACAGCCTCGATGGCCGGAACGAGAGCCAGGACGCGGCCGAGCGGGCCGCGCTGCGCGCGACGACCTTGGGCCGACCTCGGAGGTCGAGCGCGAAGCCGGCCTCGGAGACGTCCAGCACGACAGACGCCGTGCCGTTGTTCGTGACGCGCACGCTCGCGCGACCCGAGCCAGCGAGCTCGACGTGGGACGGAGATGCGGTGAGGGCGACGGGCGGACGCGCCCCGCTCGCGCCCGCCGAAGCGGACGCGAGCGCGAGCGAGACGAGGGCCGCCGCCGAACCGAGGCGGCGTGCGGTCATCGCCCGATCACCGTGTAGGTGATCGTCGCGGAGTAGTGGCCCGGAGGCACGACCGGCAGTGCGGACGTGAAGCTCACGTTCGTCGGCCAGGCGTCCCCGCCGGTTGCGCTTCGTGCCGCCGTCGTGCCGATCAACAGGTCTGCCGCGGGCGCGATCGGGATCGCGACCTTGGCGCCACCCGCAAGCTGTGCGCCGATCGTGCCGCCCGCCGGCGCCGATGCGGTCATCCCGAGAGGAAGATCGGCAGGCTGGAAGGCGGAACGGTGGACGGTGAGCGCGTATCCGGCTGCGTTCGTGTTCGACACGGTGACCCGCTCGGAGATCGCCGTCGGCGAGTCGCCGGCCATCGCGTTCCCGAAGCTGATGTTCTGCCGCTCGAGAGCGATGGACAGCTCCGACTGGATGTCGATGTCGACCCCCGCGTTCCCCGACGTGCCGCCGCTGGGAGGAGGCGGCGTCCCGGAGCACTGAGCGGCGGCGGTCGCCGAGTTCCGGGGTGCCGGGACTCCGCCCGTGAAGTCCGCGTCGTTGACGTCGGTGTCGGTGCAGCCACCGCCGTTTCGCGCCACACCGGTCGTGTTGCTGAGCCCGGCAGTCGCGCCGGACCCCTCGTAGTCGGTTGCCGAGCCGTAGCCGACGAGGTCGGCGACGAGCGCGAGGGACGAGCAGCTTCCCGCGGTGGCGCCGCAGGTGAGCGCCGTCGTGCCGCGAACGAGACCCACCTTGCCGCCGGTATTGGCGAGATTGGTGGTGCCGATCACGTCCGGCGTCGGCAGCGCGGCGCCGATTGCGGCGGCGGATGCGAGCTGGACGAGGAGGTACTTCCCCGGTTGCACCGACCCGCTGAGCGGCGTGACCTGCCAGCTCGTACCGGATGCCGACGCGTACTGGATGGACCACGTGCTCACGTCAACGGCACTGGACCCGCGATTGAACAGCTCGACGAAGTCGTTCGCGTAGGTCGCGCCGCTGTTGCCGCCGCCGGCGTACACCTGGCTGACGACCATGTCCGCCGACGCGCTTCGCGCGGCAGGCGCCATGAGCAGCGCTCCGGCGAAGAGGAGAGCGAGGACGAGTCGAACTCGATGCATGGGCAGCTCCGATCAAGAGGGGACTGGACGTCACCTCTGGTACCGGCGCGCCACCGGCCGCGACAGTGTCCTTTCGCGGTCCGGCGCTGCTTCGTGTCGCTCTTGTTACAGGCCCGACTTCAGGGCCCACACGCGTGCGGCCGACTCCCGAACGCGTGCACGGAACACCGGATCCGCCCGGGCCGTCGCGAGCAGGTGGTCGTACACCGGTTGGTACGACCCGCGTCCGGTCAGGAGCACGAGGTCCGCTCCGGCCCGAACCGCGCGCTCCGCAACCGTCGTGATCGATGCGGTAGCGAGCGACGACCGCGCCTCGAGCGAGTCCGTGATGACCACCCCGCGGAAGCCGAGCTCGTGCCGAAGGATCCCGTCGACGATCTGGCGCGACTGCGAGGCGATGCGCGAGCGGTCCAGCGCCGGATACCGCGCGTGCCCGACCATCACCATCGGGACACCCGCAGCGATGCCGGCGCGGTACGGCGCCAGATCGACGCGTTCGAGCGCGGCACGCGAGCGGTGGATGCTCACCACGGCACCGTCCGTGTTGTGCCGCGCGCCGCCGATGCCCGGGAAGTGCTTCGCGGCAGGCACGACGCCGCCGGCGAGCCATCCGCGGACCGCGTCCTGCACCGATGCGCTCGTGACGGTCGCGTCGCTGGAGAACGCCCTGGAGGCGATCGCCGCGGCTCGGACCGACGGGACGTCAGCCACCGGAGCGAGGTTCACGTTCACGCCGAGCTTCCGCAACGAGCGCGCAGCCGCGAAGGCCTCGGAGCGGACCGATCCTCCTGCTGCCTGCTCCGGCTCGGAATCGACCGGCCCGACCCACGGCACACGCCGAACCACCCCGCCCTCCTGGTCCACAGCGATGAGCGGGCGCCCGCCCGCGGCGCGAAGCGCACGCGTGAGCGACCGGAGCTGAGCCGACGAGGCAATGTTCCTGCCGAAGAGAATGACGCCGGAGGCGCGTCTCTTACGGAGCGCCTCGAGCACGTACGGGGGCGCGACCTGCCCGCGGAAGCTCAGGACGACGAGCTGGCCGACCTGCTGGTCGAGCGGGAGCTCTGCCGGAGCGCCCCGCGCGGCCGCGCTCGGGAGCACCGCGAGCGCGAGGACGAGCAGGAGGACCGAGGCACGCCGTGTCACGACGGGCAGCGTAGAGTGCGTGACCGATGAGCTTCGCCGTCGCCGCGGAGGCGTACGACCGCTTCATGGGCAGGTACTCGACTCCGCTCGCCGCGCCGTTCGCCGACTTCGCCGGTGTCGCCGCCGGACAGAAGGCGCTGGACGTCGGCTGCGGTCCCGGCGCGCTGACGGCCACCCTCGCCGAGCGGGTCGGGTCGGCTTCGGTCGCCGCCGTCGACCCCTCCGAGCCGTTCGTGTCGGCGATCGCGCAACGCCTGCCCGAGGTCAGCGTGCAGCAGGCCTCGGCCGAGTCACTGCCGTTCGAGGACGATTCGTTCGACGCCGCGCTCGCCCAGCTCGTCGTGCACTTCATGCGCGATCCCGTGGCCGGTCTGAAGGAGATGCGCCGCGTGACGCGCGCGGGAGGCATCGTCGCGGCGAGCGTCTGGGACCACGGCGGCGACCAGGGCCCTCTGAACCTGTACTGGGACGCCGTCCGCGAGCTCGACCCGTCGAACAGAGGCGAGTCGGAGCTCGCCGGGGCGACCCGGGGTGCGCTCACGCGGCTCTTCGAGGAGGCGGGTCTCGAGGAGGTCGAGGAGGAGCCGCTCTCGGTCGAGGTCGAGCACGAGACCTTCGACGAATGGTGGGAGCCCTACACGCTCGGGGTCGGCCCCGCCGGCGCGTACGTGGCGGCCCTGGATCCCGAGCGGCGCGAGCGGCTTCGCGAGATCTGCCGCACCCGTCTCCCCGACGCGCCGTTCGTGATCAGCGCGCGCGCCTGGTGCGCGCGCGGCCGCGCCTAGCTCAGGCCGAACACGCGCTCCTCGAGAGCCTTCACGAGCGGCCACGCGCCGTCCGTCCAGTTCGCGATCACCGTAGCCGTCGTATCCGTCGCGGGATCGTGGAGCGACGCGAACGAGACGCCGGCGTCGTAGCCCACGAGCTCCACCATGCTCGCCTCGGCGCGCAGCCAGAACCCGAGCCCGTACTGCGAGCGCTCCGAGGCGTCGCTCCGCGGCCGCGTCATCTCCGCAACCCGCTCGCGCGGCACGATCGCGCCTGCGACGAGCGCCGTCCAGAACGCGCGCATGTCGGCCGTCGTCGTGTAGATCCCGCCGTCCCCGACACCGCGAATGGGCAGGTGGAGCACGTTCGTGCGCGGGCTGTCGACGAAGAGGTAGCCGGTCGCGGCGCGCGCCGGCAGCTCGTCCGAACGAAGGAACGCGGAGTCCAGCATCCCCGCCGGCCCGCACACGCGGTCGAGGACGAGGTCGTGATACGGGATGCCACTCGCCCGCTCGCAGACGAGCGCGAGCACGACGAAGCCGCCGTTGCAGTACGAGAAGGACGTCCCGGCCGCGAACTTCATCGGGTAGCCGTCGAGGACGGGGACGAAGTCCTCCGGTCCGGCGAGCTCGTGCACGGGCCTCGGCAGGACGTACTCCGTCACCTCGCCGCCGGCGTCCTCGTCGATGTAGTCGCCGATCCCGGAGCGGTGCGCGAGCAGGTGCTCGATCGTCACGTCGTGGGCGATCAGCGGCAGGTCCTCCCCGAGAAAGGCGCGCACCGGCGTGTCGAGGCCGAGCACGCCCTCGTCGACGAGCGTCATCGTCACGAGCGCAGTCAGCCCCTTGAGCCCGCTCGCGACCCCGAATTGCGTCTCCGGCCGGTTCGGGATCTCGAACGCGCGGTTCGCGAGCCCGTACGCCGTGTCGAGCACGACCTCGGGGCCGCGATCGATGCGAACGGCTCCCGAGAAGCGCGACTCGGCCGCGACCGAGTCGACGAGGGCGGCGATGTCGTCCACGCGGAGAGGCTAGTCGCCGGTCGCGCGGAGCACGCGGCTAGGCTCAGTCTCGTGACCCCCCAGGCCGAGCTCACAGAGACGCCGCAGGGGCGCGTTGCCGCCGGCGACGGCTGGTTCGTCCTCAACGCTCGCGACTCCCGCTGGTACCACGTCGACGGACGCGGGGCCTTCTGCGACTTCGAGGGCGATCAGGACTGGCCACAGCTCGGCATGAACGTGCAGGTGCTCGGGCCCGACGAGGCCATGGCCATGTACCACTGGGAGGCCGACCAGGAGGACTTCCTCGTCGTCTCCGGAGAGGCGCTCCTCATCATCGAAGGCGAGGAGCGGAGGCTGCGGGCGTGGGACTTCGTGCACTGCCCGCCCGGGGTGAAGCACACGATCGTCGGCTCCGGCGAGCAGGGGTGCGTGGTCATCGCAGTCGGCGCGCGGCAGAACCAGGGTGGCCCCGACTGGGGCGGATACACGGTCGACGAGGCCGCGCTCCGGCATCGGGCAGGCGTCGAGCAGGAGACGAACGTCCCCGAGGAGGCGTACACGGCCGTTCGCGAGCGCCACGGCCTGCGCGAGCCCACGAGCTATCGGGAGGGCTGGCTCCCGCTGTAGCTCTCAGTCCAGGCGGGGTCGTCTTGCCCACGTCGCTGGCAGCGCTCGCGCAGGAACACTCCAGAGAGATAGGTGGCAGCTTGTCCCGAGCCCCTGCCGGTGCGAACATGTGTTCGTGTCGGCTGCCGCCACGATCCTGCACGCGGACCTCGATGCGTTCTTCGCGTCCGTCGAGCAGCGTGACGACGCCAGGCTCCGCGGGCAGCCCGTCATCGTCGGCGGCGGCGTGGTGCTCGCGGCGAGCTACGAGGCCAAGGCGTTCGGGATCCGGACCGCCATGGGCGGGCGCCAGGCGCGCAGGCTCTGTCCGCGCGCGATCGTCGTCCCGCCGCGGATGGCGGCGTACTCGGAGGCGAGCAAGGCGGTGTTCGAGATCTTCGAGGACACGACGCCGCTCGTCGAGGGGCTCTCCATCGACGAGGCGTTCCTCGACGTGCGCGGTCTCGAGCGGCTCGCGGGACCCCCAAACGCGATCGCTGCACGCCTGCGCGCGCGAGTGCTCGCCGAGGTCGGCCTACCGATCACCGTGGGAATCGCGCGGACGAAGTTCCTCGCGAAGGTCGCGAGCGGAGTCGCGAAGCCGGACGGTCTCCTGAGCGTGCCGCCGGAGTCGGAGCTCGACTTCCTGCATCCGCTGCCGGTCGAGCGCCTGTGGGGCGTCGGTCGCGTCACCTCGACCAAGCTGCACGATCGAGGGCTGCGGACCGTCGGCCAGGTCGCCGCGCTCGACGAGGCGATCCTCGTCGGCCTCCTCGGCCGCGCTTCAGGGCGGCATCTGCACGCCCTCGCCCACAACCGCGACCCGCGACGGGTTCGCACGGGAGTGCGGCGGAGGTCGATCGGCTCGCAGCGGGCGCGTCGCTACACGTCGTGGGACTCGATCGACTCGTCGGTCATCGCCATCGTCGATCGCGTCTCGCGACGTCTCCGGAAGGGCGGCAGGGTGTGTCGTACGGTCGTTCTCCGGCTTCGGTTCGGCGACTTCACGCGGGCCACGCGTTCTCTGACGCTGCCTCGATCGACCGATCGGTCGGCGATACTCCTCGACGCCTCGCGACGGCTCCTCGCGGACGCCAGGCCGCTGATCGAGCAACGGGGTGCGACCCTGGTCGGCATCTCGCTCACGAACCTCGAGCACGCCGACCGCATCCAGCTGACGCTGGACGAGGACTGGCGCCCGCATGCGCTCGACGCGGCGCTCGACGAGGTGCGCAATCGCTACGGCTCGAGGGCGGTCACCCGGGCGGTGCTGGTGGGCCGCGACCAGGGAGTTTCGATGCCGCTGCTCCCGGACTGACGACGGCGGCTAGCGAGGCGACTCGCAGCCGTAGCCGTCACCGTCCCCGTCGAGGTGGTGCGGATCCGACCCGATGACGCGCACCGTTCCGATCCCGCGCGCGCGCAGATCGCGGCAGTCGACGTCCGGCGGATACGTCGGGACGCAGCCGCCCGCGTAGTTCGGGTCGCAGCCGGAGCCGGCGAAGCCGCGTGGGCCCGAGCCGGAGCGGGAGCCCGTCCCCGTGTCGACCTGCGCAAAGGGATTCAGCGCCGTCCCGGGGCAGGCGCCCCAGAGACCGCGCCTGGCGGCGCGTGCGCTCCGCGCCTCGGAGAGCAGTCGTACGGCGTAACGGCCCGTGTCTCCGTCGTAGAAGTACGGCGCGGCCGCTCCGGCGCGGACGAGGGCGAGGTTGACGTTCATCGTCCCACGGTGCACGTACCGGAGGAGGCGGCCGTAACGGTCGACGCGGTCGAGCCGCGCGTCGATCTCGAGCTCGACGCGCGAGCCGACGGGCACCCGCTGGAGCAGGGCCGTGCGGGCGGCGCGCGAGTAGCACTCCCCCGAGCCGAGCTCCGGCGTGTCGATCTGGAGGAGCCGCACGCGCTCGCCGGACGTCAGTCGCAGCGTGTCGCCGTCCGTGATCGACGCGACGACGGCCGACCCGCTGCGAGCGGCGTGACCACTCGCCCCTGCGACGAGCAGGAGCGCGAGCAGCACGAGGAGGGATATGGAGAGGAGACGCACGTCCGTCCGGGACCAGTCCGTCCCGGTCTACCACTTCCGTACGTCGAGCGCCGCGCCTCTACGCCGAGCCCTCGGCCCACCCGACCTCCTGCAGCACCCACGTGTTGCCGTCAGGGTCGGCGAGCTCCGCGAAGGACGCGTAGTCCGCGCGGTCTGGCTCGTGCCCCGGCGCCCAGCCGTCCGCCGTCATGTGCCGGACGTCGCCGATCTCCACTCCGCGTCCGGCGAGCTCGGCGTGCGCTGCCTCGATGTCCGACACGACGAGGTGCGTCCCGCGGTACGAGCCGGGCTCGGCGCTCGTGATCCCCACGCCGATCGTGATCGAGCACGCCGAGCCGGGCGGCGTCATCTGCACGACGCGAAACGACTCGCTCGGCTGATGGTCGACGTCGAGTGAGAAGCCGAGCTTCTCCGTGTAGAACGCCTTCGCGCGATCGACGTCCGAGACCGGGATGAGCACGAGCTCGAGCTTGTAGTCCATGTCACTCCTCTCGCTTCGGTTGACGGGGAGGCTAGACTCGGCCGCGCAGCCCATGAAGGTCGCCGTGATCGTCCTGGCAGGCGTTTCGGCCGTGGCTCTCGTAGCCGCCGGGATCTTTGCCGGGCTGTACTTCTCCGACGATTCGGACTCGTCTGTTGCGTCCGCCCCGTGTGGCCATCGCATGTACGGCCACGTCTCGACGATGAAGCCCGAGGGCGACGGCTATCGCATGCGCTTCGACCCGGCGTGGTTCACGAGCGGGGTCACCGCCAACGAGGCTGCCGCCGAGGACGGAGCGGTCGAGCCCGGTCAGCCCGTGCCCAACGACAACTACGTCGTGGACGAGAGCCATCGCCTCCTCACGTACCGCGTCCCGTCGGACGCGCACGTCACGGTGCTGACCAGGAACGGCGACCCGGCGGGCTTCGGCGCGACGAAGGTCAGCGTCGCAGAGCTCGCAGGCCTGGTCGCCGGGCAGAAGCCCGTCGACCTCTTCGAGTCACTCGACTCCGGTGTCTGGATCGCGGTGAACGTCGACTCGATCTGCTCCGTGGACCAGCAGTACCGCCCGTAGCCGCTACGCGGGCTCGGCGACCGCCTCGCCCGCCTCACCGTGCGCGTGCACCGGCGCGGGACGCAGCAGGAACCCGCCGATCGCCCCGGCCGCGGCGGCGAACACCGCGCCTGCCAGGAAGGCGGCGTGGTACCCACCCGCGAGGGCGGCGAGCTCCGAGCTGCCGCCGTCCTCGAGCGAGGTCGTCCGTGACGCCGCCAGGCTTGCGAGCACCGCGAGCCCCAGGGCGCCGCCCATCATGAACGCGGTGTTGACGACGCCCGACGCGAGGCCCGCCTCGTGCTGGGGAACGTCACCCATCGCCGCGAGCAAGACGGGGTTGAAGGCCATCCCCGCTCCGATCCCGAGCAGGATCATGCTCGGCAGCACGTCGACCACGAACGTGCCGTCGACCGGGGCGCGCGCGAAGAGGAGCAGCCCGACCGCGGCGAGACCGAGGCCGATTCCGAGCGGCGCGCGGATGCCGAAGCGCATCACGATCCGCGCCGAGAGCCCCAGCGAGAACACGGCCATGATGATGTTGCCGGGCAGGAACGCGAGGCCGACCTGGAGCGGGCTGTAGCCGAGCACGAGCTGCAGGTACAGCGCCGAGAGGAAGAACCAGGCGAACATCCCGGCCGACCAGAGAATCCCGACGACGTTCGAGATCGCGAGGTTCCTCAGGCGGAAGAGGCCGAGCGGCACCAGCGGGGCGGCGACGCGCGACTCGATCCACAGGAACAGCGCGAGGATCGCCACCGCGATCGCGAGCAGTCCGAGCGTTCGAGCCGTCGTCCACCCCACGTCGTTGCCTTTCACGATCGCGTACACGGCGACCATGAGCGACGCGGTGATCGTCACGGCGCCCGCGACGTCCAGCCGGACCTTCTCCGTCACGCCGCGAGCGCCCGGAAGGACGACGAAGGAGAGCGCGACCACTGCGATCCCGATCGGGACGTTGACGAGGAAGATCCAGTGCCACGTGATCGCGTCCGTGAGGATCCCGCCGAGAAGGACGCCGATCGAGCCTCCCCCGGCGGCGACGAAGCCGAAGACGCCCATCGCCTTCGCCCGCTCGCCCGGCTCCGTGAAGAGCGTCACGATCAGCGACAGCGCGACGGCGGACACGATCGCCCCGCCGAGCCCCTGCACCGCGCGCGCCCCGATGAGCATCCCTTGCGAGTTGGCCAGGCCACACGCGAGCGAGGCCGCGGTGAAGAGCGCGACGCCGGCGACGAAGAGGCGCCGGTGCCCGAAGAGGTCGCCGAGCCTCCCTCCGAGGAGCAGGAAGCCGCCAAACGTCAGGAGGTACGCGTTCACGACCCACGCGAGCGACGTCTCCGAGAAGCCGAGGTCCTCGCGGATGGACGGGAGCGCCACGCCGACGATCGTCACGTCGAGGACGATCATCAGGTCGCCGAGGCAGACGACGAGAAGTGCGAGCCAGCGCGTGCGGGAGTCGAGCGTCATCGGAAGGTCCTTTCGCGGTCGTCGGTGTCTAGGGTGAGACCTCCGACGACCGCGAAAGTCATCGCTCGCTAGGGCGTCGCCCCGGTCGGCTCGGGCCTGGGAGCAGGCGCCGACGATGCGCCGTCGTGCGGCGGCTCGATCGTGATGTTCGGGAGGATCTTGTCGAGCCAGCGCGGGATGTACCACGTCTTCTCGCCGATGAGCGTGAAGAGCGCCGGGATGAGCGTCATCTTCACGACGAGCGCATCGGTCAGGATTGCGAACGCCAGCAGGAGCCCGAACTCCTTGGACACGCGCTCCGGCGTCATGATGAACGCCGAGAAGACCGTGGCCATGATGATCGCGGCAGCTACGACGACGCGTCCGATCGCGGCGATGCCGTGCTCGACCGCCGCCCTCGTCTTCAGGCCGTGGACGTGTTCCTCGCGGATGCGGCTCGTGAGGAACACCATGTAGTCCATCGAGAGCCCGAAGAGGATCGCGAACGCGATCGGCGGCACGAACGTCTCGATCGGGCCCTTGACGTCGAGCCCCATGAGGCTCATGAAGTGGCCCTCCTGCACGACGAGCGTGAGGACGCCGAAGCCCACGAACGCGGAGAGGATCGTGGAGATCGCGGCGGTGAGGGACACGACGATCGAGCGGAACGCCATTGCGAGGACGAGGAACGTGACCCCGACGACGTACAGCAGGAAGATCGGGAGCCGCTGCATGATCCGGTCTGCGATATCGATGAACGCGGCGTTCAGGCCGGACACGTACACGGCCGCCTCGCTCGATTCGGTCGCGGCCGGAACCACGTCGTCGCGAAGCCGGTGGACGAGGTCGGCCGTCGCCTCGTCCTGGGGCGCGGAGTTCGGCGTGACGAACACGATCGCCACGGTCTTGCCGTCGTTGAACTGCGGCTCGGCGACCGAGGCGACGCCCCCGGCCTCGCCCAGCGCCTGGACGCCTTGGTAGACGCGCTGCGGAGCCTGGGCGTCGCCGTTGACGTCGATGACGATCGGGATCGGGCCGTTGAAACCCGGCCCGAAGCCCTCGGCGAGCAGGTCGTACGCGCGGCGGGCCGTCTGCTCCTTCGGCTGCGTGCCCTGGTCGGACGCTCCGAGGCGAACGAGAGCCGAGCCGGCGGCGAGGAGCAGGCCGGCGGCGAGCAGCACCCAGAAGATCGGCTTCGCGTGGGCGGTGACGAACCGGCCCCAGCGGGCGATCAGCGTGTGCTCGCGCGCTGCCTCCGAGTCGTCGATCTTCCTCAGGAACGGCACCTTGAGGCGGTCGACCTTGTGCCCGAGCTTGGCGAGCACCGCGATGAGCAGCGAGTTCGCGATGAGCACCGTCGTGAGCACGCCGAGCGCCCCACCGATCCCGAGCTTCGTGATGAAGTCGAGGCCGAAGAAGGCGAGCCCGGTCACGGAGATCGCGACCGTCAAGCCCGCGAAGATGACCGCGCGCCCGGCCGACGCGCCGGCCTCGGCTGCCGCGTCGCGCGGCTCGAGCCCTTCGTGCAGCAGCTGTCTGAACCGGGTGACGATGAACAGCGAGTAGTCGATCCCGACGCCGATCCCGATCATCGACACGAGGATGGGCGTGATCGTGTTGATGCTCGTCAGACCGGCGAGGATGAAGAGCAGGATGAACGCGGTCCCGACCGCGACCAGCGCGAGCGCGATCGGGATCGCGGTCGCGACGAACGTCCGGAAGACGAAGAGCAGGACGAGGAAGGCGGCGAGGAAGCCGAGGAGCTCCTGCGTCCCCTGCTCGATGGGCGGGAACTCCGCGTCGCCGTTGAACTCGACGGTGACGCCCGCGGGCTCGACGGCCTCGCGCACGGCGTCCTGGACCGCCACCACCCGCGACCGGTCCTTCGTCTCGATGACGTCCGAGAACTGCGCCTCGGCGTAGGCGATCCGCCCGTCCTTGGAGAACGTCCGCTCGGCGAAGGGATCGCCGACGCTGTCGATGCCGACCTCGTCGCCGCTCGGCGCGAACTCCGACCCCTTGAGGTCCGCGATCGCGCCCTCGATCGCGGCCTTGCGCTCGGGCGTGTCGAGACGCTGACCAGCGGGCGCCGCGAAGACGAGGTTGAGGACCGAGCCCTGCTCGGACGCGAACTCGGACTCGATGAGATCGGTGGCCCGCTGCGTGTCGGAGCCCGGGATCTCGAACTCGTCCTTCAGGCTCCCGCCGACCGTGGCGACGAGCACGATGAGGCCGGCGATGATCGCCAGCCAGGCGATCATCACGCGCCACGGGTGCGCCGCGAACGAGCGCATGAGGCTCGCGAGCCCTCCGGTCGAGAGCCGTTCGTGTGCTGCGAGACGTTCGGTGTGCTCAGTCATCTCCAGAAACCCCCAGTCGCTGTTCCGGCATACGACGCCGCAACGTCGCCGAACTCATCGGTCTTTCCACGAACGTGTCCGGCTTCGCGTGGTTCTACCAGTCGCGGCGGGGTTGCCGCCGATGAGTTTCCCCGCCGCGCGACGTCCAAGCGCGCAGATGCCACCCGGGCCCCTGAGCGTCGCGTTCGCCATCCGCGGCCCGATCCGACGTGCCGATCTTCCCGGCCTCTGCGAGCGCGTATGCGCACTGCTCCTGCACTCGGGCTCGACCGTCCGCTGCGACGTCGAGGGCGTCGAGCCGGACGCGGTGACCGTCGACGCGCTCGCGCGTTTGCAGCTCGCAGCGCACCGGCACGAGTGCGACGTCGTCCTCGAGTGCGCCTCCCCCGCGCTGCTCGAGCTCGTGGAGCTCATGGGCCTGGAGAACGTCCTACCCGTCGAGCGTTTGGGCGAGGCGCCCGGCGTGTAATCGTTCTGCCATGGCCGACTACACGCTGAGGAATCTCGCCGAGGTCGAGGATGCGGCGATCGAGGGCGGTTTCTCGGACAACCAGGAGGCGCGCTTCGCCGGCCGAGACCTCGGCCTCGGGACGCTCGGCCTCTCGTACCAGATCGTGAAGCCGGGAAAGCACCATGCCTTCGGGCATCGGCACAAGGAGATCGAGGAGGTCTACGTCGTTCTCGAGGGATCGGGCACGTGCCGCCTCGACGCGGAGGAGGTCCCGGTCGGGCGCCTCGACGCGATCCGGGTCGGGCCGTCCGTGACCCGCGGCTTTGCCGCGAGCGACGAGGGGCTCTCGCTGCTCGTGTTCAGCGAGCGCGCGCCCGGCGACGCGGAGATCGTCGCCGACTTCTTCTCGGACGGCTAGCCGGCGTCGAGCTCGAGCGGCAGGCCGAAGCGCGGGAACTGCTTCTCGACGTCGAGGAAGAAGGTGAGCTCGACGATCTTGCCGTCCTCGATCTCGAGCACCTGGAGCGCCCACGGCACGTAGCCCTCGCCGCCGTCCTCGCGCGGCTTGTACTGGCCGAACGCCGGAGCGCCGTTGGCCGACTGGACGGCCACGACCTTCGAGCCCCGACATCCGATCCCCGGCCCGTACCACCACGTGAGGATGTCGTCGCGCCCCGAGAGCCAGAGGTCGAAGGGCGGCATCGACTGGGTCGCATCCTCGTGGATGAGGCTCGTGAGGGCGTCCATGTCGTACTGCTCGAACGCCTCGACGTAGCGGCGTAGGAGATCCTCGTCCGCCGCGTCGACCGAGGGCGTCGCGGTCGTCACGGTCGCGTCGCTCGCCTCGAGCGTCGCCCGGGCGCGTTGCAGCGCGCTGTTCACGGACGCGACGCTCGTCTCGAGGAGCTCCGCCACCTCGCTCGCCTTCCAGCGCAGCACCTCGCAGAGGATGAGCACCGCTCGCTGACGCGGAGGTAGCTGCTGGAGCGCCGCCACGAGGGCGAGCCGCACGGACTCCCGGCCCG
>DASUFC010000013.1:0-8540 GCA_036274755.1 Gaiellaceae bacterium
GCCGTCCACGCAGCAGGTTGCTCGCAAAGTGCTCCTGGGCGACGGACGTCTCGCCCCTCTCCCAGCGCTCGCCGAGCGTGTGCAGGTAGGGGAGCAGGACGTCGCGGAGCACGACGTCGAGCGTCAGCGTCGCGAGCAGCCCGTCGAGCGCCCGCTGGGCGCCGGCCTCGTCGAAGCTGTCGAGCGCGCCGGCGAGCTCCGACGCGTCGGCGACGGGAGCTGGTGCCCGGATCGGCTCGGCGACGTCCTCGGCGAGAGCGAGACGTGCGGCTTCCGCCGCGAAGAGCCCGCGCTCGAGGTTCGCGCGCATCGCCAGCACGCGGGCGACGTCGTCCTCGTCGTAGAGCCGGAAGCCGCCCTGCGTGCGGCTCGGCGTGAGCAGGCCATACCGCCGCTCCCACGCGCGCAGCGACTCCACGGGCACACCGACCCGGCGCGAGAGCTCGCCGATGCGCAGGAGCTTCTCGCCCGCGGTGCCGGTCGCGCCCTCGCTCATGACGTGACCCTATGGTTCCGACCGGCGTCCCGCGGGTCATCTGCGCGGGGAGGAAGAGGCACGAAGACGCTCGTCGTTCGCTGATAGTCGGCGTAGTCCGCCCGACTGCGGAGCGCCTGCGCCTCGGTGGCGGGAATCCCCGTCACGCGGAAGAGCAGGAAGAGGAGAACGGCCGGGACGATCCAGGACACCCATCCCCGCGGCGACGCTGTCGCGACGAGCGCGACGCCGCACCACGTGACCCACTCGAAGAAGTTGTTCGGGTGCCGCGACCAGGCCCAGAGGCCCGTCCGCGCCGTGCGCCCGCGGTTCTCGGGGCGCGACCGCCACCGCGCGAGCTGGCGGTCGGCGGTGATCGCGCCGGCATTGCCGACCGCCCAGACCGCGGTGCCCGCCCATTCGAGCGGCCCGAGGCCGGAGTGGGGATCGAGGCAGATCAGCAGGAACGGCAGCGAGAAGAAGACCACGAACGACGCCTGGAACTGGAAGAAGAGGAAGAAGTTCCGGTCGGCCCGCGAGCCCCACTTTGCACGCAGAGCCCGGTAGCGGCCGTCCTCCTCCTTGCCGAGCACGCGGTCGCGGAGGAGGTAGAGGCCGAGGCGCCAGCCCCAGATGGTCGCGAGCCCCGCGGCGAGGACGCGGTGTCCTGCGCCGCCATCCGCCAGGAGCGCGTAGACCACTGCGAGGACGGCGATCCCTGATGCCCAGCCGACGTCGACGTGGCTCGCGTCGCCGGTCCGCACCTGGATCGCCCAGAGGCAGGTCATCGCGGCCGACGCGAGCAGCGCGCCGAGCGCCAGCAGCGCGATGAAAGAGCCGGTCATGCTTCGTCTCCGTGGACGACGGGATCGGCGGGCGGCGCGACGGCCTTTCGCCGCCGGCGGGCGAGAGTCGACGGCCACCACACGCGCTCACCGAGCTCGAACGCCAGCGCCGGAACGAGGACGGAGCGGACGACGAAGGTGTCGAGCAGGACGCCGAACGCGACCGTGATGCCGATCTGCGTGAGGGCGACGAGTGGCAGCACCGCGAGGACAGAGAACGTCCCGGCGAGGACGATCCCGGCGGAGGTGATCACGCCACCGGTGACGGCGAGGCCCTGGCGCATCGCCTCGCGCGTGGGACGTCCGAGCGCCTCCTCGCGCACGCGCGCCATCAGGAAGATGTTGTAGTCGACCCCGAGCGCGACGAGGAAGATGAACGCGAAGAGCGGGTAGCTCGGATCCTCGCCCGGGAAGTCGGCGAAGAGGTCGAAGAGGACGAGGCTGCCGCCCAGAGCCGCCAGGAACGACAGCACGACCGTCGCCATGAGCATCACCGGTGCGGCGAGGGAGCGAAGCAGGAGGACGAGGATCACGAGGACGACGGCGAGGACGAGCGGGATGAGCACCTTCGTGTCCCGCTGCACGGCGGCACGCAGATCGGCCTCCTCCGCGGTCGACCCGCCGACGAGCACGGCCTCCCCGGCTGCGGCCCGCAGCTCCTGACGGAGCGGCTCGATCGAGCGGAAGCCGCTCGTGCCGAACGGGTCCCCGGCCAGGACCACGTCGAAGCGTGTCCCGGGCGCTCCGCGCTCCGGCGAGCCGATGCGTGTCACGCCGTCCGCCCGGCGCGCGGCGGCCACGACCGGCCCAACCTTCGCGGGGTCCGTGACGAGAATGACCGTCGGAGCGCTCTCGCCCGCCGGGAACGACTGCGAGAGCAGGCGCTGGCCCTGCACCGATTCCACCGATCCTCGGAAGGAATCCGCGGTCGTGAGGTCGTCGTCGAGACCGAGGGTGCCGAGGCTCAGCACGCAGAGAGCGAGCGTCGTGCCGATCCACGCAGCGCGCCGGCGCTTCTCGAGCGTCCGGCCGAGCCAGTCCCAGAAGCCGGTGGAGCCCGGCCGGTGCCCGTGGCCGGCTCGTGGCACGAATGGCCAGAAGGCGCGCCGGCCGCCGATGAGGAGCAGCGCGGGCAGCAGCGTCAGCATCGCGACGGCGGCGATCGCGACGCCCATCGCAGCGATCGGCCCGAGCCCCGCGGTCGAGTTCACTCGCGCCAGGGAGAGGCAGAGCAACGCCGCGATCACCGTTCCCGCCGAGGCGACGATGGCCGGCCCGCCCTGCTGCAGGGCGACGCGCATCGCGGCGTACCTGTCCTCGACCCGCTCGAGCTCCTCTCGGTAGCGGGCGGTGAGGAGGAGCGCGTAGTCGGTGCCCGCGCCGAAGACGAGGACCAGGAGGATGCCTCCGGTCTGCCCGTTGACGACCACCCCCGCGTCGGCGAGGAGCGTCCCAAGCCCTCGCACGACGGACTCGGCGAGCAGGATCGTGAAGAGCGGCAGGACCCAGAAGATCG
This sequence comes from Gaiellaceae bacterium, assembly GCA_036274755.1. Taxonomy (GTDB): domain Bacteria; phylum Actinomycetota; class Thermoleophilia; order Gaiellales; family Gaiellaceae; genus GMQP-bins7. Next base: position 2,837 of record DASUFC010000013.1, read on the forward strand.
GACTGCGGTAGATGAGGACGAGCAGGACGAAGACGAGGCCGGCCGTCACGAGCAACAGCGTCGTGTTGATCCCGGCGAACGCCTTCGTTGCGTCGGCGGAGAAGCCCGCGGGGCCCGTGACCTTCGCCTCGACCCCGGGTGGGAGCGCGTCGGCCGCCGTGGTGCGCACCGCGTCGACCGCGGAGACGAGAAGGTCCGAGTCGCCCCCGGCTCGGATCGGCACGGTCACGACGGCGGCGGTCCCGTCGGGTGACCACACGACCTGTGAGACGCCCGAGACCCCCGGGATCGATGCGGCCTGGAGCGCGGTGCGTCTCTGCTCGACGGCCGCGCGGCCGCCCGCGCCGAGGCCGTCGTGGTCGCGGAAGACCGCGACGGCAGGCGTCTGCTCGCCCGAGGGGAATCCCTTCGCCGCCTCGAGCACCTTCACCGCCTCGGACCCGCCGGGCAGGAAGCTGGACGGGTCGTTCTCCTGCGCCTGCTCGAAACGCCCGGCGAGCGGCGCGAGGGCGGCTGCCGCGAGGAGCCAGACGCCCACGGCGACGAACCGGCGCCATCGTCCGACGACGAGACGCGAGAGAATGTTTGTGCGAGGCGTGCTCATAAGACTGTACGGATTCTATACAAGGCAGTGAGATGCCTGCAAGACAAACACGTGCGCCAGCAACAGACTCTGTGCTATAACTGAACAATCATGGTGCGAAACCTATACAGGAGGTCAAAGATGCGCTCGCTTCTCGCCGTGCTCGGAGCGACGGTCGTCGCCGCGACGGCCGTCGCCGCTCCCGCCGTCGGCTCACCCGCGGCAGGTCAGAAGGACATCGCTCACGTCGCCGCGTCGTCGCCGCAGTTCAGCACCCTCGTCTCCCTTCTGAAGAAGGCGGGCCTCGTGGGTGCGCTCGAGAAGGGCACCTACACCGTGTTCGCCCCCACGAATGCCGCCTTCGCGAAGCTGCCGAAGTCGACGCTCACGGCCGTCGCCAAGGATCCGGTGCTGCTCCAGAAGGTGCTGACGTACCACGTCGTCAAGGGGAAGGCACCGGCCGCGAAGGTCGTGACCCTGAACGGCAAGTCCGTGAAGACCCTCGAGGGGCAGGCCGTCAAGATCTCGATCCGCGGCGGCAAGGTCTACCTCAACGGCTCGACCCGCGTCACGAAGACGAACGTGATGGCCTCGAACGGGGTCATCCACGTCATCGACCGGGTCCTGATCCCCACGAGCTGACCTCGCCGGACATCACGGCTCGGAGGCCCCGCTCGGCCGGTCGCTCGCCGGCCGAGCGGGGCCGATCGCGTCAGCGGGCGGCGACGGCCTCCGCCCGGTAGACGGGGAGGACGTGCTCGGCGAGGTGCTCGACCTGGTCGAGCCGCGGGATCTGCGGGAAGACGATGAGCACGTCGACCGCGCCCTCGTAGGCCGCCAGTTCCTCGGCGATCTTCGCCGCCGGGCCGTGGTGGATCAGGTTCCCTGGCTCCGTCCAGAGCTGGCCGTAGTAGCGCAGGACGTGGTGGGCGCCCTCGTCGAGCGCTGCCCGCGGATCGTCGCCGACTGCGACGTACGCGAGGCCGGCGACGACGATGTCCTCCTTCCCTTCGTTCGCAAACGCCTCGCGGATCTGCGGCGCCCGCTCGTTCATCGCCGCGCTCCCGGCCGTCCCGAACACGAACCCGTCGGCGACGCGGGCGGCACGGGCGACGGCGGCGGGCGTCATCGCTCCGACCCAGATCGGCGGCGCCGGCTCCTGGACGGGCGCCGGCCCGACGACGCCGTGATCTCGGTCCGAGGCGCGTGCGTCGCGCCAGATCGCGCGGATGCGGCCGACCTGGGCCTCGAACCGCTCCGAGCGGCCGTGGAACGGCGCATCGAACACCTCGTAGTCGTCCTCGCGGCCTCCCTGCGCGACGCCGAGCGTGAGCCTGCCACCGGACAGCTGGTCGACGACGGCAGCCTGCTTCGCGACGAGCACCTCGTTGCGCGGCGGCAGCTGGAGGATCGTCGTCGCAAGCCCGATCCGCTCCGTCACACTGGCGACTCCCGCGAGCGTGACGAGTGGGTCCCACGCGTCGTAGTTCGGCTTGTCGATCGTCGACAGGTAGGCGAATCCCGCCTCCTCCGCTGTGCGCGCCCAGTCGAGCATCAGGGCACGGTCGGTCTCGTGCGCCATCGTGTTCGGGAGTCCGATGCCGAGTCTCATCCGCGTCTCCTCCGTCGTTTAGGTCACCGTACGTACCCCGTCACGGCGTCCGTCGCACTGGGGCGGGTAGCGTCCCGCGCGATGTCGGAGATGAAGCGACGGATGCTCGCGGGCGAGCTCTACCTCGCCGACGACCCGGTGATCGCCGCCGAGCAGGCGCGCACGCAGGAGCTCCAAGAGCGCTACAACGCGACCCGCCACGACGAGCAGGTGCTTCGCGACTCGCTCCTCCGGGAGCTACTCGGCGACGTCGGGGAAGGCGTGGTCGTCCGCCCGCCGTTCTTCTGCGACTACGGCAGCCATATCTCGATCGGCGCGCGGACGTTCGCCAACTACGACTGCGTCATGCTCGACGTCGCGCCGATCCGGATCGGCGCCGCCTGTCAGCTCGCGCCGCGCGTCCAGCTCCTCACGGCGACGCATCCCATCGATCCCGGGGCGCGCCGGATCGGCTGGGAGTCCGCGGAGCCGATTGCGATCGGCGACAACGTCTGGCTCGGCGGCGGCGCGATCGTCTGCCCGGGTGTGACGATCGGCGACGACACGGTGGTCGGCGCCGGCGCCGTGGTGACGCGCGACCTGCCCGCGGGAGTCGTCGCAGCGGGCGTCCCCGCCCGGGTGCTGCGCCAGATCGACGAGAGCGATCGCGTCGAGATTCCCGACATGCGGCCCGGCTAGAAGGAGGGCGAGGCTGAAGCCACGCACCCTTGGGGCGGCGGCTCAGGCCGCTGCGTCGAGGTCGGCGAACGGCGGGCCGTCGCTCTCGACCGTCTCGCGGAGATCCGCCAGCATGCGGTCCCAGTCGCTCTTCGAGGCGTCGAAGCACGGGAGCTGCCGCTCGAGGCCCGCATGACGGAAGGAGAGCGCGGTTTCGCCGAGCCCACGCTCGCTGAGCCGGAACTCGAGGGTCGTCCCTTTCCACTCGGGGTGCTCGCTGTGAGCGAGGCAGGTCCACTCGACCACCGCCGGAGGACGCGCGCGCTCGACGCGGAGCTCGATGGTCGACCGCGAGCCCGGGAAGCCCAGCTCGAAGCGCGTGCCCGGCGCGAGCGAGCCGCTCACGATCGGGGTCCACCAGGAGGCGAGCCCGTCGGGCGTCGCGATCGCCGAGAAGACGCGCTCCGGCGCCGCGCCGAGCGTCAGCTCCGCGGTGTACCCATGCTCGAGCGACACGCCGTTCGACGCCTCGACGTTCGTTCCCACGGGGCAGATCCTCCGCCGTCGGCGGCTAACGTCCCAGCGGGCAGCCCGAAGCGCGACGGTACGGTTTTCCGCACCCTGTCAGGCAGTCGCCGGGCGGAGCGCGGCGGTGGCCCGCGCAGCGCGCGGGCGTGGGGGTGTGACGGGTGCGACGTGGTCGCGCGGGCAGGTCACGATCTCCGCCTCGGCGCCGTGGCAGTGGAGCACGACGACCGCGCCGTGGTCGGAGAGCACGCGAGCGCGGCTTCCGATCTCGTGGATGCGCTCGGCGGCATGGATCTCCGTCAGGAGGGTCACGGTCTCGCCGGTCACGAAGCGTGGTGCGTCGCTGCTCATGGGAATGAAGACGTTCGCTCGGCGAGATGGTTTCCCTTCCGTACGTTTCCTTTACGACCGATGACTCGCGTCGCCGGACGCGGTCTCATGTGCATCGGATCGAAACGGGAGGTAACGGAGATGGGACGCATCGTGGTCACCGAGTTCGTCTCGCTCGACGGCGTCGTCGAGGCGCCGGGCGGGGGCGAGGGGTTCGTGCACGACGGCTGGTCGTTCGAGTTCGACCGCGGCGAGGAGGGCAACCGGTTCAAGCTCGAGGAGACGATGGGCTCCGAGGCGCTGCTGCTCGGCCGGAAGACCTACGAGGGCTTCGCCGCAGCGTGGCCGTCACGCGACGGCGAGTTCGCCGACAAGTTCAACTCGATGCCGAAGTACGTCGTCTCGTCGACGCTCGAGAGCCCGGAGTGGAGCAACACGACGGTTCTCCACGGAGATCTCGTGGAGGACGTCGCGAAGCTGCGCGAGGCGCACCAGGGAGACGTCGTCGTCCACGGCAGCCCGCAGCTCGTGCAGGGCCTGCTCGAGGCAGACCTCGTCGACGAGCTCCGGCTGATGGTCTTCCCCGTCGTCCTCGGCACGGGCAAGCGGCTCTTCGGGGAGACGAGCGACAAGAAGCCGCTTCGCCTCGTGACCTCGCAGACCGTCGGCGACGGCGTCTCGATCCTGGTGTACGAGCCGGGTCGGGAGGAGTGACAAGTTGCGGCCCGCGAAGCGGGACGCCTTCAGGGATCTGCCCCGCCGCAGGCGGGGATCCAGCGGCAGGAATCCGCTCGGCGGATTCCTGCTTCGCGAGACGAGCTCAGTGCCCGTTCGCCGCGTAGCGCGGGTCGTGGTGCGCGGCGAGGCGCAGGAGCAGCGTGTGCAGGGTCTTTCGCTCGTCGGCCGAGAGCGGCCCGAAGAACTCGTCGTCGACCTTCTCGTGGACGGCACGTAGCCGCGCGAGGGACTTCTTCCCGGCCGGCGTGACGCGCACGATGTGCCGGCGTCGGTCGGCGGGATCGCGGCGGCGCTCGATCAGGCTGCGCTCCTCCAGCTCGTCGAGCAGGCCGACCAGGTAGCTGCGGTCATAGGCGAGCGCGTCGGCGATCGTCGCCTGCGTCTCGCGGTCGCCCTCCTCGAGCACGGCGAGGACCGCGTAGTGATAGGCGCTCGAGCCGGCGTCCTCGAACGCGTCCGCGACGCGGTCCTTGACGGCCCAGCCGAGGCGCTTGAGCAGGAACGAGGGGCTGGAGACGAGCTCGCGCGGCGGCTTCACGCCCGCCTTAGCCAGTGGGGATTCAGTCGTGGTGGCCATCTCCGAAGTGTAGCCGGTTCCAGAGTACGCATTTGCTATCGTTGTGCAGATCAACGATTGAGAGGAACGATAGATGTCAGTTTCAGCGATACGGCGACGCGAGCTTCCTACCAGTCCGTGGGCGGCGCTGGCGCTCATCGTCGTCGCGCAGTTCATGGTGATCCTCGACGTCGCGATCGTGAACGTGGCCCTCCCGTCGATCGAGACCGACCTCGGCTTCACCCAGTCCGGCCTCGAGTGGGTCGTGACCGCCTACGCGATCGTCTTCGGCGGCTTCCTCCTCCTCGGCGGACGCCTGGCGGACGTGCTCGGCCGGCGCCGCGTCTTTGCCGCAGGGATCGCGCTCTTCGCTCTCAGCTCCGTTCTCTGCGGGCTCTCCTGGTCGGCGGGCTCGCTCGTCGCCTTCCGCGGGCTCCAGGGCCTCGGCGGCGCGCTGCTCGCGCCGGCCGGGCTCTCCCTGCTGATGACGACGTTCGCCGAGGGCCGCGACCGCAACATCGCGCTCGGCATCTGGGGAGCCGCATCCGGGAGCGGGGCCGCGGTCGGCGTCCTCGTGGGCGGCGTCCTGACCTCCTACCTCAGCTGGCCGTGGATCTTCTTCGTCAACGCCCCCGTCGCGGCCGTGCTCCTCGTCGCAGTGCCGCTCGTCCTGCGGGAGAGCGTCGTGCGCGACGGCCTA
>DASUFC010000014.1:0-3321 GCA_036274755.1 Gaiellaceae bacterium
ATACTTCGAGGACCACGGGATCCTCGGCACCTGGAGCCAGCACACGGGTCACGCAATCGGGTTGCGCAACCACGAGGCGCCGTTCCTCGACCTCGGCGACGAGACGGTCGTCGAGCCGGGGATGGTGTTCACGATCGAGCCGGGCGTCTACGTGGCCGCCCTCGGCGGGTTCCGCCATTCGGACACGGTCGTCGTCCGTGCCGACGGGATCGAGATCCTCACGGACTACCCGAGCGACCTCGAGTCGCTCACGCTGCCGCTCTGACGCCGACCGGATACGCTGTCGCGGCGATGGACGCCTGGCGCGCTCACGTGCTGCGACAAAACGGCTGATCGCCCGCTTCCCGATCGTGCGTCTGGGGAAGCGGGTCGGTGACGCGCACCTCGGCCCGTAGGCCGACGCGCGCGTGCCCCTCCCGCCCGAGTCGGAAGGAGGTGCGCGATGCCCATGCCGCATCGCACGTTTGCCGAGGTCGCCAAGCGCCGCCTCGTCGGGAAGCAAGGCAGCGCACGGGTCGTCGCGATCCGCGCACTGCTCTCGGAGCTGCCGGGGTACCGCAACGGGCCGTACGCCGATCTGCGGAAGTGGCTCGAGGGCGAGCTCGACCGGACGCGCGTCCGCGCGACGGTCACGCATCGCGACTCTCTGCAGGTGCGCCGCGAGGGTGCCGCGCAGATCGCACTCGTCGGCCCGCCGAACGCGGGCAAGTCCTCTCTCCTGCAGGCGCTCTCGGACATCCAGATCAAGACGGGCGACTATGCGTTCACGACGCTTCGTCCCGTCCCTGCGCTGACGCGGATCGGCGGCGTGCTCGTCCAGCTCGTCGAGATCCCCGGGCTGATCGAGGGCGCGCACGAGGACCGCGGCGGCGGCCGCGCGCTGCTCGGCGTGCTTCGCAACGCGGACGCGATCGTCTTCTGTCACGCAGCGAACGACCCTCCGGCAGCCGTCGAGGTCGTTCAGCGGGAGGTCGCCGCGGCCGGGATCCAGAAGCGCGCGATCCTGGTGCGCACGAAGGCCGACGAGCTCGGTGAGCGATACGAGCGCCTGGCCGACGACGGCTGTGTCCACGTGTCGGTGCTCGACGACGCAAGCCTCGACCGTCTCCGCGAGGCGATCTGGCGACTTACCGGCCTGATCCGGGTGTTCCCGGAGCGCTCCGGAGTACGCGACGACGAGCCCTTCGCGTTGCCCTCCGGAGCGACGATCGCAGACCTCGCCGACCGCGTGCATCACGACCTCGGCGCCCGGGCGACGGGAGCGCGCATCCGCGGGCCGTCTGCCCGGTTCGACGGCCAGCTCGTCGGCCGCGGGCACGTCCTCCACGACGGCGACGTCGTCGAGATCCTGATGCGGTGACTCGGCGCCGTCCGGCAGGGCTTGGGCCTTTCTCCGACCGACCCGGCGCTTCCCGGCCAGGAGTCGTCGGCCGGCCGCTCCCCCAACTGCCCCCAGGGGCACCCCGGTGTCCCTGGTGTAACGCTATCGAGGAAACCGTCGCAGCTCTGTGCCGTCTTTGCGCCGAGAGTGTGCCGCCAGGCGGCGATCGCGTCACTGGTCGGCTTCGCCGTCCCAGTAGTCAGCGTCCTCGCCGAGGAAGAACCAGCGCCGCTCGTCGCGGCCCGATCCCCAGCGCACCATCATCTTCCCGCTGTCCACCTGCACCGCCGCACGCGGCAGAGCGAAGTTCGAGACGAGCAGGACGCGGACGAGGCTGTCGGATCGGTTCGTGAGCTTGTGTGCGCCGCCCGGCCCGCTCGGGAACAGGATGCAGTCGCCGGGCTCGAGCTCGCGTTCCCCGTCCGGGGCGCGCAGCGTCGGCTTCCCGGACACCACGACCAGCAGCTCGTCGTTCCCGAGCTCGTAGTGGTAGGGGAAGGTGCTCTGACCGGGCGGGAGCTCGGTCAGCCCGGCACCGAGATGCTCTCCGGCTACGCGCTTGCGCCGCCAGAGGTATCCCGGTCGCTCGGGCGGCCACGTCCGCTCGAGCCAGCCGTCGTCGTCGAGCAGGTTCATCTCCATGCGCGCGAGCCTATCCCGTGAAGGTCAAACCTCCCACGCGCCGGCGAGCAGGCGCGGGAGGACATCGTCGAGCAGTCTCAGCGTCATGCCCCAAAGCACGTGCCCCTCGACGTCGATTCCGTCGACCAGGAGCGGCTCGCGGAACCACAGCGACGAGAAGGGCAGCGTCGCCCGGGAGGCCGGGTCGGCGAGCGTGCGTGCGGCAGGCGTGAGGATCCCGACGATCTCCGTCTCCTGGAGGCGCCAGCGGGTGTCCGGCGCGACCCGACCGAGGAACGGATGGACGAGCCAGCCCGTCGCCTGTGTCGCGAGCGGCTCGAGCTCGGCCACGACCTCGACCGCGCCGCGCGACAGGCCGACTTCCTCCTCGGCCTCGCGCAACGCCGTGGCGAGTAGGTTCGCGTCGCCCGGCTCGGGCTTGCCGCCCGGCAACCCGAGCTGCCCGCCGTGCTGCCCGCCGTCGTCCGCGCGGACGACGAGGACGATCCGGAGCTCCTCCTCGGCATCTCGGAAGACGGGCAGGAGCACTGCGGCGGTCCGCAGCGCAGCCCTCACGTCACCTCATGCGCGAGGAGGTCGGCGACGGTCTCCCGCGTGCGGATCAGCCGGGCGGACCCATCCCGGACGAGGACAGCAGCCGGTCTCGGCACGCCGTTGTAGTTCGATGCCATCGCGAGGGTGTACGCGCCCGTTGCCGGCACTGCGAGGAGGTCGCCGCGGCGTGGCGAGGGAAGCGCCACGTCGTCGATCAGGACGTCGCCGGACTCGCAGTGCATTCCGGCGATGCTGACCACCTCGTCGACGGGCTCGTCCGCACGCGCGGCGGAGAGCGCCGTATAGCGCGCGTCGTAGAGCTGTGGCCGCGGGTTGTCCGACATCCCGCCGTCGATCGCGACCCAGGTGCGCTCGGGCAGCCGCTTGACGCTCCCGACGCGATAGAGCGTGACGCCTGCCCTCCCGACGAGGGAGCGTCCTGGCTCGAGCCAGATCTCGGGCTTCGGCAGGCCCGCCTCGACGAATGCGAGCCGCGCCGTCGAGGCGGCGCTCGCCGCGAGCTCGGCCGCCTCCGGAACCTCGTCGGCCGGGTGGTGGCGGATGCCGAAGCCACCCCCGAGATCGGCGACCTGGGCCGTCCACCCGAGCTCGTCGCGGCAGCTCGCGACGAACCCGGCGAGGCGCACGATCGTCTCGGCCTGCGCGTCGAAGTCGGCGAGCTGCGAGCCGACGTGGACGTGCACGCCGAACACGTCGAGCCCCAGGTCGAGCGCCTCCGCGACGACCTTCCGCGCCTGCGTGGG
>DASUFC010000015.1:0-3352 GCA_036274755.1 Gaiellaceae bacterium
CGCGTACGCCGGTCTGCTTCTCATCGCGGAGCTCGAGCACCTCGGCCGCCTCCTCGGCGACGTGGCGCGGCCGTTCGTGCTCGTGGCCGGCGGCGCGAAGGTCGAGGACAAGCTCGGAGTCCTGCGCAACCTCGGCGGCCGGGCCGACACGGTGATCGTCGGCGGCAAGATGGCGGAAGAGCTGCGCGACGGGGCCACGCTGCCCTTCCCGGTCGAGCTCCCAAGCGACGTCGTCGCGGCAGCCTCGTTCGACGCCGACGCCGAGAGTCGCGTCACGTCGTACGACGACCTCCCGGACGGCTGGCTCGGACTGGACATCGGCCCCGACAGCCAAGAGCGGTTCGGCGAGCTGATCCGGGGCGCGAAGACCGTCTTCTGGAACGGGCCGATGGGCGTCTTCGAGTGGGAGCAGTTCGCGGAAGGGACGAAAGCCGTCGCCGAGGCGGTCGCCGCGGTCGACGGGTACACGGTCGTCGGCGGCGGCGACTCCGTGCGTGCGATCTCCGAGCTCTCGCTCGACCAGGACGTCGACTGGGTCTCGACGGGCGGCGGCGCCTCGCTCGAGCTGCTCGAGGGCAAGGAGCTACCCGGCGTCGCGGCGATCCCGGTCGCCTGACTCCTCAGACGACGGCGTACGCGCGCCACAGGCCGGGCACGCCTTTGAGCTCGTGCTCGCCCCTGTCGGCGAACTCGAGCCCCGAGCCGGCGACCAGATCGCGAACCGTCTGCGAGACGAGGATCTCCGAAGGGCCCGCGAGCGACGTGACCCGGGCACCGATCGAGACCGCGATGCCGCCGACCTTGCCGTCGATCGTGCGGCACTCACCGGCGTGCAGCCCCGCCCGAAGCTCGATCCCCAGCCCCTTGACGGCCTCGCCGATCTCCTGCGCGCAGCGGATCGCCCGCACGGGGCCGTCGAAAGCGGCGAAGAACCCGTCTCCGGCGGTGTCGAGCTCCCGGCCGCGATAGTGCGCGAGACAGCCGCGGATGCGCCGATGGTGCTCGTGCACGAGCTCCTGCCAGCCGATGTCGCCGAGCGCCGCCTGGCGTGCCGTCGACCCGACGATGTCGGTGAACAGGACGGTTGCGAGCACGCTCTCGAGCTCCGCCTCTCGGTCTCGCACGTGGATCGTGAACTGCTCGATCGCGTCGAGGTACGCGTCGGACTGCTCGCCGATCACGTACGAGGCGGTTCCCGGCATCGCCCGGTGCGCGGCACCCGGGATCAGCCGCGCGAAGGCCTCGCCCTCGGCCGCCGCCTCGCCGCCACGGGTCAGGACGAGCGTCGGAACCCGGATCGTGTCGAGCACGTGGCGGACGTCCGACTCGTAGAACATCCGGAATGCGGCCATCGCGTCGCCGGGCCCGGCGGACAGGCGCATCCAATCGCGGTGCCACGCTGCCATCTCCTCGAACGGGAGCTGCCCGAAGGGAGACTGCCGGGCAAGGGTTTCGGCCATCGCCGGCGTGCCCCAGCCCGTGTCGATCGTCGCGAGCTCGTGCTCGAACTCCCGCTCGGTCATCCCCCATGGGTAGTCGGGCGCCCATGCGACCCGCGGCCGCGTGTTGCAGAGCGCGAGGGCGACCGTGCGGGATGGGTGCGTCGCTGCGAACAGGCAGCCGAGAGGACCGCCGTCGGCGAGCGCGACGATCAGCGCACGCTCGCTGCCTGCGGCATCGAGGACGGCGCGGAGGTCGTCGATCCGCTCCTCGATCGTCGGCAGGCGGTATCCGCGCAGCCGATCGGAGAGCCCCGTGCCTCGTTGGTCGTAGCAGATGACCCGGCCCCGCCGACCGAGATGCTCGACGAACTCGGTCATCGCGGGGAGGCGCCGGAAATGCGCGAGCTGCGACACGAACGCCCTGATCAGAACCACGTCGTCGCCGCCCCCAGGGCCTGCCACCTCGTAGGCGAGGTGGATGTCGCCGTTCCGTGCGTACCGGATGCCGTCGTCGAGCATGTCGGGACTAGGATCACCTGCGTGCTCGTCGCAGGCAACTGGAAGATGTTCAAGGGACCGGCGGAGACCGTCGAGTTCCTGGACGGATTCGAGCCGCCCGCCGGTGTCGAGGCGGTCGTCTGCCCGCCGTTCACGTCGCTCGCCGCAGGCGTCGGCCGCGGGATCCCGATCTACGCCCAGAACGTCCACTGGGCGGCCGAGGGCGCGTTCACGGGCGAGATCTCCGCACAGATGCTGCTCGAGCTCGGGGTCGAGGGGGCGATCGTCGGGCACTCGGAGCGGCGCCAGCACTTCGGCGAGACCGACGACACGGTGCGTGCCCGGTGCGAGGCAGCGCTCGAGACGGGGCTACGGGTGATCGCCTGCGTCGGTGAGACCGGAGCCGAGCGCGAGTCGGGGCAGACCGGCGCCGTGCTTCGGCGTCAGGTCGCGGCGATCCCGGTCCACGACGCGCTCGTGATCGCGTACGAGCCGGTCTGGGCGATCGGGACCGGAAGGACCGCCACGCCCGAGATGGCACAGGAGGCTCACGAGACGATCAAGTCCCTGCACGACACGCGCGTGCTCTACGGCGGTTCCGTGAAGCCCGAGAACGCGGCCGAGCTGATGGCGCAGCCTGCGATCGACGGCGCGCTCGTCGGCGGCGCCTCGCTCGAGCCGGAGTCGTTCGCGGCGATCTGCCGCGCCGCCCTGCGATGAGCCGCGCGGGGCTGCCGCTCGTCACGCTGGTGATCCTCGACGGCTGGGGCATCGCCCCGCCCGGGCCGGGCAATGCCGTCGACCTCGCGCGAACGCCCGTCTTCGACGACCTCGTCGCCAGGTATCCGAGCACGGAACTCCGCGCGTCCGGGCCGGCGGTCGGCCTGCCCGAGGGCCAGATGGGGAACTCGGAGGTCGGGCACCTCACGATCGGCTCGGGCCGCATCCTCCTCCAGGATCTCGTGCGCGTCAGCCGTGCCGTCGAGGACGGCTCCCTCTTCGGGAACGAGGCGTTGCTCGGCGCTTTCCGCCGCGCGAAGGAGCGCGACGGCGACGTCCATCTGCTCGGCCTCGTCTCGGAGGGCGGCGTTCACTCGCACATCTCCCACCTCCGGGCGCTGCTCGACCTCGCCCGCCGTGCGGGAATGCAGGAAAGGACGTGGATCCACGCCTTCACCGACGGACGCGACGTCTCGCCGCACGCCGCAGCCGACGACCTGGCGACCCTGCCGCCCGACCGGATCGCAACCGTCGTCGGGCGCTACTACGCGATGGACCGCGACAAGCGCTGGGACCGGACCGACCGCGCGCTCGACGCGATGGTCGGCGGCATCGGCGCGATGGTCGAGGATCCGGTGGCCGCCGTGCGCTCGAGCTACGAGCGCGGCGTGACCGACGAGTTCGTCGAGCCG
>DASUFC010000016.1:0-13060 GCA_036274755.1 Gaiellaceae bacterium
GAACAACAACATCCAGGGCGTCGTCGCGGCGAACGACAACATCGCCGGTGCGGTCATCGCGACGCTGAAGGCCAAGGGTCTCAAGCCGATCCCGCTGTCGGGGCAGGACAACACCGCCGCGGCCGTGCAGCAGATCCTTGCCGGCTGGCAGACGATGACCGTCTACAAGTACGTGCCGGACGAGGCGAATGCGGCTGCCGCAGCTGCGATCGCCCTCTACAACGGCAAGAAGCCCAAGGTCAACGGCAAGAGCAAGGGGAAGGCCGCGTTGATCATCCCGGTGAGCGCGATCACCAAGGCGAACTACACGCGCCTCTTCCGCGACGGTGTTCTCAAGCGGAGCGAGGTCTGCACCGGGCCGTACAAGAAGTACTGCAAGTAGCTGTCGGCGCGATCGGGTGGGGGCGCCTCTTTGGCGCCTCCATCCGATTGTGGTAGGAACGTCGTAGCCGTGAGCGACGCACCACTCCTCGAGATCCGCGACCTCTCGAAGACGTTCGGATCGGTGCAAGCGCTGACCGACGTCGACTTCGAGGTGCGCTCGGGCGAGGTCATGGCGCTCGTCGGCGACAACGGCGCCGGCAAGTCCACGCTCATCAAGTGCATCGCCGGGATCCACGGCTACGACTCTGGCGACATCTTCTTCGAGGGGGAGCACGTCGCGATTCACGGGCCGAAGGACGCGGCGAAGCTCGGGATCGAGGTCGTGTACCAGGATCTCGCACTCTGCGACAACCTCGACGTCGTCCAGAACATGTACCTGGGCCGTGAGCTCCGGGATTTCCTCTTCCGGCTGAAGGAGCCGGCGATGGAGCAGCACACGGCCGAGACGCTCAAGGGCCTCCGCGTCACGACGATCCGGTCGATCCGGCAGGCGGTCGCCACCCTCTCCGGCGGTCAGCGCCAGTCGGTCGCCGTCGCCCGTGCGGTGATGTGGAATTCGAAGCTCGTCATCCTCGACGAGCCAACCGCCGCGCTCGGCGTCGCCCAGACCGAGCAGGTGCTGGAGCTCGTCAGGCGCCTGGCCGAGCAGGGGCTCGCTGTCGTCCTCATCTCGCACAACCTCCACGACATCTTCGAGACTGCGACGCGTATCACCGTTCTTCGCCTCGGCCGGAACGTCGGCGTCTACGAGCGCGCGGCAACGACCCAGCAGGAGGTCGTCCACGCGATAACTGCTGGCATTCCGACGAAGGTCTCCGGCATCGCGGAGACTGCGCCGGAGATCCTCACGTGAGCTCAGGCGCGGACGTCGTCGCACCCGGAATCGGTCTGCCCGAAGGGGGAGACACAGAGCGGGAGAGCGCCTGGCAGCGAATCGTCGGGAACGTTCGATCCGGGAACCTCGGTGCGCTTCCGGTCGTCGTCGCCGAGGTCGCCATCGTCGTCTACTTCGCCTTCACCGCAACGAACTTCTTCACCGCCGGGAACTTCGTGAACGTCATCCTTCAGATGGCCGGAGTGACGATGATCGCGTACGGGGTGGTGTTCGTCCTCCTGCTCGGCGAGATCGATCTCTCGATCGGCTATGTGAGCGGCATCTGTGCGGTCGCGGTGGCCGAGTTCCAGCTCTCCGGCTCCGGCCATGACTTCGCTGGATGGATCGCGATCCTGTTCGGACTCGGGATCGTCGCGCTCATCGGGCTCGGTCAGGGTGCGGTCGTGGCGAAAGTCGGCGTGCCATCGTTCGTCGTCACGCTGGCGGGCCTCCTGATCTTCCAGGGGGTGATCCTCAAGGTCCTGCAATCGAAGGACACGATCCTCATCGAGGACAACTGGGTCAATTACACCGCCACGTACTACTTCTCCGCGAACGTCGGCTGGCTCATCGCTGCTGTCATCACCGGCGGATTCGCCTTGGTAACGCTCCTCGGGGTGCTGGGCCAGCGACGAGCCGGTCTGTCGGTCAACGCCGGGATGGCGGTGCTCAAGTTCGCCGGCGTCGCGATCGCAAGCTTCGGAACGGTCGCTATCTGCAACCACGCCCAGAGGCCGGCGGCCTGCCCGGAGGGCACGCCGCTCACGGAGAACTGTTTCCAGCCGCTCGGGCTCCCGCTGGCGGGACTCTTGATGGTGATCTTCCTCGTCGGCCTGACCTACCTCGCCAAGCGCACGACGTTCGGGCGTCACGTCTACGCGGTCGGGGGCAATGCCGAGGCCGCGAGGCGCTCCGGTATCAACGTCGCGCGCGTTCGGATCATCGTGTTCATGATCTCCTCGGTCATGGCCGGCGTGGGCGGGATCATCCTCGCGGCACGGCTCCAGTCGGTGAATCTGAACCAAGGCGGCGGAACGCTCCTGCTGGATGCGATCTCCGCGGCTGTGATCGGCGGCGTCAGCCTGTTCGGCGGACGGGGCGAGGTTCGCGGAGCCCTGCTCGGTTCGCTCGTCATCGCCACCGTCGCGAACGGGCTCAACATCGGCGGCTATACGACCGGCGCGATCTACATGGTGACCGGCATCATCCTCCTCCTCGCCGTCACGCTCGACACCGTCGCGACGCGACTGCAGCAGCGCTCGGGTCGCTAGCGGCCCGGCTCGGTCAGCCGACGTCCACGATCCGATCGGCGGCGACGTTCGTGAGGCGTTTCGTCGTGCCGTCCGGGAAGCGGACCGTGAGTCGCGCGACGCGCTTCGCCGTACCGAGACCGAAGTGCGCCCGCGGATCCTCCGACGAGAGGTAGCTCGAGCCGGCCTGGAGCTCGCGGACGAGCCTCGTGCCGTCGGGGAGCGTCGCCCTCACGATCGCGCCGGGTGCGAAGCGGCGGACGCGCACCTCGAGCCAGTGGCGCTTCGGCGCGTCGTTGCGTAGCAGCACGAGCTTCCCGCCTATCGAATTGATCGCGAGGTCCAGGTCGCCGTCGTTGTCGTAGTCGCCGGCCGCGAGGCCGCGTCCGTTCACGACAGGCGTCCGTGAGAGCCACGGGGCCGCGACGTTGACGAAACGGGGCTGCTCGCCCGGCCTCGTGACGTTCTCGAGGAATTGGACGCGGCGGGCGTCCTTCGCGAGGTGCGTGACAGGGATCGCGCCGTTCGCGAGGACGAGGTCGAGGTCGCCGTCGAGGTCGAGATCCGCCCACGACACCCCCCAGCCTGCGGGGTGCGACCCGAGGGCCGTCGCGAACTCGGGCCGAGCGTCGGCGAACGAGGGCCGCTTCGCGGACCCGACGCTGCGGTACGCAGCGTGGAGCTGTTGTCGCGAGTTGGTGACGAAGATGTCGCCTCGCCCGTCGCCCGTCACGTCCTGCGTCGTGATCCCCATGCCGGCGTTCGGGTCGGCGACGCCCTCGCGCTTCGCGACCTCCTCGAAGCGAAAGCCGAGGTGCGCAGGATCGGCCTTCGCGCCGCCCTTCAGCGCGACGTTCTCGTAGAGCTGATTGGGGTCGGCGTCGTTCGCGACGTAGAGGTCGAGGCGGCCGTCGTGGTTGAAGTCCGTGAAGATCGCTCCCAGGCCGTGCGCGACCTTGGTCCGTTCGATCCCCGCCGATCGGGCGACCTCGCGGAACACCGAATGCCCGCTCCCGTCGGTGCCCTGGTTCAGGTAGAGCAGGTCGCGCACCGGCGCATGGTCGGACGGGAAGCCGGCCGCCGGGTCGACCACGACGTTGGGATCGGTGTAGGAGGAGACGAAGAGGTCGGGCCGCCCGTCGCCGTTCACGTCCCCGACGACGGGCGCCGAGTGCCAGCCCGGCGCGTCGATGCCCGCCTCTGAAGCGCCCTCGCTGAACGTCCCGTCGCCGTCGTTCCAGAGGAGCGCATCCCACGCATCGGTCGGAACGTTGTAGCCGGCGCTCGTCACGTAGAGGTCGGTGTGGCCGTCCATGTTCAGATCCGCTGCGACACATCCGTCTCCGCGGATCGGCAGGTCCGCGCCGGCGCGCTGCGACACGTCTACGAAGCGGCCATCCACGTTGTGGAAGAGCGCCGTTCGCGCGAGACCGCCCCGCGACTCCGAGGGGGCGATGTCGGCGTCCGAGTGCGAGTTGACCACGAAGAGATCGAGTCGGCCGTCCTCGTCGTAGTCCAGCCAGCACAGCCCGCCGCCCATCATCGCGGTGGTATCGAGGGCCATCCCGTACTGGAAGGAGCCCTGGCGGAAGTCGAGCCCGACCTGGGGTGCGACGTTCACGAACGACGTGCCCCCGAGCGTGCCGCTCGGCCCCGGGGCCGTCGACGGCGTCGTCGCGAGCCCGCCCTCGGAGACGAGGATCCGGTAGCGGCCGTCCTCGAGCGCGAGCTCGACGGTTCGACGAAAGCGCTGCGGATCGGCGCTGCTCACGATCGTCCGGCCGGACTCATAGGTCGATGCGACGTACGAGCCCTGGAGGTTCGCGACCACCGTCGGAGGTCCCTGGAACGCGCCACGCCGGAGCGTCAGAACCACGCGGTCGACCTCGTAGTCGGCGACCGTCGTGCGCGAGCTCGAGGCGCGGATCTGGGACCAGAGCGCCGCGAGCCAGGTTCCGGTCGCCCCGTTCTCGGCGAGCTTCTGATTCCGAGTGCGCAGGGCGCGCCCCTCGACCTCGAGGTCGGCGAGCAGGTCGCGCGTGATGGTTCTCGCCGTCGCCTGGTCGATCGCTGCGACGTCCTTGCCGTCGGCAACCACGATCTGCGGAAGCGGGCCTGCGCCGGCCGCCGATGCTTCACGCGCGTCCGGACGCGCCGGAATGCCTGCCGCGAACACCAGTGCGCCGAATGCCAACGCTCCGACGAGCGCAGCGCCTGCCGCGGCCGGCCGCGGCCAGCGACCAGGCAGCAGGCCGGCCCCCCGGCTGCGGAGCGCGTTCACCCGGTCTGCGCCGACGAGCTCGACGAGCCCTCTCGCCGCGCAGACGAGAGCGAGCGAGGCGAGGATCGCGACCTTCGTCGCGAACTCGGTCGTCTGCGGGGCGATGAGCAGTGTTGCGAGCAGCCCGACCCCGACGCCGTAGGTGCGCCGCCAGGCGGCGCCTGCAGGCGTCGTCCGGGGGTCGGTGATCATGAAGAAGAGGAACACGAGGATCTCGGGCGAGGTGACGAGGAGCCACCAGAAGTCGAAGCCTTCGATCGGTCCGACGTGCCAGGCAGCCGTCATCGTGTGCCCGCTCGCCGCGAGCACGCCGATCCCCGCCGCGAATGCGAGCCAGAAGCCGACCGCGATGCCGACGAGCCGGAGGCGCCGCAGGATCAGGAATCCGCCGACGACGATCAGCGCGAGAGCGAACACGAGTGCGGGGGAGAGTGGCCCCCACCACAGCGCGAGCGGATCCGCCCTCGTGGATCCGAGCAGCAGGAAGCAGAGGACGAGCCCGAAGTTCGACGGGTTGAAGATGTGCCGCCCGCGGACCTTGATCAGGTACTTCGAGAGCAGCGCGACGGCGGACGTCCCGGCGAAGATCCACCAGCCCTTCATGCTCCACCAGTCGCCGTGCTCCGTACCGGGCACGCGAAGCACGAAGGCGACGCCGTTCCCCGTCAGGAGCGCGCTTGCCGGCCACATGAGCACGCGGTTGCGCCAGAGAGTGATCCCGAACTCGAGGATTCCTGCGACCGCGAGCGACACGAGAATCTGCGCGATCGAGAGCCGGAAGTCGAAGGCGACCTGACCGAGGACCTGCAGCGTGACGATGATCGAGGCGAGGTGCAGCCGCGGATCGCGAATCGACGGCAGCAGCACCGGGTACTCGGTGCCTCGGAGACGGAGCGTCGGCCTGTCGACGCCGACGGCGGCAGGCGCGCTCATGGCGCGCTCATGGTACTCCCAGGCTCGTCGAAGAAGGGCTCATCGAGGCGTGCGAACCGCCGCGCAACGTGGAGATCGAGATCCGTACCGATCCCGGGCGCAGTTCGCTCCGATATCGCCGTCGTAGTCGTGCGACCTGCCTCAGCTCGCGTGCTCGAGCACGATGCGCGCGACGACGCCGCGCCGCTCGTCCATGAGCTCGAATGCCTCCTCGAAGCGGTCGAGCGGGAAGCGGTGCGTGATGATCGGGTCGAGGTCGACGAGCTGCTCCCGGAGCAGCCCAACCATCGCCGCCCACGCGGCCGCCGTGTAGCCGACGCTCCCGTACAGGGTGAGGTCGCGCAGCGGGATCCGGTCCGCGGGCATCGTGACGTCGCGATCCTGACCCGCGATTCCGAGCAGCACGACGCGACCGCCTTCGCGCACGATCCGCGTGGAGAGCTCGACGGCAGGCACCGCGCCCGCCGTCTCGACGACGACGTCGAGACCGCCTCCGATGAGCTTCCCGGTCTCGGCCTCCGGATCTTGCTCGGCGACGTTCACGACGGCGTCCGCGCCGAGCGTCGTTGCGAGCTCGAGCTCCTCGTCGCGGATCCCGTACGCGACGATCGTTCCGGGCGAGCGCAACCGCGCGATCCGGATGGCCAGCGCCCCCATGGCCCCGACCCCGACCACGCCCACCGTCTCCGCAGGCTCGATGCGTGCGCGATCGAGCGCCTTCACGACGCACGAACCGGGCTCGACGAGCGCCGCGGCGTCGAAGGAGACGTGCTCGGGAAGTGCGTGGAGGATGCGCGCGGGGACGACGACGTACTCGCCCCAGCCGCCGCTCCGCGTGAAGCCGACCGCGTCGTAGCTCTGGCAGAGGTGGGTGTCGCCCGCCCGGCACCGCGCGCAGCTCATGCAGCCGATGTTCCCCTCGCAGACGACTCGCTGTCCGGGCTCGAGCGTGGTCACGCTCTCGCCAACGGCGTCGACGACGCCACTCCATTCGTGCCCTGGAACGACGGGGAACCGGACCCATCGCGTATCCAGCGCGCCGGTGAGGATGTCCATGTCGGTCCGGCAGACGCCGGCGACGACGCTCCTGACCCGCACCTCGCCGGGTCCCGGCTCGGGCGTTTCGATCTCGCGCAGGGCGACGTCGTTCGGCCTCGTGATGACGATCGCTCGCATGGCTCAGGACTATGACTGTCAGGATGTCCTGCGTGAAGCTCGAGCACGCACGCGCGGCGGTGGACTTCGTCGTCGAGAACGCTCCGGCTCCCGTGTCGGTCTACGCAACGGACGACCACGGCGAGATCGTCGCCGCGGCGACGATGGACGGGGCGGCGCCGGACACGCGCTTGAACGCCCAACGCAAGGCGTATACGGCCGCTCGGAGCGACGCGACCTCGACCGCGGCACTCGCCGAGAAGGCGCGGGCCGATGCCGCCGAGCGCGCGAGCTTCGATCCCTTTTTCACGTTCTTCAAGGGCGGCGTCGCGGCTTTCCAGGGCGAGCGGCGCGTCGGCGCCGTCGGTGTGAGCGGCCTCCCGGGCGAGGACGACGACGCGCTCGCGCGCCGCGCGATCGCAGCGGTCGGCCTGACGGTCCGCGACTAGGTCAGCTCGAGCGGCGCGATCTCGGAGCCCGAGATCGTCCAGCCGGCGAGCTCGTCGGTGCGAACGGTGTAGATGAGATACGGGCGGCCGGCCCAGAGGCCCACGTTCTCGACGTCGGTACGCGATGGGCGTGGGGGAGACGAGAGATGCGAGTGGAAGACCGCGAGCTCGTAGCCCTCGTCCTCCAGGAACCACGTCTCGGGAGGGACCTCGAGCTCGAAGCGATACGGCGAGGCGGCGGCGTTGCGTCCGGCCACGTAGCGCTCGGCGACGTCGTCCCGCAGCACGACGACTCCGCACGCCTCGTTCGGGGACTCGTCGCGAGCGTGGGCCGTCAGCGCGTCCCGCACCGCGGCCGGGATCACCACCAGACGGAGCGCTCCATCGTCGACTCGGGGTCCGCTGCGTCCCAGAAGTCGGCCGAGAGATACTTCCAGCCACCGTCTGCGAGGACGCATACGACCACGCCCTCCTCGAGCTCGTCCGCCAGGCGCAGTGCCGCGTGGATGACCGCGCCCGACGAGACGCCGCCGAGAACGCCCTCCCGCTCGAGGAGCAGACGGAGCCCGCCGACGGCCTCCGCGTTCGTCACGAGGAGCTTCCGATCGAGCTTCGAGACGTCGAGGATCGGAGGCACGTAGCCGTCGTCCAGGGAGCGAAGGCCCATGACCTCTTCCCCGGGGAGCGGCTCGGCGGCTGCGACGATCACGTCGGGGAACGACTCGCGGATGCGCTCGCCGGCGCCCATCAGCGTTCCACCCGTTCCGAGGCCCGCGACGAGCACGTCGACGCGATCGAGGGCAGCGACGATCTCCGCGCCGGTTCCCTCGTAGTGCGCGCGCGGGTTCGCCTCGTTCGCGTACTGGAACGGCATGAAGAGCGACGGGTCCTCCTCCGCCAGCTCGATCGCGAGCCGGACGGCGCCGTTCGAGCCCTCCTCGCCCGGCGATTCGACGATCTCGGCGCCGTACAGACTCAGAAGCCGCCGGCGCTCGGACGTCACGTTCGCGGGCACGACGCACGTCAGTGGGTAGCCCCGCAGCCGTGCCGCGAGCGCCAGTGCGATCCCCGTGTTCCCGCTCGTCGGCTCGAGCAGCCTGCGGCCGGGCTCGAGCTCGCCCGACGCCTCCGCGGCGTCGAGCATCGCCTTCGCGACGCGGTCCTTGACGGAGCCGCTCGGGTTCTGTCCCTCGAGCTTCGCGTACAGGCGAACGCTCGGCCGCGGAGAGAGGCGCGGGAGCTCGACGAGTGGCGTCGACCCGACGAGGTCGAGCAGCGACGCCGGTGCTGTCGTCTCAGTTCCCACCGGCCATCGCCGGCAGGAGAATGAGCTGGTCGCCGTCGGCGACCGGGGTCTGCAGGCCGTCGCGCGTCCGCACGTCCTCGCCGCCCACGTAGACGTTCACGAACGGCGCGAGCTCGCCGTCCTCGAGGAGCTGCGACCGGAGCGGGGGGAAGCGCTCGACGAGGTCGTCGATGACCTCGGCCACGGTGGAGCCGTGCGCTTCGAGCTCGCGCTGGCCGCCGACCTCGGCACGCAGTGTGGGAGGGATGCGGACCGCCGCCATCAGCGATGCACCGGTGCGTTGCAGAACTCGACGTAGTCGATGTACTCGGTGATCGTCGGGTGGTCGCCGCAGACGGGGCAGTCGGGGTTGCGGCGCACCGTGACCTCGTCGAGGGTCGTGCCGAGCGCGTCGAACAGCAGCAACCGGCCGGCGAGCGAGTCGCCACGGCCGAGGATCAGCTTGAGCGTCTCGTTGGCCTGGATCGAGCCGATGATCCCCGGCAGCACGCCGAGCACGCCGCCCTCGGCGCAGCTCGGGGCGAGCTCCGGCGGCGGCGGCTGCGGGAAGAGGCAGCGGTAGCAGGGCCCGACACCGGGCCGGAACAGGGTCACCTGCCCCTCGAAGCGGAAGATCGAGCCGTGCACGACCGGGATGCCGCTCCACACGGAGGCGTCGTTCACGAGGTAGCGCGTCGGGAAGTTGTCGGCGCCGTCGACGATCACGTCCCAGCCGTCCGCGAGGATCCGGTCGACGTTCTCCGAGGTGAGGCGCTCCTGGTACGCGACGACCGTCACGTCGGGATTGAGGGCCTCGATCGTGCGCTTCGCGGAGGCGACCTTGGCCTCGCCGAGCCGCTCCGTCGAGTGGACGATCTGGCGCTGGAGGTTCGACTCGTCGACGACGTCCGCGTCGACGATGCCGAGCGTTCCGACACCGGCGGCGGCGAGGTAGAGCGAGGCGGGCGAGCCGAGCCCACCGGCGCCGATCAGGAGCACCCGCGCGTCGAGGAGGCGCTGCTGGCCCTCCTCTCCGACCTCCGGGATGAGCAGATGGCGGCTGTAGCGGGCGCGCTGGTCCGGCGAGAGCGTGCGCGGGATCGTGATCTCGAAGCCGTTGCGCTTCCACTCCGAGAAGCCGCCCGCGACGTTGACGACGTTCAGATAGCCGAGCTCCTCGAGGACCTTCGCTGCGAACGCCGAGCGCGAGCCGGCCGAGCAGTAGACGAGGAGCGGTGTGCTCTTGTCGGGGACGAGGCCTTCGATCCGTTGCTCGAGACGACCGCGGCCGGTGTAGACCGCGCCCGGGACGTGCCCCTCTTCCCACTCGTCGGGCTCGCGGACGTCGACGAAGATGGACCCGTCCGACGCCTCGAGGCGCTCGTGCGCGTCGATCGTCGAGATCTCGTCGATCTCCGTCTTGACCTGTGCCAGCAGCTCGCGGTACGTCGCCATTACTTTCGCAACTATAGCTTTGAGGGCACGGCTATCGTCACGCGGTGTCCGCACGGCGTCGTGTCGCGCTCCTCGTCGGCGCCGTGGCCATCCTCGCGGTCGGGATCGTCGCATTCGCCGTGCTCTCTTCGGACGGCGGCTCGGCCACCGCGACGACGGCGACCGACACGCCCGGGATGCGCGCAGGACGCCCGCCGCTGTCGCTCGCGCTCGGCTTCCGGACGGACGCCGAGGCCCGCGATCTCACGAGGGCGCAGGGGCTCTACGCGCGAGGCGACACGGAGGCGGCGGCCGCGCTCTTCGCGAAGCACGATTCGCTCGAGGCGAAGGTCGGGCTCGCCCTGGCGCGCTGGCCGGACGGGTCGCTCGCCCGGCTCGAGCAGCTCGCGAAGCTCTATCCGGATCTGGCGGTCGTCCAGCTCCATCTCGGCCTCGCGCGTCTCTGGGCGAACGAGGGCGACCCGGTCGGCGCGTGGCGGGCCGCGCTCGAGGCCGAGCCGGACACCCCCTACGCCATCGTGGCCGGGAACCTGCTCCATCCCGATCTCCCACGGGGACTGCCGGCCTTCATCCCCTCGTTCAGCGCGCCGGCCTCGGTGACGGCGCTCCCCCCGGCACGCCAGCTCGAGGCCCTGCGCACGCACGCGGCGCGCGGTGGCCTGCGCGACCAGCTCCTGTACGGCGTCGGGCTCCAGCGCGTCGGTCGACCCGTGTCGGCGGCGCGTGTGTTCGATCGCGCAGCGAAGCGCTTTCCGGACGAGGTCGAGGCGCTGGTCGCGGCCGCCGTCGGGGCGTTCGACAAGGACGCTCCGGCAGGCGCGTTCGGCAAGCTCGGCCCGCTCTCGGCCCGGTATCCGAACGAGCCGACCGTCCGCTTCCATCTCGGCGTGCTCCTGCTCTGGACGGGCCGGATCAAGCCGGCCGAGCGCCAGTTCCGGCTCGCGATGCGCGCACAGCCCGGCTCGCCGCTCGCGCGCGAGTCCGCCCGGTATCTCGCGACGATTCGACGAGCGAGCGGATGAGTTCGAGGCACGACGCAGCGCGGAAGAGGTCGCGTGGTCTGCCGCTCCAGAGGAACCTCGAGGAAGGAGCCGGGCAGGGGCGAGGCTTTGACGACCGCCGCACCTGTAACTACCGTGTGACGGCCGACGGGAAAGGGGGGCGGTCTGGCCGCTGACGAAACGCAGGGCGCTACCACTCGATCGCCGATCGACGAGGTCCTCTCCAGCGAGGAGGGCCAGCGGCTCCTCGAGGCCGGCTACCGCACAGGGCAGGTGGACGCCGACGAGTTGGCGCTCGCCCTCGACGAGCTGGAGCTCGAGCCGGCCCAGGTCGACGAGTTCTACGCGGCGCTCGAGGAGGCGCAGATCGCCGTCGTGCACGCCGACGAGGCCGACGAGCCCGAGCCGGAGGCCGAGGCACAGCCAGAGATCACGACCGATGCCCTGCAGCTCTTCCTGAAGGACATCGGCAAGGTGCCGCTCCTGACCGCGGCCCAGGAGGTCGAGCTCGCGAAGCGCATCGAGCGCGGCGAGCATGCCGCGAAGCAGGCGATGGTCGAGGCCAACCTTCGGCTCGTCGTCTCGATCGCGAAGCGGTACCGAAACCAGGGCCTGCCCTTCCTCGATCTCATCCAGGAGGGCACCATCGGCCTCGTCCGGGCAGCCGAGAAGTTCGACTACCGCAAGGGCTTCAAGTTCTCGACGTACGCGACGTGGTGGATCCGCCAGGCCGTCGCGCGTGCGATCGCCGACAAGGGCAGGACGATCCGGATGCCGGTGCACGTCGTCGAGAAGCTCAACCGGATCATGCGCTCGGAGCGCAAGCTGCGGGCCGAGCTCGGCAGGGAGCCGTCGGCGGACGAGATCGCGCGCGACGTCGAGATGACGCAGGACGAGGTGGACCAGATCCGGCGCAGCGCGCAGACCCCCGTGTCGCTCGAGAAGCCGGTCGGAGACGACGACGAGTCCGAGTTCGGCCACTTCCTCGCCGACGAGTCGACGCCGCTCCCCGACGAGCTCGCCGAGACGACGCTGCAGCGAGAGGCGCTCCGCGGCATCCTCGATCACCTGTCCGAGCGCGAGCGCAAGGTGCTCGAGCTCCGCTACGGGCTCGACGGGCAGCAGCCGCGCACGCTCGACGAGGTCGGCCGGGAGTTCAACGTCACGCGCGAGCGGATCCGCCAGATCGAGCACCAGGGTTTGAAGAAGCTCCGCGCGCTGGCCGACGCCCAGCGCGTCCGCGACGTCGCCTGAGCCTCGCGTGCTCTATCGGCCCGAGGACTTCGAGCCGCTCATCGACGAGCCCTGGGACGCGGAGCGGATCCGCGCGGGCATCCGCGAGATCGTCGCCGACGCGGATGCTTCCTTTCGGGGCCCGAAGCTTCTCTGGCGTGCCGACGAGTGGGATCGCTGGCGCGCGACGAGCCCCCTGAAGACGCTCTACTGCGGCGCCTCGGGCGTGGTGTGGGCTCTCGACGAGCTGCGGCGGCGTTACCACGCGGAGACGGCGCTCGATCTCGCGGACGTCGCGCTGCGCACGCTCGAGCGTCAGCGCTCGCGGCCGGAATCGGGCACGAAGGCGATGTCCGCGATTCCGCTGCCGGAGCCGCGGGAGTCGTCGCTCCTGTGCGGAGAGGCCGGCGTCCTGCTCGTGGCCTATCGCCTCGCGCCGAGCGACGTCCTCGCCGACGCACTGCTCGAGCGCGTCCGCGCGAACGCCTCGAACGCGGTTTGGGAGCTCATGTGGGGCTCCCCGGGAACGCTCGTCGCGGCGCGCCTCATGCACGGATGGACCGGGGACGCGCGTTGGGAGGCAGCCTGGGACGGAAGTGCGCGTGCGCTGCTCGACGCCCGCGATGCGGACGGTCTCTGGGCGCAGCAGCTCTACGGACACACGGAGCACATCCTCGGACCTGCGCACGGATTCGTCGGGAACGTGCTCGCCCTTTGCCAGGGCCTCGACGCGTCGAGGCGAGCCGTGCTGGAGCAGGAC
>DASUFC010000017.1:0-5747 GCA_036274755.1 Gaiellaceae bacterium
TCGTCCGACGCGTCGTTCGCGGCGACGAGGGCCCCGAGGAGGTCGTCGGTCGGCCGCCGCTGCCGGTCCTCGACCGCGGCGACGCAGTAACGCTGAAGCTCGACGAGCCCCCGCGCGTGCCCGGCCAGCTCTTCGGTGGGACGATCCTGCTGCAGCAGGAGCCAGTCGGTGCCCCAGTGGTGGATGCGCACGAGGTCGTCCTCGGGGAATCCGAAGAGCTCGCCGAGCACTCTGAGGGGAAGCGGCCACGCGAACGCCTCCACGATGTCGGCGGCGCCGAGCGCGGCGAAGCCGTCGATCAGGTCGGAAGCGATCTGCTCGATGCGCGGCTCGAGCGCCTCGATGCGCCGCGGCGTGAAGGCGCGGGCGACGAGCCCGCGGATCCGGTCGTGGAGCGGAGGGTCGACCTCGATGATGTACGGCATCTCGGGGTGGCCGCCCGCGAGGATCTCCGTCACCTCGGGCGGACGGTCGGCCGTGGCCGAGGTGAGCGCTCCCACCGAGGAGAACGTCCGGTGGTCCTTGAGGACCGTGAGGACGTCGTCGTGACGGGTCACCACCCAGAGACGCAGCTCGGGGGCGTAGAAGACCGGCTGCTCCCGCCGGGCGTGCGCGAGAACCGTGAACGGGTCCTCCCGCTGCTCGGCGCTCGTGGGGTCGAACGCGACCGTCGTCGGCTCGGTCACGGTGCCGCCCCCGGCATGGCCGCCCCGGCGACCGCCGCGCCTGCAGACTCCATCGCAGCGCGCACTTCCGGCCAGATCCGCGAGCGCGGGTCGATCGGCTCGAAGTGCCCCGCGGCGACCTCCACCACACGGCAGTCGTCGCCGGCGGCCCGAGCTCCGGCGGCGTATGCCTGCGCATGCGACAGCGGCACGCGGTCGTCGCCCACTCCGTGGACCAGCAGCTGTGGCACTCCGAGCGGGAGGCGGGCCCCGGGATCCGCCACGAGGTACGCCTCGGGCACCTCGTCCGGCGACCCGCCGAGGAGCTCCTGGACCGCACGCTCCCCGAGCTCCGCCTGCGCGGCCTCCACGAGATCGCACACCCCGCCGAGGGCCACACAGGCATCGACAAGCCCCTCCGCCCCCAGCCACAGGGCGAGATGCCCGCCCGCGGAGTGGCCGACGGCGACGACCGGGCGGAAGCCCTCGAGAGAGCGCCGCGCCGCGGCGACGTCGTCGAGCATCGGCCGGTAGGCGCCCGGCCCGAGGCGGCGGTACTCGACGTTGGCGCTCGACCATCCCGACTCGGCAAGCGCAACGGCGAGAGCGGTCGTGTTCCTGCGCGTGTACCCGGCCCGCCAGAAGCCGCCGTGGAGCACGATCGCGAGCGGCTGCAGGCCAGGCGTCGAGCCGCGCCGGAGCTCGATCACCTGATCTTCGTGCTCGCCGTACGTCACGAGCTCGGCGGTGCCGTTACGGTCGCGCGCCCATCGTTCGAGGCCGTCGAAGAACGCGGGCAGCTCCTCCGGCTTCATGCGTCGACCGCACCCGTCACGCCGACGGCCCTCGTGCTCAGAGCTTGCACGAGGCGGTCTTGACGAACGCCGACGAGTACAGATCCTGGTAGGAGAACGGCGCAGTCTTGAACGCGTTCCGCGCGATGCTCGCGGTCGACTTGAGCTTCTGCACGTCGATGTACCCGACGCCGTACTTCCGGGTGCATTTGTTCTGGACGAAGAACTTGAGGATGCGGAGCTCGTTCGCCGCCGCGACCGGGTCTGCCAAAGGCACGTGCTTCTGCAGGATGTAGCCCGACTCGCCGGGGTTCTGCACGGCGTAGTTGAGGCCCTTGAGCAGGGCGCGCGTGAAGCGGCGAACCTCGTCCGGCTTCGTCCGCACGCGCTCGTCGGTGGTCACGATCGCGTTCCCCAGCAACCCCTTCAGGTACTGCGAGTACTTGAAGGTCTTGACCTTGCGGCCGCCGGCGGCCTTGACCAGCGTCGGCACGCCGACGGTGAACTGGCCGATCGCGTCCGTGCGGCCGGTGGCCAGCAGCGACGGAAGCGTCTGGGGCGTGCCGGGCACGATGTTCACCTTCGACGCGTCGATCCCCGCGCGCTTGGCGTAGAACGGGAAGAGCCGGATCACGATCGAGGCAGGCAGGTCGGCGAGGGTCTTGCCCTCGAGATCCTTCGGCGTCGAGATCCCGCTGTCGGCGAGCGTCGCGATGGCGGCCTGCGTCGCCTGGCTCGTGATGGCGACGATCTTCACGGGGAAGCCGCCGGACACACGCCCGACGATGTTTCCGAGAGTCTCCGAGCCGGCGTAGTCGATCTGACCGGACGCGACGAGGCGCGCGTTGTCGGTCCCGAGCCCGGGCACGACCGAGACGTCGAAGCCGGCGTCCCGGAAGTAGCCCTTGTCGATCGCGACGTAGACGAACGCGTCCCGACCGAACGTCCCGAAGGACGTCGCGTACTTGACGCTGTCGACCTGCTGACGCGACGTGGACGAGCTCGCGCCGGCGGCAACGGCTCCGGCGACGACGGCAATGACCAGCACGAGGGCTGCGGCTCGGCGGCTCAGGCGCATCTGGACGACCCCTTCCCGGTGAGAGAGACAACGGGTTATGCTCGAATCCGGAACTCTAGTTCACTATTCCGAACGAGGCAAGGAGACATCGGCCGTGGCGCGAATCCCGAAGATCGACCTCGAATCCCACTTCTTCACGCCGGAGTACATGGCACTGCTGGAGAGCCGCACACGGCCTCCGCGGTTCGAGGTCACCGACGAGAACGTCCGCGTCTGGCTCGAGCCGTCTCTCCCCGACGTCATGCTGACCCACAGCCACCACCTGCGGAACACCCTGCTCGACCTCAGCGAGGCACGTATCGCCGCCATGGACGAAGCGGGCATCGCGATCCAGTTCCTCAGCGTCTCGAGCCCCGGTTTCGAGCAGTTCGAGGAGGGCGTCCAGGTCGAGCACACGCGGAAGGCAAACGACGCGCTCGCGGCCTTCGTCGCGCAGCACCCCACCCGGTTCGTGGGCCTCGCCAGCCTCCCCGTCTCCGCTCCTCTCGAGGCCGCGGACGAGCTCGAGCGGTGCGTCACCGAGCTCGGCTTCAAGGGCGGGAACGTCCACTCGCACATCGGCGACACCTACCTCGACGATCCCCGGTACTTCCCGATCCTCGAGCGTGCCGCGCGGCTCGGGGTGCCGATCAACCTCCACCCCACGCTCCCACACGCGAACATGCTCGGCCCCTATCTCGGGTACGGCTGGGCGATGCCCGGGCCGGGGCTCGGCTTCGGCCACGAGACCGCCGTGCACGCGATGCGCATCGTCTACTCGGGAGCGTTCGACAAGCTGCCCGACCTGGAGCTCATCCTCGGCCACCTCGGCGAGGGTCTGATGCACTGGCTGTACCGGGTCGACTTCGACTTCAACAAGCCATGGATGGCGAAGTCGCACCGAGCGCAGATCGAGCGCAAGCCGAGCGACTACCTCCGCTCGAACGTCTGGTACACGTGCAGCGGCAACTGGCTCGACTCGGCGCTCCTCGCGACGATCCACGAGGTCGGTGCGGATCGCGTCATGTTCGCCAGCGATTATCCCTGGGAGCAGATCGGTGACGGCGCCGACTTCATCGAGGCCGCTCCGATCAGCGAGGACGACCGACGGAAGATCTGCCACGAGAATGCAGCGCGCCTCTTCGACCTCACCGTCTAGACCCCCCAACCCGGAGAACCGGTCCGTCGGGCGCATCCTCGACGTGCTCGACCTGTTCCTGGACGGCGGGGCGACGTACACGCTGAAGGACGTCAGCGAGGCCCTCGGGATCCCGAAGAGCACGGCGCACGGAATCCTTCACGCGATGCACGGCAAGGGGTACCTCACGGTCGACCCCGAGACGAAGCGCTACGCCGTCAGCCTCCGGCTCGTCGGACGCCTCTCCGCGACGCCCACCGTCGAGATCCTGCGCCGGCGCGCGCGCCGGCACCTCGAGCGACTCTCGGCGACGCTCGGCGAGACGACCAAGCTGATCGCGTTCGAGCGGACGCACAGCGTCGCGATCGACTTCGTCGACGGCGCCGGGCCGCTCAAGTACTCCGTGACGCTCGGGCAGCGCTGGCCGTTCCATGCGACCGGCGGCGGCAAGCTCTACCTCGCGCAGTTCGACGACGAGCGGCTGAGGGAGCTGCTCACCGAGAAGCCGCTCGAGCAGATCACCCCGCAGACAGTGGTCGATGTCGATGCGCTGCTCGCCGAGGTGAGCGAGGTGCGGCGAAACGGCTGGGCCCGCCAGCGTGAGGAGATCCACGAAGGGATCGCCGGGTTCGCAGCGCCCGTCGTCGACGCTGCCGGGAACCTGCTCGGCGCGCTGGTGGTCATGGGCCCGACGGCGCGGATCGACGAGCACTCCGAGGCCATCGTCGCCGCCATGCTGGCGGAGGCTCAGGCTCTGAGCGTCGAGGTCGGAGCCGTCTCGCCCGAGGCCGAGGCCGCAACCGTCCTCGCGTGAGCACTGCCGCCGCCACGCAGCTCGACGCCCCACCGGGCCGCAACCTCGGCGCGATCGCCGTGCGTGTCCTGCTCCCCGCGCTGACGTTCGTCGTCCTCGTCGGCGCCTGGTGGCTGGCGACGATCATCTTCGACTGGCCGTCGTACATCGTCCCCACGCCGCTCGAGGTGTGGCAGGAGATGACCGACCAGCGCAGCATCCTCGCGAGCAACTTCAAGACGACCCTCTGGGAGGCGCTCCTCGGGTTCGCGCTGGCGATCGCGATCGCAATCCCCTGCGCGGTTGCGATCGCCTACTCGCGCACGCTCGAGCTCACCGTCTACCCCACGCTGGTCGCGTTGAACGCCATCCCGAAGATCGCGATCGCACCGCTTCTCGTCATCTGGATGGGTTTCGGGGCCGGGCCGAAGATCGTGATGGTCGTGCTCATCTGCTTCTTCCCGATCGTGATCTCGACCGCGACCGGCCTCAAGTCGACACCCGCCGAGATCACCGAGCTCTCGCGCTCGCTCTCGACGTCGACGCTGCAGGACTTTCTGCGCTTTCGGTTTCCCTGGTCACTGCCCTATGTGTTCGTCGGGCTGAAGGTGGCGATCGCGCTTGCGGTCATCGGCGCGGTCGTCGGGGAGTTCGTCGGCGCGACGAAGGGTCTCGGCTACGTCATCGTCGCTTCCGGTCAGAACGCGAACACCACGCTCGCGTTCGCCGCAATCGTCCTCCTGTCCCTGATGAGCATCGTCCTCTACTACGCGGTCGCGCTGCTGGAACACGTGCTCGTCCCCTGGTCGGAGGAGACGTAGGCGGATGACGGCGATCAGCCTGAAGGGCGTCTCACACACGTTCGAGACGCGTAGAGCCAAGCTCCGAGCGCTCGAAGGCATCGACCTCGAGATCGGCGAGAACGAGTTCGTCACGCTCGTGGGGCGCTCCGGCTGCGGGAAGTCCACCCTGCTGCGCATGATGGCCGGCCTCCTCCGGCCAACGGCGGGCCAGGTCGAGGTCGGCGGCCAGGCGGTGACGAAGCCGCGCCGAGACGTGTCGCTGATGTTCCAGCGCTCGGCGCTCCTGCCCTGGCGGACGGTGCTCGAGAACGTGATGCTCCCTGTTGAGATTCTCAGGCTCGACCGCCGCGCCCACAGGACGCGGGCCGAGCAGCTGCTCGCTCTCACCGGCCTCGAGGGCTTCGAGGACCGTCGTCCCAACGAGCTCTCCGGCGGAATGCAGCAACGCGTCGCGCTCTGCCGCGCGCTCGTCCACGACCCCTCTGTCCTGCTGATGG
>DASUFC010000018.1:0-3247 GCA_036274755.1 Gaiellaceae bacterium
CAGGTCCCGCGTGAGCTCGTGGAGGCGGCGCAGATCGACGGCGCGAGCCCGCTCCGGGTCTTTCGCGACGTCACCTTCCCGATCCTGAAGCCGATCCTGCTGATCCTGACGAGCCTCTCGATCATCTGGGACTTCGGCGTCTTCACCCAGCCCTACCTGTTGATCGGCGCCTCGCACGTGGACGCCTCGAACTACCTGATGGGCGTGTACGTCTACATCGAAGGCTACGCGCACTCGGAGTTCGGGCGCGGCGCTGCGATCTCGATCCTCATGCTCCTGATCGTCGCCGTGCTGAGCGTCTTCTACGTGCGGCGCATGGTGCGGATGGAGGACGTGACATGAGCTCGGTGCCGATCCCCGCCCGCCCGCGTCGCGGCACCCGCGTCCGGTTCCTCCGGCGCCGCGCGTGGGACGTGCTCGGAATCGCGTTGTGCGTCGTGCTCGTCTTCCCCGTCTACTGGATGGTGACGACCGCGTTCAAGCCGACCGACGAGATCAACAGCATCACGCCGACCTGGTTCCCGTCCTCGCCGACGCTCGACCACTTCCGCGACGCAATGGCCCGGCCGTACTTCTGGGACACGGTCAGAAACAGCGTGATCGTGGTCGTGGTGGCCGTCCTCGCCTCGATGGTGATCGCGTTCCTCGCGGCGGTCGCGCTCGCGAAGTACCGCTTCACCGGGCGCAAGTTCTTCATCGTGGCAATGATCGGGATCCTCATGCTGCCGTCGGTGGGGCTCGTGATCCCCCTCTACGTCGTGCTGGCGCGCTACCACCTGACGAACACGCTGACCGGTGTGATCCTCACGTACCTCACGTTCGTGCTGCCGTTCGCCGTCTGGACGCTGCGCGGCTTCGTCCTCGGCATCCCGAAGGAGCTGGAGGAGGCGGCGATGGTCGACGGCTCGAGTCGCGTCGGGGCGTTCGTCCGGATCCTGCTGCCGCTCGTCGCACCGGGTCTCGTCGCGACGTCCGTCTTCGCATTCATCACCTCGTGGAACGAGTACATCTTCGCGAGCGTGCTGCTCTCGGACCAGTCGCAGCAGACGGTCACGGTGTGGCTTTCGTACTTCTACGGGACGAGCCGCGACACCGACTGGGGCGCTCTCATGGCCGCATCGACGCTCACGGCGATCCCGGTGATCGTCTTCTTCCTGCTCGTCCAGCGGAAGATCATGTTCAACCTCACGTCCGGCGCCGTGCGTGGCTGAGCGGGCGCCAGCGTTTCCCGCGATCGTCCCCAAGCCTCTCGCCGTCGCGCCTGGGAAAGGCGCGTTCGAGCTGAGGCGGGAGGCGCGGATCGTCCTCGGTCGCGAGGACGACGGCGCGCGTCCCGTCGCACGACTTCTCGCCGAGACGCTGCGTCCTGCGACGGGGTTCCGGCTGCCGGTGACGACGGTTCGCGGTGCGCCAACAGACGGGGACGTTGCGCTCGCCCTGCGGCCCGCCGACCGCGCCCTCGGAGACGAGGGCTACCGGCTGACGGTCGAGCCTCGCCGCGTCGTGCTCGCCGCCCGCACGCCTTCGGGCCTCCACCGCGGCACCCAGACGCTCCGGCAGCTGCTCCCGGCCGCGATCGACGCGGGCAGGCGCCGGCGCGGACCGTGGCACGTTCCGGTGCTCACGATCCACGACCGGCCGCGCTTCGCGTGGCGCGGGATGATGCTCGACGTCGCACGGCACTTCTTCGGCGTCGCGGAGATCGAGCGGCTGATCGACCTGCTCGCGCTCTACAAGCTGAACCGGCTGCACCTGCACCTGACGGACGACCAGGGCTGGCGGCTCGCGATCCGCTCGCGACCGCGGCTGACGCGCCTCGGCTCGTCGACCGCCGTCGGCGGCGGTCCAGGCGGCCGTTTCACGCAGCGCGACTACCGGCGCATCGTCGCCTACGCGGCCGAGCGGTTCGTCGAGGTCGTGCCGGAGATCGACATGCCGGGGCACGTGAACGCCGCGCTCTCCGCGTACGGCGAGCTGGCGTGCGACGGGATCGCCCGAGCCCCGTACACGGGCATCGACGTCGGCTTCAGCTCGCTCTGCATCCGTAAGAAAGAGACCTATGCCTTCGTCGACGACGTGGTCCGCGAGGTCGCGGCGCTCACGCCGGGCCCCTACCTCCACATCGGCGGCGACGAGCCGCTGTCCACCGACCCCGACGACTATCGCTTCTTCGTCGAGCGCGTCCAGCGGATCGTGCGCGCGCACGGCAAGCGGATGCTCGGCTGGGAGGAGATCGCGCGTGCTCCGATCCGTCGCACGACCCTCGTGCAGCACTGGCACGACCCGCAGCTCGCGCGCGCAGCCGTCGCCAGGGGGGCGAAGCTCGTCCTCTCGCCCGCGACGAAGACCTACCTCGACATGAAGTACTCCAGGTCGTCCTCACTGGGGCTCAGCTGGGCCGGGACGACGAGTGTTCGTGCCGCCTACGATTGGGACCCGGCGACGCTCTTGGACGGCGTGGAGGAGCGGGACGTGGCCGGCGTCGAGGCGCCGCTCTGGTCGGAGACGATCTCCACGCGGGCCGGGCTCGACCACCTCGCCTTCCCGCGCGTGCTCGGCGTCGCGGAGATCGGCTGGTCTCCCGCGGAAGGCCGCGCCTGGCGCGAGTATCGGAGGCGCCTCGCGGTCCAGGGACGGCGCCTCGAAGCCCTCGGTGTCGGGTATCACCGCGCCCCGGAGGTGCCATGGCCCTGACGACCGCAGCGAGTCACCGCAAGCGACCAAGTGACACAGTGTTACTTGCGACTCAGCGCGGCCCGGTGACGGAGCCGAGGCCCGTGTTCAACCTTGCGCCCGGACAGGCGCCCCAGTAGCCGCGGCGGGCATCGCGCGCCTCCTCCACGGCCTCGAGAAGCTGACGTGCGTAGATGCCGCGATCGTTGCGGAAGAAGTACGGCGATGCCGCGCCCTCGCGGACGAGCGCGACGTTGACGTTCTCGCCGCTCGCGACGACGTATCGGAGCAGGCGGCCGTAGCGATCGGTCTGGTCGAGCCCGGGGTCGCGGACGAGCTGGACCTGCGTGCCGGAGTGGACATGGCGCTCGAGCGCGCTCTTCGCAGCACGGCCGTAGCAGTCGTCCGTGAGCTCGGGGGCGTCGATCTGGAGAAGACGCACCTTTGCGCCACCGCGAAGGGTGATCGTGTCTCCGTCGTTGACGCGGGCGACGACTGCGAGATCGGTGGCGGTGAGCTCGGCGGGCGGGCCGCCGTCCTGGCAACCGGTGACGGCGGCCGCAACCAGCGCGGC
>DASUFC010000019.1:0-2508 GCA_036274755.1 Gaiellaceae bacterium
GAGGCGCCGCCGACCCGCAGAACCTGATCTGGGTAATGCCAGCGGAGGAACGCGTGATCGAGCCGGACGTCGTCGTCGTCGCATCGGGGCCGGGCCCGGCCGTCGCCGTGCCCGGCAGGGGAACGGTGATTGCCGCCGACGGCGGTCTCGAGCGCGCCGGCGAGCTCGGCCTCGAGGTCGGCGTCGTCGTCGGCGACCTCGACTCCGTCTCCGCCGCCGCGCTCGCCAGGGCCGAGGCGACCGGCACGCGGATCGTCCGGCATCCCGTCGCGAAAGACGCCACCGACCTCGAGCTGGCCCTCGACGAGGCCGCCGCGCTCGGGGCACGCAGCGTCCTCGTGATCGGGAGCGCGGGCGGCCGCCTCGACCATCTCGCGGCGTCGCTCCTCCTGCTCGGCGCGGAGCGCTACGAGGCGCTCGAGCTGGACGCGCTGGTCGGCGACGCGGTGGTCCACGTGGTACGCGGTGAGCGGACGCTTCGGGGAAGCCCCGGCGATCTCGTGACGCTGCTGCCCCTCGGCGGGGCGGCGGAGGGCGTGACGACGTCGGGCCTCGAGTATCCGCTCGCCGCGGAGACGCTCTCGTCCGGGACGACGCGCGGCGTGTCCAACGTCTTCCTGGGCGAGGAGGCCCGCGTGACCGTGGCGAGCGGCGTCGTGCTTGCGATCTGTCCGTCACCGGAACCGAAACCGGAGAAGCCCAAGTGACACAGTGTTACAAGCGGCCAATGGGGCGCAGCGCCGCGCTTCTCCTCGTCGTTGCCATGGCAGTTGGTCTGGCCGCGTCGGGCTGCGGCAGCGACGGCTCGCAGCCGACGGACGTCGTCCTCGTGACGCACGACTCCTTCGCCGTCTCGAAGGATGTCAAGCAGGCGTTCGAGAACGACACCGGCCTCCAGCTCCGGATCCTGCAGGGCGGCGACGCGAACGAGACGCTCAACAAGGCGCTCCTGACCGCGGGCGACCCCCAGGGAGACGTCATCTTCGGGATCGACGACAGCATCCTGTCGCGCGCGCTAGACGGCGACCTGCTCGACGAGTACCGCTCACCGGAGCTTTCGGCGCTCGAGCCGGACTTCTCGAGCCCGGACGCGCACGTCACGCCGATCGACCACGGAGAGGTGTGCCTGAACGTCGACCGACGCTGGTTCGCATCGCACGATGTGCCACCGCCGGCGAGCCTCGCCGACCTTGGCCTCGACCGGTACCGCAACCTGCTCGTCGTCGAGAACCCCGCCACGTCCTCGCCGGGCCTCGCGTTCCTGCTCGCGACGATCGCGACGTTCGGCGATCGCTGGGAGACGTACTGGCGCGGCCTGCGCGCGAACGGCGTGATGGTCGTGGACGGCTGGGAGGAGGCGTACACCCAGCAGTTCTCCGGTGCGGCAGGCAGCCCCGGCAAGCGCCCGATCGTCGTCTCGTATGCGTCGAGCCCCGCCGCGGAGGTGATCTTCGCATCGAAGAAGCCCTCCACGGCGCCGACGGCCGCGGTGGAGGACGGCTGCTACCGGCAGGTGGAGTACGCGGGGATCCTCCGCGGCGCGCACAACGTCGACGGGGCGCGGAAGCTGATCGACTTCATGCTCTCGGAGCGCTTCCAGGCAGACGTGCCCGGATCGATGTTCGTCTACCCGGTGCGGTCGGGCGTCCCGCTCCCCGAGGCCTTCGTCAAGTACGCCGTTGTGCCGAAGGACCCGCTCCAGCTTTCGCCCGAGGAGATCGACGCCAACCGCGACCGCTGGGTCGCCCGGTGGACCGACATCGTCGTACGCTGAGCCGGACGGCGACCGCCGCCGTCCCGATCGCCTTCCTCGCGCTCTTCTTCGCGTGGCCTCTCGTCGCGATCCTGCGGCGCAGCCTCGTCGTGGACGGGCGGCTCGACGTGCCCTGGGGCGTCGTGACGAGCGGCCTCACGCGCGAGGTGCTGTGGTTCACCCTCTGGCAGGCAACGGTGTCGACGGCGCTGACGCTCGCCGCGGGCCTCCCGCTCGCCTGGGCGCTCTCGCGGTTTCGCTTCCGCGGCCGGTCGGTCGTGGAGGCGTTCGTGCTCGTGCCGTTCGTCCTCCCGACCGTCGTCGTCGCGACCGCGTTCATCGCGCTCCTGCCCGACGGGGTCGAGCGGTCGGTGGGGGCGATCCTGCTCGCGCACGTCTTCTTCAACGTCGCCGTCGTCGTGCGGGTCGTCGGCGCCTTCTGGGCGGGGCTCGACCGGCGGCTGTGGGACGCCGCTGCGACGCTCGGCGCCTCGGGTACGCAGCGGCGGCTGCGGCTGACCCTCCCGCTCCTCGCCCCTGCGCTGGCGTCGGCGGCGTCGATCGTGTTCCTCTTCTGCTTCACCTCGTTCGGCGTGATCGTGATCCTGGGCGGTCCGCGCTACGCGACGCTCGAATCGGAGATCTACAACCAGGCTGCGCGGCTCTTCGACCTGCGGACGGCCGCGGTGCTCGGGCTGCTCCAGCTGGCGGCGGTTACGGCGACGGTGCTCGTCTCCGGCAGGCTCGAGCGGCGG
>DASUFC010000020.1:0-3518 GCA_036274755.1 Gaiellaceae bacterium
CCGAACGCGCGGGCCACCTCGAGCGAGAGCTCGTGCTGCGCCTCCTGCGGGTACGGTCCCGAGAGGAACGGCTCGGACTCTTCGTCGGCCGAGGCGGCGGTGAGCTCGCGGAGCGCGGGCTCGAGGCGCTCGAACACGCGCCGCACCTCGTGGGTCTGCATGCCCGGCTCGAAGTCGTCGAGGAGCACGTCGTACGGGTCGTCCGTCGCAGGGAAGCAGTCGATGTAGCGCTGCTTCAGCTCGAGGGTGCGGTCGAGCCACGGCCGGAAGCTCGCGTAGTCGTCGTTCGCCCGGGCTTCTGCCCATGCCTCCATCGCCTCCGACCCGAGCTTCGTCATCTCGCCCTGCAGCGCCGGCGGCACGCGTCGCGCCTTGTCCCAGTCCCTGCGCGTGACCGCGACGAGGCATGCGTCGTCCGAGTCGGGGTCGAGATCCGCCACCTCGGGCTCGAGACGATCGAGCAGCTCGCCGATCTCGTCGCGCACGAACATCTCGTGGGCGAGGCGATGGAGCGTCGCGAGCCCCTCGGCACGGGTCGTCGCACCCCCGCGGGGCATCATCACGAGCTGGTCCCACTCGAGGACGCGGGCCGCGACGCCAAGGTCGACGACCTGCGCGAGCTCGTCGCGAAGCGTGGAAAGAGGATCTGTCACCGCCCGCCCATCGTAGACGGTTCTGGCGTGGGCTCCGCTACCGCGGCTCGGGACCGACGCGGATCCCGTCGACGCGCAGCGGATGGTCTGCGAGGGCGAGGAGCTCGTCGTCGCCCGACGAGTCTCCGTACGCCCAGAGCTCCGCGTCGGCAAGACCGTTCTCCCGGAGCCACTCCTGGACGCGTCGGGCCTTCTCCGCGCCGCGGCAGTTCGCGCCGACGAGCCGCCCGGTGAGCCGACCGTCCAGTCCTTGCTCGAGCACCGTGCAGACGACGGCGTCGACCCCGAGCGAGCTACCCAGTGGCATGAGGTAGGGATCGAGGGACGCCGACGCCAGGATCACCGTGTGTCCGAGCTCACGATGCCGACGGAGGCGCGCGACCGTGTCGTCGCGCAGTCGCTTCTCCCCGACCTCGCGGGCGAAGGCTCTTCCGAGCTGCTCTATCTCCGTCGCTTCGATTCCGCGGAGGGCGCTGCAGGCGAGCTCCTTGAGCCGGTCACGGTCGCGATGCGCCGCGGACGCCACGAGCGCCAGCGGATGCCGGAGCAGCGTCGTCCACAGCCGCCTTCCCGCGGCCCGGCGAAGGAACGGCGTCACGCAGTCGCCGATCGTGAGCGTGCCGTCCACGTCGAAGGCGGCGACGACGGGTGGCGGGCCTGACGCGGAGGGCACGAGCCGAAGGAGGCTATACACTCGCAGCGTGTCCGACGGCCCCGAGATCTTCGACGACCTCTATCTCGGCCTCCAGGCCGGTGGCGCGCTGCGCAAGCAGCGGCGCGGGGAGGAGCTGACCGAGCAGGAGCGCGAGGCGATCGGCCGCTGGCAGCAGATGGCGGTGTGGCGCAAGGGCGTCGCGATCGGAGCGTTCGCCGTCGGCACGTTCGGTCTCGGCTTCACCCTCGGCGGCCTCGTCTTCGGCCGCTGGGCTCGCAAGGCCTGACAACGGCGTCGGGCGTCCGGTGCCCGACTCGACTCCGGGCACCGGAAGGTTGATTCGTACGTCAGCCGTCTACGTCCAGGGGCTCGAGAAGACGTCCCAGCCATCGTTGAACAACGCTCCCTCGTAGGAGCCTTCGCACCAGACGTGGTCGCCGGGCGGGCCGCACGCGCCCATCTGCGAGCTGCCTCCCTGCGCGTAGGCGTTCGCCAGCGCGGATGCGAGCCGTTGCTGCAGTCCCGCCGTCTTCGCCTGGAAGTCGATTTCGCCGCGCGGCTCGGGCACCCACGCGAACCCCAGCCGGCCCTCCGGTCCCTCGGCGGGGTGCGTGCCCGCGTCGTGCCGGATGGCGAACACCTGCTCGGAGATGAAATGCTGCATGAGCAGGTGGTTCACATCGGTGAAGCCGAAGCTGGACTGCCACTTCCACGCTGCATTCGCCAGCGGGAGGTACGTCCGCCGCAGGAATGCCTCGGCCGACGCCGTTCGTTCGCCGCCGGCGCGTGCCAGCGTCAGTGGGTGCATGAGGTACGCGGCGAGATGCTGCGCTCGCGTCATCCCCGGCGCATCTGGAACGCCCCACGAGCGGACGTCGCCGTATACCTCCTGGGCCCAGAAGCGGACGTATGCGTCCGCCTCCGTCCAGAACCCGGAGTCGGCGAGCCAGCCCCTCATGTTCGAGAGGTAGACGGACAGGTTCTGGGTGCGCTGCCCGAAGCCCGCGACGAAAACGAGACCGTTGGTCGGTGCCGTGCCGTCACCCTCGTAGAGGCCGTGCAGGAAGTCGAGCAGGTTGCGGCGGCTCTGACCCGCACCCTGCCTGACCGCTGCCGGAACCTCGTTGAGTGCCCAGGTGTCGCCGAGCGCGACGTCGTAGCCGGCGATCGCCATCCGCCTACGGAACTCCTGACCGGCTTGGATCCACGTCTTGTTGTTCGTCGTAACCCACGTCTGCCAACCACCGAGATGTGCCTCCGCCGCGGCATGGAAGCGCGGGCCGAGGGCCCGAATTCGCCATGCCTCGTCAGCGCGTGGCTGAGTCTTGTTCCCTGCGATTGCGGGAAGGGCGATGGTGTAGTCGGCGCAGTGCGACGCCTCCGCGGCGAGGCTCTGTCCGAGTCGACGCC
Organism: Gaiellaceae bacterium; assembly: GCA_036274755.1. Classification (GTDB taxonomy): domain Bacteria; phylum Actinomycetota; class Thermoleophilia; order Gaiellales; family Gaiellaceae; genus GMQP-bins7. Next base: position 2,719 of record DASUFC010000020.1, read on the forward strand.
AATCTTCGGGGGCGTACATGGAGACCTCGGCGTGGAAACGGCAATTCCTGCGGAGCGCCTCCGGCCCGTCCGCGGCGACGAGCGCGGTGTCGGCCCGGGCGGTAGCCTCCGCGGCCGCCTGAATCTCCGGCGCGATCGGCCCGAGAGCCTCGACGGGCTCGATCCCGGCGCATTCCACACCGGAGTTGGAGATCGCGTCTGGGTCGTCGCAGGCGGGCGGGTAGCCGATCACGAGGTCCGTGGGCGGGGGCTCGTCGGCGAGGATCGGGCTTGCTCCGGCGAGTGCCGTCGCGAGCACGACAACGACAGCGCTCATCGTGATCACGATGCGTCGCATCTTTCCTCCTTTGTCTTTCTTCGAGCGATGCGGTCACCGTCGCAGCCCGGTCCAATCGGCGACTAACACCGGGCGCGCAGGCGATGCGGAAGGCGTGGACGAACGTATGTTCTCCCGATAGACTTGACGCCGTATGTCCGCCGACCAGCTCGTCGTCCACGGCGCTCGCGAGCACAACCTGAAGAACGTCACCGTCGCGTTGCCGCGCAACGCGCTCGTCTGCGTGACCGGGCTCTCGGGCTCGGGCAAGTCGTCGCTCGCGTTCGACACGATCTACGCGGAGGGACAGCGCCGCTACGTGGAGTCGCTCTCCGCGTACGCGCGCCAGTTCCTGCAGATGATGGAGAAGCCCGACGTCGACTCGATCGACGGGCTCTCGCCGGCGATCTCGATCGACCAGAAGACGACGTCCCGCAACCCGCGCTCGACCGTGGGCACGGTCACCGAGATCTACGACTACCTG
>DASUFC010000021.1:0-13988 GCA_036274755.1 Gaiellaceae bacterium
CGTGCTGAACGCCGCCGACGATCTCGGCACCGCGACCGCCCAGAGCGGGAGCGTCACGGTCGACAACACCGCACCGGCGCTCTCGACGCTGCAGATGTTCGACACGGACGCCGACGGCAAGGTCGACCAGGTGAAGGCGACCTTCGGCGAGACCCTCGAGACGTACTCGGCGGGAACGACGCCGTGGACGCTTGCGAACGCCCCGGGCGGGGCGGGGAACACGCTCGGGAGCGTGTCCGTGGCGACGACCATCGCGACGCTCACCCTGAACGAGGGCTCCGTGAACACGGCTTCTGGCTCGTTCACCGTCGCGCTCGCCACGAACGCGAGCGGCATTCGCGACTTCGCCGGGAACCAGTCGTCGTTCAGTGCGACGAGCGTTGCCGACAAGGCGGCGCCGGTCCCGACGAACGTCGTGCTTGCCAACGGCGGTACGGCGGGCCGGGCGACGAAGTCCGACACCGTTACGGTGACCTACTCCGAGACCATGGACGCGACCAGCTTCTGCTCGGCGTGGTCGAACGGCGCCAACCAGACGCTGAGTGCGAACGGTCTCGTCGTCGTCACCATCAACAACGTGGGCTTGAGCGACACACTGACGGTTGCGACGACGTCCGGCTGCTCCTTCAACCTGGGCACGATCGGGCTCGGTGCCGACTACGTGAACGCGCCGACGACGTTCTCGGGCAATGGTGGGAACGCGAGCATCCTCGCCTGGAACCCGACGGCGAAGACGCTTACGATCACGCTCGGGACCGGCAACGGGTCGCAGACCAGCGTCGGCGTGTCGACCCCGACCTACGCTCCGAGCACTATGTTGGACGATCTCGCGAGCCCCGGCAACACGATGACCACAGCGCTGTTCTCCGCGCCGGCGACGTCGCGATTCTGACCTGTCCCAGGCGCACGTAGACTCGCCCCGTGGCCTGCATCCTGCTGGACATCGACGGCGTCCTGCACGTCTCGGGTGAGGCGATTCCGGGCGCCGCGGATGCGGTCTCGGAGCTTCGGCGTGCGGGGCATGCGCTCCGTTTCGTCTCGAACAACTCGACGCGCCCGCGCTCGCGGCTCGTGGAGGAGCTGCGCGAGATCGGCTTCCAGCTCGACGCCGACGAGTTGCAGACGACGCCGCGAGCGGCCGCCCGTGAGCTTGACGGCAAGCGCGTCCTCGCGCTCGTGATGCCCGCGATCGTCCCCGACCTGGACGGGCTCGAGCTCGTGGGCGACCACGCCGACGTGGTCCTCCTCGGGGGCTGCGACGAGACGCTCGAGCCGAACCAGGTCTTCAGCTACATGAACCTCGCGCGAGCGTTCGACGAGATCCAGATGGGAGCGGGCCTGTACTGCCTGCACAAGAACAAGTGGTGGCAGACGAGCCGCGGGCCGATGCTCGACTCGGGCGCGTTCGTCGCCGGGCTCGAGTACGCGACGGGCGTCGAGGCGACCGTGCTCGGCAAGCCGAGCCCCGCGTACTTCGCGGCCGCGCTCGATGCGCTCGACGCCGAGCCCGAGCTGACCTGGCTCGTCACGGACGACGTCGACGCCGACGTGCGCGGTGCCCGTCTCTTCGGCATGAAGACGGCGCTCGTGCGCACGGGCAAGTTCCGGCCCGAGACGCTCGAGTCCGCGGAGACGTCGCCCGACATGGTCGTCTCGTCCCTCGCACAATTCCCCGAGCTTCTCGAAGAGCACCTCAGCGGCGGCTGGAGCGGGTGAAGGTCGGCGTCGACATCATCGAGATCGAGCGCGTGAAGCGCGCACTCGACCGGCCGGGCTTCCGCGAGCGATGCTTCACGGATGCCGAGCGCGCCTACTGCGACTCGCGCACGCATCCTGCCCAGAGCTACGCGGCGCGGTTCGCCGGCAAAGAGGCGGTTGGAAAGGCGCTCGGCTGCGGCGTGCGCTTCACGTGGAAGGAGATCGAGATCGTGGGCCGGCCGAAGCCCGGCGTCAGCCTCACGGGGCGGACCGCGGCGTTCGCGGAGAAGGTCCAGGCAGGCGCGATCGACCTCTCGATGACGCACTCGCGCGAGATCGCGGCCGCCATCGCGGTCGTCTCGCCGCGCGCAGATGGCTAGGCGCTTCGAGGCGCTCTACTCCGCGGCCGAGATGCGCACGGCCGAGGAGGCGTTCCCGGGCTATCCCGGCTCGATCCCCGAGCTGATGGAGAGAGCCGGCACAGCCGTCGCGGCCGAGGCGATGCGCGCGTTCCCGGACGCCCGCTCCTTCGCCTGTGTGTGCGGCGGCGGCTCCAACGGTGGCGACGGCCGCGTCGCAGCGCGTGTGCTGCGAGACGCCGGGCACGTCGCCGACGAGACGACCGACGGTCTCGACGGTTACGACGTCGTGGTCGACGCGCTCTTCGGAACCGGCTTCCACGGGGAGCCGAGACCGGAGGCAGCCGAGCTGATCGATCGAATCAACGCTTCGGAGGCCCGGGTCGTCTCGGTCGACATGCCGTCGGGCGTCGACGCCTCGACGGGCGAGGTCGCCGGAGCAGCGGTCGAGGCCGACCTCACGGTCACCTTCCACGCACCCAAGGTGGGGCTCGCGGTCGCGCCTGGTCGTTTCCTGGCGGGCGAGGTCGTCGTCGTCGACATCGGCCTCGACGATACGGAGACGACGGCGCGTCGCGCGCTTCCGTCCCTTCTCGACCTCGTCCCGCGACGCTCCGTGCGCGATACGAAGTACACGTCCGGCTCCGTTCTCGTCGTCGGCGGGCAGACGGGCACGACGAGTGCTGCATGCCTCGCGGCGATGGCGGCTCTGCGTGCCGACGCCGGATACGCGACGCTCGCCGTTCCCCGGGGCGCTCTCGCGGCCGCTGAGGCTCTTGCACTCGAGCCCGTGAAGCTCGGCTGGTCGGACGACGACGCGTTGCGCGTCTTGCGGGAAGCGGCTGAGCGCGCGACCGCCCTCGCCATCGGGCCGGGCCTCGGTCGCTCGGACGCGCGACGGACGCTCGTTCGCGAGCTGCTCTCGAGCCTCGACCTGCCGGCCGTCGTGGATGCCGACGCCTTGTTCGGGCTCGAGCCGTTCGAGCGATCGGCGGCGACCGTGTTGACGCCACACGCCGGCGAGCTCGGCCGGCTCATCGAGCGCGACTCGTCCTGGGTCGCCGCGCATCGCCTGCAGGCCGTGCGAACGGCGGCCGAGCGGTTTGGAGTCGTGGTTCTCCTGAAGGGCGCCGACACGCTCGTCGCGTCGCCCGGCGGCGACGTCGTCGTATGCGATCAGGCTCCCCCGGGCCTCGCGACCGCCGGGACCGGTGACGTCCTCACCGGCGTGATCGGCGCGTTCCTCTCGAAGGGGCTCGACGCGGTGACCGCGGCGTCCGCAGCGGCCGTGGCGCACGGACGAGCAGGAGCGCTCGTCGAGCATCAGGCCGGCCTCGTCGCGGGCGATCTGCTGCGGACGCTTCCCGCCGCGCTCGACTCCTGACGCCCGCTCGTGACCGCGATTGCGGAGAATGGCGCGGTGGAGCGCTCGAGCTTCACCATCGACCTCAACGCGATCCGGCGGAACGCGGCGACGTTGCTGCGGGCTGCAGACGGCGCAGAGCTGTGGGCGGTCGTCAAGGCGGAGGGGTACGGCCACGGCGCCGTGGACGTGTCGAAAGCGGCGCTCGACGCGGGCGCATCGGCCCTGTGCGTCGCGACGCTCCCCGAGGCGCTCCACCTGCGCGCGGCGATGCGCAACGCGCGCATCCTCGTCATGGGGCCGGTCTCGGAGCGCGAGATCGGCGAGGCACGCGTGGCGCGGCTCGAGCTCGTCTCGACCGACGGGCGCATCCCGGAAGGCGTGCGCATCCACCTCAAGCTCGACACGGGCATGGGCCGCTGGGGGCTGTCCGAGCTCCCGGCGCCCACGCGAGACGTGGTCGGCGTGATGAGTCACCTGGCGTCGTCGGAGTCCGATCCGGCGTTCACGGCGCTGCAGATCGAACGCTTCCGGGAGGCGACCGCGGGTCTCGACGGCCTGACACGCCACCTTGCCAACAGCGCCGCAACGCTTCGCTACGCAGAGGCTCGCTTCGACGCGGTGCGCTGCGGGATCGCGCTGTACGGGATCTCGCCGTTCGGCACGGACGCAGACGCGGACGGCCTCGAACCGGCGCTTCGCTGGGAGTCGTACATCGCGCTCTCGAAGCGCCTCGAGCCGGGCGAGAGCACGGGCTACGGCCGCCGGTTCCTCGCCGATCGCGCGACCTGGATCGGGATCGTCCCCGTTGGCTACGCAGACGGATTCCGGCGCGACCTCACGGGCACGGAGGTGCTCGTCGGCGGTGTGCGAAGCAAGGTCGTGGGGACGATCTCGATGGACGCGCTCGCGCTCGCGTCGGACGGCGAGCTTCGGGTCGGCACCCCCGTGACGCTCGTCGGCGACGGCATCTCGATCGAGGAGCACGCCCGTGTCGCCGGCACGATCGGCTACGAGATCGCCACCGGGCTGAACACACGCTCGGGCCGCGCGCGGCGGGTCGCCGTCGATGGATGAGCGGCTGCGGGAGATCTTTCCGAGCGAGGATGCGTGGATCGTCGGTGGGGCCGTTCGCGACGAGCTCCTCCTCCGGCCCGTGCTCGACCTCGACGTTGCCTGTCGCGACCCGCGCGCGGCCGCGCGTCGCTTCGCCGACCGCTTCGGCGGCGCGGTCTTCCCGCTCTCCGAGCGTCACGGGGCGTGGCGCGTGGTCGCCGACGACATGGTCGAGACGGTCGACTTCACGCCGGTCGGAACCGGGATCGACGCCGATCTCGCGTCGCGCGACTTCACGTTCAACGCGATCGCGGAAAGCGTGGCGACCGGCGCGAAGCACGATCCACACGACGGCGAGGCGGATCTGCGCGCGGGGATCGTCCGCGCCGTCTCCGACCGCGTGTTCGTCGAGGATCCGCTGCGTCTTCTGCGTGCAGTCCGGTTCGAGGACGAGCTCGGGTTCCGGCTCGACGGCTGGACGGAGTCTCTCCTCCGCGAGTCCGCTGCGCTCGTCGTCGAGCCCGCCGGGGAGCGCGTGCTCGCCGAGCTGGCGCGTCTCTCGGCCGACGGCTACCGGCGCCTGGACGAGGTCGGACTTCTGGCACCGCTCGGCGGCTCACTCGACGCTCGTCTCGATGCATTCGACGACCCCGACTTCCGGCTGGTCGTCGTCTTCGGCCCGAACCTCCGGCGGCTCCCGATCTCGAACGGGCTGAAGCGCTACGCCGCCGCGCTCGCGCGCGCACGCAAGCCGGAGGATCCGTCGCCGCGCTCGATCCACCGGTTCCGCCGCCTCACCGAGCCGTGGGCGATCGATGCGCTCGCGTACGTCGGATCCCCGGAGCTCGTCGGCGTCGTCGAAGCGGCCCGGCGTTCGGAGCCGCGCGAGCCGCTCGTGCGGGGCGACGAGCTCGGCGTTGAGCCCGGCCCGGTCGTGGGACGTATCCTCGACGCCATCGACGAGGAGCGCGCAGCCGGGACGATCTCGACACGCGAGGAGGCGCTCGCCCTCGCCCGTGAGCTCGCGGCCGAGGAGCCGGCATGAGCCTCGAGCTGCGGCTCGCACTGCAGGCCGAGCGCGCCGACGCCCTCCGCGAGCGCGTGCGCCGGTTGCTTGCGCCCTTCTCGGGGAACGAGGTCGCGCTCGACGCCGGCTGCGGAACGGGCTCGCTGACGTTCGCGCTCGCCGGGTTCGTCGCCGAGGTGGTCGGCGCGGACACGAACGCCGAGTACCTCGAGGCCGGTCGTGCCGCGGCGCCGGAGAACGTGCGCTTCGTCGAGGGCGATGTCATGGCTCTCCCCTTCGGCTATGCGGAGTTCGATCTCGTCTGCTGTCACCGCGTCCTCCACCACGTGCGCCGGCCGGAGCTCGCCGTGGCCGAGCTCGCGCGCGTGACGCGGCCGGGAGGACGGGTCTTCGTCGCGGATCAGCTCGGGTCGATCGACCCGCTGCTCAGCCTCGAGATGGACCGCTTCGAGCGGCTGCGCGACCCGTCGCATCAGCGCCTCCTGCCGGATGCCGACATCCGCGGCTACCTGGATGCGAACGACCTCGTCGTGCTCTCGTCGGAGGTGACTCGGGAGACCGTCGACCTCGAGCGACGGCTCGAGCTCGCCGGGCTCGACCAGGATGAGCGCGTACGCATTCGCGGCCAGGCGCCATCTGCGACCTACGAGGTCGAAGTCGGCTGGTACGTCGCTCGCAAGCCGCGCGTCTGAGATTCGCAGCTACTCGTCGCGGTGCTCGCCTGCCCGGCGCGTCACGAGGAGAGAGAAGAGGCGCGGGACGAGCGCCTGCGCGATCGTCGCGAACCGGTACGGGAACCAGGGGACCGTGACCTCCTGCTTCCCCTTCTCGACCGCGGAGACGACCGCCTTCGCCACGTCCTCCGGCTCGAGCACGTAGCGCAGGAGCATCTTGCTGCGCAGCTTGGCGCGCTGCGGGAACCCCTCCGTCTCCACGAATCCCGGCATCACCGTGTGGACCTGCACGCCGCGCGGCCGAAGGAGCGCGGTCACCGATCGCGAGAACGCGAGCTGCGCGTGCTTCGAGGCCGCGTATGCACCGGCCGGCGCGAAGGCGACCGTCCCGGCGACGGAGACGAGGTTCACGACGTGCGCGCCGCGGCCGAGGGCAGGCGCGAACGCACGCAGGCACCAGACGCCGCCGAGGTAGTTGACCCGGATCGCGCGCTCGACGATCTCCGGCTCGACGTCCAGGAAGCTCCCCCGCGCGGGAACGCCGGCGTTGTTCACCAGCAGGTCGATCGCAGGGTGGCGTTCGAGCACGCGTGCGGCGACCGCGTCGACCTGCGCGCGGTCCGAGACGTCGCAGACCTCCCACTCGCCGCCGAGCTCACCGGCGATCCGCTCGAGGTCCGCTGCGCGCCGCGCGAGCAGGACGCAGTGCCAACCCTTGCGCGAGAGCTCGCGCACGATCGCCTCTCCGATTCCGGCCGAGGCGCCGGTGACGACTGCGACGCGCTGCCCCGCCATGGAGCGCGACACTAGCGACTCGTCGTCTCGTAGGATCGTCCGCGTGGCAGGCAGATTCGAAGGCAAGCAGGCGCTCGTCCTCGGGGTCGCGAATCAGCGCTCGATCGCGTGGGCGATCGCGAAGCGCCTCGCCGACGAGGGCGCCAGCGTCGCGTTCACCTATCAGGGCGAGCGCATCGAGAAGAACGTCCGCGATCTCGCGGACTCCGTCTCCAGCCCGCTCGTCACCGAGTGCGACGTCCGCTCGGACGACGACGTCGCGCGTGTCTTCTCGGAGGTCGCCGAGGCGTTCGCCGGAGGGCTCGATCTGCTCGTCCACTCCGTCGCGTTCGCCGCCGCGGAGGATCTCGAAGGACGCTTCGTGGACACACCCCGCGACCGCTTCTGGATGGCTGTCGACATCAGCGCGTACTCGTTCGTCGCGTGCGCCCGGGCTGCCGAACCGCTCATGGAGACGCGGGGCGGCGGGTCCATGGTGACGATGACCTACCTCGGCGGCGAGCGCGCGGTTCCGCACTACAACGTCATGGGCGTGGCGAAGGCCACGCTGGACGCGAGCGTCCGCTACCTCGCCTGGGACCTCGGCTTCAAGAACATCCGCGTGAACGCCGTCTCGGCAGGGCCCGTCCGCACCCTGGCGGCGCGGTCGATCGCCGGCTTCACGACGATGCAGACGATGTTCGAGGAGCGCGCGCCGCTCCATCGCCAGATCGACGCGGACGACGTGGGCGGCGCGGCGGCCTACCTGCTTTCGGACGAGGCAGCCAGCGTCTCGGCGACGACGCTGTACGTCGACGCCGGGTACCACGCGATGGGGATGTGATGCGCGCCGCGCTGATCCGCGAGGTCGGCGCCGCGCCCGACGTCGCCGACGTCGAGCAGCCGGCGGGAGACGTCGTCGAGGTGCTGGCTGCGCCGATCAACCCGATCGACCTCGCCGTCTCGCGCGGCGCGCTCGCGACGGGCCATCCACCGCTCCCGTACGTCCCCGGCTGCGAGGCCGTCGGTCGCACTGCGGACGGCAGGGTCGTCTGGATCTTCGGCGGCGCGTTCGGGAGGACCGCGAACGGTGGCATGGCGGAGCGCGCGTCGGTTGGGGACGCCTTCGCGATCGACGTCCCGGACGGAGCGGATCCCGCCGTCGCCGCGGGGCTCGGGATCGCCGGGCTCGCCGGGTGGCTTCCGCTCGCGTGGCGTGCGCCGCTCGAGGGCGGAGAGAACGTCCTCGTTCTCGGCGCCACCGGATCGGTCGGGCTCGTCGCCGTGCAGACCGCAAGGCTCCTCGGGGCCGCCCGGATCGTCGCCGCGGGCCGCAGCGCCTCCGGCCTCGAGCGCGCCCTCGAGTGCGGCGCGGACGCGGCCGTTCGGCTTGACGAGGAGGACGATCTCGTCGCTGCGTTCAAGGACGCATTCGGTGGCGACGGCCCGAGCTACGTCTTCGATCCGCTGTGGGGGGCTCCCGCCGCGGCCGCCGCGCAGGCGGCGGTCCCGTGGGCGCGCATCGTGAACCTCGGTCAGTCCGCCGGCGCGACCTCCGAGCTCGCGTCGGCCGCCGTGCGATTCAAGTCCCTCTCGATCCTCGGGCACACGAATTTCGCCGTCCCCATCGACGAGCTCGCCGACCACTACCGGCGCCTGGTCGGGCACACGCTCGCGGGGGATATTCGCTTCGACGTCGAGCGCGTCCCGCTCGACGAGGTCGCCGACGCGTGGCGGCGGCAGGCCGAAGGCCCCGGGGCGAAGCTCGTCGTCGTCCCCTGACGCGATCGACTCGTTCTGAGAGATCCCCGCGCGGGATCTCAGGCTATGTCGAGAGCGCTGATCAGAGGCCGCCAGAGCCAAAGCAGCCGTTTCAGAATCGCCGAGGCGAGGGCGCGCGTCGGCGCGAAGGAGACGATCGTCGCTGCTGCCGCCGCCGCGCCCCTCGTCACTGTCTCCGGGCTCGCCTGAGCGAACCCGATCGCGACTCGAGCGCCCGGTCGACCTGAAGCTTGATAGACCTCGGCGTCGTCCACGAGCGCGTTTCCGGACGCCGTCATGCGGGCACGTATCTCTCCGATGAGGCGCGTCTACTGGATGCTCGGACTGATCGCGTGGCGACTCGGCCGTCGCTATCTCGCGCGGCGCATGCAGCTCAGGAGTCGAGCCTCGCTGCCGCGGCGATGATCTCGTCGAGGTCCGGGAGCTCGCCTCCGAGCATCCACGACGCCTCCACTCTGCGGCCGTCGCGAACGAGGAACGCCGAGCGCATCGGCACGTCGCGCATCCCGAGTGGCTCGAACGCGACGTCGAATGCGCGCGTGGCTTCCCCGTTCCAGTCCGACAGCAGCGGCACATCGACTCCGAGGGTCTCTGCCCATGCACGATGCGACCACGGCGAATCGCGCGAGATGCCGTACGGCCGGATGCCGGCCTCGGCCAGGTCGTGGCTCCTGTCCCACAGGAGGTGGAGCTCGTTCGTTCAGGTCGGCGACCAGTCGTAGACGTAGAAACACAGGAGGGAGTAGCCGGAGCCGAGGATCTCGGCCAGCGGGCGCGGTTCCTCGCGGACCCCGGCCCACACGGAGACGTCGGGCAGCGCGCTGCCGGCCTCGAGCATCCACAGACCCTAGTCCCTGGTTCCGGGCCGAGGAGCTGCGCCCGGCGAAGACGCGCCTCGCTAGCTCGGCCCCGATGCGTCTCGACTGCGGGGCTTGAGTTGACGCGCGCCGTGGGGGAGGATCGCGGCGAGGAGGTCGCGTGTCACGTCCCGTGGTCGTCGCCGCTGCAGTTGCCGCCGTTCTCGTCGTCGTCGTCAGCGCGGTCGGCGGGTACCTGGTGGTCGGCGATTCCCCGAGTCCGGCCCGAGGCGAGCTGATCGCCTACAGCTGCAAGGAGCCCAACAACGTCTGGTACGCGATCTGTGTCATCCGCAGCGACGGGACCGAGCGGCGGCAGCTCACCCACGCAATCGCAGCCACCGATCCAGCCTGGTCGCCGGACGGGCGAGAGATCGGGTTCACGCGCAGACAGGAGGTCGGCGAGTTCACGACCTACTCCAACGACGACGTCTTCGTCATGGACTCGGACGGAGGCGATCCTCACCAACTGACGCCCGAGGTCGCCGGCAAGCACGCCGGACAACCCCAGTGGTCGCCCGATGGGAAGCAGATCGTCTTCATGCGCGGGCAGTCGATATCGGCGTCGGTCGCGGCACGACCCGGTGAGCTCTTCCTGATGAAGCCCGATGGCAGCGACGTGACCCCGCTCACTCGCGATGCCCGCGATCTCCATCCCGCCTGGTCGCCGGACGGACGCGAGATCGCTTTCACCCGCGCCGTCGAGCCTCCCTATGCAGGCATCTGGGTCGTAGACGCTGCCGGAGGGGCTCCGCGACAGTTGACGAACCCTCCTGGCCAGGTCGATTCGTCGGTTGCCTGGTCGCCCGACAGCACGCGAATCGCCTTCACGCGCACCACGCTCGCGACCGAGATCGACGGCAAGGCGTCCGTCTACGTCATGAACCGAGACGGAACGAACGTCCACGTATTGGTGCGCCACCAGTACTTCGCCTGCTGCACCGAGGGGCTCACGTGGTCGCCCGACGGCCGGACGATCGCGTTCGAGACGTCCCCGTCGCGGCTCTGCACCGCAATCTCGCTCGTCGACGTCACGAGCGGTGAAGTGCGCCCTCTGACCACCTGCACCCGCCCCCGCGAGTCGGCGCTGTCACCGGCCTGGCAGCCCGATACGACCCGAACGTGAGTCGCCTTGCGATAGGTGTCGATCCTCGATGCTCGCGTCCGTCATCACTGCGGACGGACACCCGCGAGAACGGAGGACACCGATGAGGTACCTGATGCTGGTCTGCTGGGGAACGGACGCGATGAACGCGCAAGAGGAGCCGCCGCCCGGCGACGCCGAGGAGCCGGAGAGCTTCCCGTGGCTGGACGACGTGCGGGCGCGCGGGATCTGGGTGACGGGCGACCAGCTCGCGCCGCCTCGGCGTGGCCGCACCGTGCGCGTCCGCGGCGGGAAGACGCTGGTCACGGACGGGCCGTTCGCCGAGACCAAGGAGGCCGTGGGAGGCTTCGACATCATCGAGTGCTCGAGCCTCGACGAGGCGGTCGAGGTCGCGGCGGCGCATCCGCTGGCTCAGCACGGCTCGATCGAGGTCAGGCCGCTCTGGGGGAGCTGACGGGCGGGTCTACGCCTCGACCGCGACGGCCGCGGGAAGCGACTCCGTCGCGTCCGCGATCCACCGGGCGACGTCCCTGACGTTGCGCGACTCTCGATGCACTCGTAGCTGCGCGTCCGCCGAGGACCCACGGTCGACGATCGCGAGCACGCCCTCGAGCTCCCGCTCCGAGCCGAGGTCGAGCGCGTGCGGCTCCAGCTGTCGAACCGTCCTGCGGACGAGGCGAGCAACGGGGATGCGGTTCCGGCTCCCGCTTGCGAGATCCATGACCGGCGCCTCCAGGCCGTAGCGAGCGGCGAGCCACTTGTTCTCGCTCGTCAGGATGCGGTGGTACGAGGGGATCTCGACGCCGCTCTCGTACTGCTCGCAGAGTTGCTTCACGAGCGCCTGGCAGTACGCGGCGATCGCGACGGCGTCCTCGACGCGAGTCACGGCGTCGCAGATCCTGATCTCGATCGTCCCGAGCCGCGGATGGAGCCGGATGTCCCACCAGATGTGGGTGTAGTCCGCGATGCAGCCCGACCGCTCGAGCTGGCCGACGACCGACGCGTAATCGGCGTAGTCGCGGAAGCGCGGGGGCGGCCCGGACCGGGGGAACGCGGAGAAGACCATCTGCCGGCTCGACGCGAGCCCGGTCGCCTCTCCGCGCCAGAACGGCGAGCTCGCCGACAGCGCCAGCAGCGGTGCGATGTGTGGGAGCAGTCCGTTCACGACCTGGATCGCCTTCTCCGGGTCGTCGACCGCGACGTGGACGTGCATCCCGAAGATGAGCTCGCGGCGGGCGACGTACTGCAGCTGGTCGATGAGCGCGCGGTAGCGGTCCTTGGCGGTGATCTGCTGCCGCTCGAAGAGGCTGAACGGGTGCGTCCCCGCCGACCCGACCCGCGTGCCCTGCTCGCGTGCGATCTCGGAGACGTATCCGCGCAGCTTCGTGAGCCAGCGCATCACGTCGTCCGCGTTCCTGCATACCGGCGTCGCGATCTCGAGCACCGACTGCATGAGCTCTGCGTTGATGCGCGCCTCGAGCTCGTGACCCGTCATTGCGGCGAGCATCGTGTCGATGTGCTGGACGAGGTCGAACGAATCCGGATCCAGGAGCTGATACTCCTCCTCCACGCCGAGGGTGTACGGGTCTCCCGATCCGAACGAGTGGTCGAGGACGCTTCCGCCTGGCTGCGAGCCGTTCCCGGTGATCGAGGGCGGGATGGCCTGTTTCGCGCTCACGGCAGGACGGCCTCGACCTCGATCTCGACCTTCCACCGCGGATCGAACAGCCCGGCGAGGACGGTCGTGTTCGCGGGGCGGACGTCGCCGAACACCTCGGCGTGCGCACGGGCGAACTCGTCGAAGTCTGCGGCGTCGCTCAGGTAGACGCGCGTGCGCACCACGTTCGCAAGACTCGTTCCCGCCTGCTCGAGCGCGGTGCCGATCAGCTCGAGGCAGACGTGCGTCTGCTCGTAGATCCCCTCGGGCGGCGGCGAGCCGTCGGCCGGGTTCGCGGCCGTGCCCGAGACGTGCACACGGTCGCCCGCGACGACGGCGCGCGAGTATCCGACGACCGGCTCGTACGCGCCCGTCCCGGCGATGTTCCGGCGCTCCATGACACGACTAGTATCGCGCCGCGTGCAGGCCCTTCGCCAGATCGACGAGTGGCCCGTCGAGTTCGTCGCGGCCGGGGTGGTCGATCGCACCGGGTCCGTCTCGACGCGCGGAGACGTGGCGCGCTCCGTTCGGCTCGCGTCGGTCTCGAAGCCCGTGACGGCGCTCGCGACGCTCGTGGCCGCCGAGGAGGGGGTCGTCGATCTCGACGAGCCTGCCGGCCCACCCGGCTCGACGGTGAGGCACCTCCTCGCACACACGAGCGGGCTCCCGTTCGAGGGCGTCGAGGCGATCTCACGGCCGGAGCAGCGGCGGATCTACTCCAACGAGGCCTACCGCGTTCTCGCCCGGCATCTCGCCGCCCGCTCCGAGATGCCGTTCGCCGAGTACGTGCGGCTCGCAGTGTGCGAGCCGCTCCGGATCGGGCTCGATCCGGCGGGCGACCCCGGCTCGGGTATGCACGCCTCACTCGAGGACGTGCTCGCGCTCGGTCGAGAGCTCCTCGAGCCGACGCTCCTGGCGCCGGAGACACGGGACGAGATGGTCGCGGTGCAGTTCCCCGGGCTCGCGGGCGTGCTTCCCGACTACGGTCGCTTCGATCCGCTCGACTGGGGCCTCGGCGTGCAGCTGAACACGTCCCCGCCGTCCTGGATGGGGTCCCGTGCGTCGCCGCGTTCGTTCGGCCACTTCGGCGGCACGGGGACGTTTCTCTGGGTCGATCCGGACGCCCGCGTCGTCTGCGCCGCTCTCACGACGCGCGAGTTCGACGAGTGGGCGAAGGTCGCGTGGCCCCGCCTCGCCGACGCCGTGCTCGACGAGCTCGACGGCGCCTGATCCGTAGTCGGCCCAGCGGAGGCCAGCTCGGGGAGTCTTGGCGAGCGGAGCGCCGGGCGGGTTAACCGCAGGATGGTTGACCAACAAGGACCCGGACGCGAAGCGGCCGGCTTCAGGGGGTCTTCGCGACCTGAGGTTCGCGAGAGCGAATCTCGCGTCTGCGCACGCGCCGGTCAGTAGCTGCGACCCGGACGCGAAGCGGCCGGCTTCAGGGGTCTTCGCGACCTGAGGTTCGCGAGAGCGAATCTCAGGTCTGCGCAAACAACTCAGTCATCAGCGAACAACGGACGCACGAGCTCCCGGAAGGTCGCCTCGTCGCAGCTTGCGACGACGCACGGCGTCATCGCGGTGACGGTGGCCGTTCGCGGCACGTGCATCGCGAGCGCGACCTCGCCGAAGAACTCCC
>DASUFC010000022.1:0-5381 GCA_036274755.1 Gaiellaceae bacterium
CGCTCTTGCGTGACCTCGAACCACTCCGTCGGTCCGAGCTCCTTGCCGGTCAGGTCCGTCAACGCGCTCATCGGGGCTCCTTCGTCGTCAGTCGGTCTGTGCCGGGCCCCAGCGTATGACGCTCGCCGCCCACGTGTATCCGGTACCGGCGGCGAGCAGGAGGACGAGGTCGCCGTCCACGACGTCACCGGCCCGCACCGCCCGGTCGAGTGCCAGCAGCGGGTCGACCCCGCTCATGTGGCCCGTGTCGTCGAGGTACGCGGCGCGCTCGAGCGGCACGCCCAGCGCCTCGGCAATCGCCGTGTGCATCGACCTCTTCATGTGGATCCCGCAGAGGTAGGAGACGTCCGCGAGCGTCGCGCCACTGCGCGTGAGCGCGCCCTCGGCGGCCGCCAGGAAGTTCGGCAGCGACACCTCGTCGAGCCCACCCTTCATCTGCGCCGGGTCGGCGACGTCGAGGAAGTGCCTCCGCCCGTCCACCGTCGCATGCGAGGGGGGCTCGACGCTTCCTCCGGCCGGCACCTTCACCTGGAGCGAGAACGACCCGTCGGTGACGGCGTGCGAGCCGAGCAGGAGGTTCCGGTCGGCCCCTGCGCCGAGAAGCCCGGCGACTGCCCCGTCGCCGAAGTTGAACATGAACCGCGACCGCTCGTTCGCGTAGTCGAGGAGGTACGACTCGCGACAGGCGGCGACGATGAGAAGATTCCCGAGCTCGGGCTCGGCCGTCAGGTACGCCTTCGCGAGTCGCAGCGCAACCGGGGTGCCCATGGAGACGTTGTCGAACTCGATCGCGTACGCGTTGACGCACCCCAGACGGTGCGCGATCCACGGCGCGGCCTGCCAGACGGCGTAGTCCTTCCAGGTCGAGCCGTAGTAGACGAGCGCGCCGATCGAGGCGGGGTCGATCTCGTGCTCGGAGAGCAGCCGTCCGGCGGCGGCGACGGCGAGGTCGGAGACGTGCTCGTCGTCTGCCGCGACGTGCTTGCCGCTGAGGCCGAACTTCTCGACGACCACCGTCTCCGGGATGCCGCTGGCCGCGGCGACCTCCGCCGCCGCCATGACGCGTTCGGGGAGATGGTGGGCAATGGCGAGCAGCCCGACGCGGCTCATCGGCCGCCGTTTCCGGAGCCGATGGTGCGGGCGATGATCCGTCCGAGCTCGTCGAGCATCTCGGGGGAGAGCCCGTCGCGGCCGGCCCAGAGGATCCAGCGCATACCGACGAGCTCGCCGATGCCCATCAGGGCCCAGGCGAGCAGCTCGGGATCGCCATCCGCGATCTCGCCGGCCTCCATCGCCTGGCGAAGCCCGGTGACGTAGCCGCTCGTGAGCCGCTCGTAGTGGAGGTGCAGCATCTCCGGGGAGACGAACTCGGCCTGCCGGATGATGCGGTACAGGGCCGGATGATCGGCAACGAACCGGAAGTACCCGGCAAACCCGAGCCGCTCCATCTCGGCACGGGTCGTCCCCTGCGAGGCCGCCTCGGTCATCGCCTGGCGGACGCGGTGGTTGAGGTCGACGACGAGCTCGTCGAAGACGCCTTTCTTGCTCGCGAAGTAGAGGTAGAACGTCCCTTGGCCCACGCCCGCGGCCTCCGTGATCTTGACGATCGAGGCGTCGTGGTAGCCGAGCTCTGCGAAGACGGCCTCCGCCGCCTCGAGCAGTTTCCGTCGCGTGCGCTCGCCGCGCTTCGAAAGCGGCCGCCCGTCGACGCTCGTCGCGGCCTCGCTCATCGCGCGGTCTCCGCCAGGGACGCGCGCAGGTCGTCCTTCGAGACCTTGCCCATCGACGAGCGAGGCAGCTCGTCGACGACGGTGAACGTCTTCGGCACCTTGAAGCGCGCGAGGCGCGCACGGCAATGCTCGGCGAGCGTCTCGGCGCTCGCCGTCGCACCGTCGCGCAGGACGACAAAGGCCGCGCACGCCTCACCCCACCGCTCGTCCGGGACGCCGACGACCGCCGCCTCGACAATGTCCGGATGAGCGTGCAGGACGTCCTCGATCTCGGCCGGATAGACGTTCTCTCCCCCCGAGACGACCATGTCCTTGATCCTTCCGGCGATCCGGTAGAAGCCCTCCTCGTCGCGCTCGGCGACGTCGCCCGTCGAGAGCCAGCCGTCCGTCAGGGCCGCGGCCGTCGCCTCGTCGTTCCGCCAGTAGCCGGCGAAGACGTTCGGGCCGCGGACGACGAGCTCGCCCGTCGCGGCGCCGTCGAGGAACGCGCCGGTGTCGGCGTCGCGCAGCGCGACCTCGACGTGGGGGTACGGCTTCCCGGCGAAGCCGAGCTTGCGCTTCGCGTCCTCGGGCGGGAGACAGAGGACGTTCGGCGCAGCTTCCGTCAAGCCGTAGCCCTGGACGACCTCGATCCCCCGCGCGTGCCACGTCTCGAGCAACGACTCGGGCATCGGCGCACCGCCGACGACCGCGAGCCTCAGGCTGGAGAGATCCGCGGTCGCGAAGCCCTCCTGCTCGGACAGGAACAGATACGTCGCCGGGACGCCCATCATCGTCGTGACCCCGTGCTCTGCGATGAGCTCGAGCGCGCGCGCGGCGTCGAACGACGGCTCGAGCACCACCGTCGCGCCCTTCCACCACGCGAGCAGCGGCTGCACGTTCCAGCCGCCGACGTGGAACTGGGGCAGCACCTGGAGGACGACGTCGTCGTCGCGCAGGCTCGTCGTCCGGTCGAAGGAGAGGTTCGTCCAGAAGCAGTTCGCGTGCGTGAGGAGCGCGCCCTTGGGCTTGCCCGTGGTGCCCGACGTGTAGACGAGGAGCAGCGGGTCGTCGTCGCGCGCAACGTCCTCGACCTCCCCGTCGGCCTCGAGCGTCGGATCGCCGATCCGCGCCACCTCGACCCCCGCGCGGGAACGAGAGGCGGCCGAGGAGGCTGCAAGTGACACAGTGTCACTTGCAGCTGCGTGGGCGAGCTCCTCGTGCTCGGCCGAGACGAGGAGGAGCGACGGCTCGGCGTCGGCGAGCTGGTAGGCGACCTCGGCCGGCGCGAGGCGCCAGGAGATCGGCTGCAGCGCGACGCCGAGGCGCGCACAGGCGAAGAGCGTCGCGACGTGGTCGGGCGAGGTGTGCGTGAGCGTCGCGAGCCGATCGCCGCGCCCGAGCCCGCGCGCGCGGAGGCTCGCCGCGAGCCGTGTCGCCCGGCGATCGAGCTCGGCGTAGGTGAGCTCGCTGCCGAGGAAGCGGATCGCGACGCGCTCCGGCGTGAGGCGGGCACGGTCGGCGAGCCACCGTCCGATCGTCAGCTCGCTCCTCACGTGGCGCTCCCGAGGAAGGACGTAAGGCCCCGGACAAACGCTGCCGGGCGCTCCCAGAAGAAGAGGTGGCCGCACCCCGGTGCCTCGGCCGCGAACGCATTCGGCAGGAGACGGCAGAGAAGCTCGCTGTTCCGCGGATCGACGACGACGTCCTCGGTTCCCGTCACGACCTGCGTCGGTGCGGCCAACGCGCCGAGCCGGTCGTATGCGTCGAAGCCCACGCCAGCGGCGGCCTGCGCGGCCCACGCGGCCGGCTCCTGCGCGGTCGCGAGCCGGTGCGCCATGATCCGGTCGACGAGCTCGGGATGCGCCGCGACCGTCGCCGGCGCGAGCGCGTTCTCGACGAAGCGCCGCAGCGCCACCGCGGGCTCGAGCGTCGCGGCCTCGGCCATCAGCGCCACCGTGACCTGCGGCATCGGGTGCGCCTTCGGCCCGCCGGGCGTCGTGCAGGCGAGGACGAGGCGGTCGACGCGCTCCGGATGTGCGAGCGCGAGCTCCTGGGCGATCATCCCGCCGAGGCTCGTGCCGACGACGTGCGCCCGCGCGATGCCGGCCTCGTCGAGCACCTGCACCGCGTCCGCGGCCATCTCCGCGACCGTGTACGGCCCCGGGGGCGCGTCGCTCTCGCCTATCCCACGGTTATCGAAGAGGACCACGTCGAATCGCTCCGCGAGGCCGGCCAGGACCGGCTCCCAGCCCCAGCGCGCATATCCGAGCCCGTGGATCAGGAGCAGGGGCTCGCCGCTCCCGTGCCGTTCCCACGCGAGCTTCACGCCGCCGCCTCCTCCGGCAGCGGCTCGCGCCGCGCCCGGATCCCGCGCAGCCGCGTGGGCAGGCTCGCGATCCCACCCGGCACGAAGAAGACGAGCAGGATGAACAGCGTTCCGAGGAGGAACAGCGGCTCTGAGAGCGGCACGCGCAGCACGTCCGGGAGATCCTGCACGCGGCTCGAGCCCGACAGCGCGCCGAGCCGCTGGTCGAGCAGCGTGTAGAAGAAGCCGCCGATCATCGCGCCGAAGCGCGTTCCCGCCCCGCCGAGCACGACCATCACGAGCAGCGCGAGCGTGAAGTTCGCAGTCGTCACCTCGGGTGTCGCGCCGCCGATCAGCAGCAGCCACACGACGCCGCCGAGGACGGCGAGGAACGCCGCGAGCACGAAGGCGATCAGCTTGAACGGGTACGGCCAGAGCCCGAGCACCTCCACCCGGGGCTCGTTCTCGCGGATCGCGCGCCACACGTGCCCGGTCGACGAATTGACCGCGAGACGGACGACGACGAACACCAGCACCGCATAGCCGAGCGCGAGCCAGTAGAGGTTCTTCGTGTTGAGGACGCCGACGAACGCGTCGGGGATGTGGTCGTAGTTCAACCCCGTCCCCTCCTCGCCGCCCGTCCAGCCGTACGGGTTCTTCTGCACGAGCACGTTCCCCGCTTGCGCGAACGCGAGGGTCACCATCGCGAACGCGATCCCGCTGACGCGCAGGCTCACCGCCCCGAGGACGAGCGGCAGCGCGAGCCCGAGCGCGAGGATGAACGCGAGCGTCGGCCAGAGGCCCCACTCCCAGCGGGTCAGCGCGATCGCGGTCATGTAGACCCCGGCTGCGACGTAGAGCGCGTGGCCGAACGAGAGCAGGCCCGTGAACCCGAACAGGACGTCGTAGGTCAGTGCGATCCCCGCGAAGAGCAGGCAGAGCGCGAGCAGCTGGAGCGTTCCGGGGCTGTCGAGCGGGCCGTTCAGGATCACGGGGATGTCGAGCGAGAGCTTCGGCACGAACGCGAGCACGATCAGCACGGCGGCCGGGATCGCGATGCCGAGCGCGCGCCTCAATGCGCCACCTTCGGGGCGAGCCCGCCGGGCCGGACGAGGAGGATGGCGGCGAGGAGCAGGACGACGGCGAGGTCGCCGGTGCCGCTCGAGCTGTAGTAGTTCGCGTACTGCTGGATGAGCCCTACCGCGACCGCGGCGATCGCGGAACCGCCGATCGAGCCGAAGCCGCCGATCACCACGACGATGAAGGCGAAGATCAGGAGCGACGTGCCGCGGCCCGGGTCGACGACGCCGAAGTAGACGCCGGAGAGGACGCCCGCGAGCGCGGCCAGTGCGCCGCCGAGCGCG
>DASUFC010000023.1:0-30019 GCA_036274755.1 Gaiellaceae bacterium
GTGCGTGCGCGGCATCACGGAGCGCAAGCCGCCCATCCTGCGGATGTCCTGCTCGCCCTCCAGGTGGTGGATCACGAGGCCTGCGGACATGAAGAGGAGCGCCTTGAAGAACGCGTGCGTCATGAGGTGGAAGATCGCGTAGCCGTACGCGCCGATCCCGGCCCCGAGGAACATGTAGCCGATCTGCGACATCGTCGAGTACGCGATGACGCGCTTGATGTCCCACTGCACGAGAGCCACGACGCCTGCCACGAGCAGCGTGATCGCGCCGAGGATCGCCGCCAGGTGCTGCACGTCGGGCGCCGCCTCGAAGATCGGGCTGGCGCGCACGAGGAGATAGACGCCCGCGGTCACCATCGTCGCCGCGTGGATGAGGGCCGACACCGGAGTGGGGCCTTCCATCGCGTCCGGGAGCCACGTGTGCAGCGGGATCTGCGCCGACTTGGCGAGTGCGCCGCCGAGCAGGCCGAGCGCGACGAGGTTCACGGTCGTCGTCGACAGCGAGTCGACCCGATCGAAGACCGAGCCGAACTCGAGCGTCCCGGTCGCGGCGATCAGCAGGACGCACGCGAGCGCGAAGGTCGCGTCGCCGATCGCGTTCATGACGAACGCCTTCTTGGCCGCTGCGACCGCCTCGGGCTTGTGGTGCCAGAAGCCGATCAGCAGGTATGAGGCGAGGCCGACGAGCCCCCACCCGACGAGCATGAGCAGGAAGTTCCCGGCCTCGACGAGCATCAGCATCGAGAAGACGAAGAGGGACATGTACGCGAAGTAGCGCCGCTCCTCGTCGTCGCCCTTCAGGTAGCCCACCGAGTACCAGACGATGAGCCCGCCGACGCCCGAGACGATCAACATCATCGTGCTCGAGAGCGTGTCGACGAGGATCTGCATCTGGAGACGGAAGTCGCCGGCGGCGAGCCACGTGTAGGCGGTCGAGACGGACTCGCGGTCGGACGGGTCGGCCGACCAGAGCGCGATGAAGGTGACGAGCGCGCCGCCGAACGCGACGAAGGTGGTGAGCACCGAGATCCATGCCGCCACGCTCCGGGAGATCCAGTGGCCCGAGATCGTGATCGCGAGCGCACCGGCGAGCGGCGACAGCAAGCAGATCCAGGCGCCCCACGTCATCCCCCGCACCCCTCGCCGGCGACGGCTTCCGCTCCGCCGTCGCCTGACGCCGCTCGCGGCACGGTGCTCTCCAGGCGGCCCGTACTGCTCGTACTGTGCCCTCCGGCCCCGCACCGCGAGCGGCGCCCGAGGAGCGCGGGCCAGTGCTGCATGCAGGTGTCCATCATCCTCGAAGCGCGCTCGCCTGGTCGACGTCGAGCGGCACGCGTCGGCGCGCCATGGCGACGATGAGGCCGAGGCCGATGGCCACCTCGGCGGCCGCGACGGCCATCACGGCGAGCGCGAAGATCTGGCCCTCCAGGTTTCCCTGCTGACGGGCGAACGCGATGAGGGTGAGGTTCGCCGCGTTGAGCATGATCTCGAGCGAGAGCAGGACGATCAGCGGGCTGCGCCTGAGCATGACGCCCAGCGCCCCGATCCCGAACAGGATCGCCGCGACGATCAGGTACCAGCCGACATCTGGCCCGTCCACCTAGGCCTCGTTCTCCTTCTCGGGCGTCGTTCCGAGCACGACACCGCCGACCGCTGCCACGAGCAGCACGATCGACGTGATCTCGAACGTGAGCAGATGGTCGGTGAGGAATGCCTCGCCGATCTGCGACGGGCTCCCGAAGGCGCTCGAGACGTCGGCCGGCTCGGTCAGGTTGTCGCCCCAGGCGAGCCCGAGCACGACGACGATCTCCACCAGGAGCGCGGCCGCGGCGACGACTGCCGCGCCGCGCAGGAGACGTGGCCCGCCGGCCCACGGAGCGTCGGCTCGACCTCCGAGGTACGCGACGACGAACAGGAACATGACCATCACGGCTCCTGCGTAGACCATCACCTGTGCCGCTGCGAGGAACTCGGCGGAGAGCAGCAGGAAGAGGACGGCCAGCGACGCGAGATTCCCGATGAGCGCGAGTGCCGAGAAGAAGGGGTTGGTCATGGTCACGACAGCGATGCCGCTCGCGAGACAGCCCCCCGCAGCGAGGAACCAGATGATCCACACGAGGACGTTGCCCATCACGTGGCGCAGAGCAGGATTCGCGAGCGCGAATCCTGCTCGCGCAAGACCCCTGAAGGCGGCCGCTTCGCGGCCGCGGTGTCGGTGGATTCCTCGATCGTCATCAACTGCTCGTCTTGAAGGCCGGCTCGGGCGTGTCGAACATGGCGGCGTCGGCGACCGGGACGCGCTTGATCGGGTCGGCCAGGAGCATGTCCTTCGTGTAGATGAGGTCGTCGCGCGAGTACTCGGCGATCTCGAACTCGTTGCCGAGCGTGATCGCGTCGAACGGGCAGGCGAGCTCGCAGTAGCCGCAGAAGATGCAGCGGCTCATGTTGATCTCGTAGATGCGGGCGTAGCGCTCGCCGGCCGAGACGCGGTTCTCGGCGGTGTTCTCCTCTGCGACGACGCGGATGCAGTCGGCCGGGCACGCGGCGGCGCAGAGGGAGCAGCCCACGCACTTCTCGAGCCCGTTCTCGTGCTTGTGCAGGCGGTGCCGTCCCCGGAAGCGGGGATACACCGCGCGCTTGTACTCCGGGTACTGCTGCGTGATCGGCTTGCGGAAGATCTGGCGGAAGGTGACGCCGAAGCCCTTGAGCGTGGAGAACGGCTGCATGCTCATCGCTGCGTCCTTGTCACAGCGCCACCACGAGGATCGCCGTCACGACGGCATTCACCGTCGCGATCGGAAGGAGCACCTTCCAGCCGAAGCGCATCAGCTGGTCGTAGCGGAGCCGCGGAAGTGTCGTGCGGATCCAGATGAACACGAACAGGAGGATCACGAGCTTCGCGATGAACCAGAGCGGGCCGGCCCAGGTCGCGCCGTCCCACCCCGGGCCGTGCCAGCCGCCCAGGAACAGCGTCACGCAGAGCCCCGAGAGCGTGATCAGGTTGATGTACTCGGCCATCGAGTAGAGCCCGAACTTCATCCCGCCGTACTCGGTGTGGTAGCCGGCGACGAGCTCCTGCTCCGCTTCGGGAAGGTCGAACGGGGCGCGGGCCGTCTCCGCCGTGCCGGCGAGGAGGAAGATGACGAGCCCGACGAACTGCGGAACCGCGTACCAGACGGTGTCGGATTGCGCCTCGACGATGCCGGTCAGCGAGAGCGTGCCCGCCATGAGGACGACCCCGAGCACGGAGAGGGCGAGCGACACCTCGTAGGACACGAGCTGGGCGCACGTGCGCATGGAGCCGAGAAGCGCGTACTTCGAGTCGGACGACCAGCCACCGAGGATGAATCCGTACACGCCCAGCGAGCCGATGGCGAAGATCAGGATCAGCGCGATGTCGAGATCGGCGACCTGGCCGGGGATGTACACGCCTCCGATCGTCCAGCCGGGCCCGAACGGGATGACGGAGAACGTCGCGAGCGCGGTGAACGCGGCCAGGAACGGCCCGATTACGAAGGCCCAGTTGATGGCCTCCGTCGGCTGGAAGCTCTCCTTGTTCAGGAGCTTCAGGAGGTCGGCGATCGGCTGCAGGAACCCGCGGAAGCCGGCGCGGTTCGGGCCGTAGCGGAGCTGCATCCGGCCCATGATCTTGCGCTCGGCGAGCGTGAGGTACGCGAACGTGACCATCACGACGTTGATCACGATGAACGCCTCGATCAGGCTCACCCACCAGTCGACCGACGGAGTGCTCACGTCTTGGTCACCTCGACGGCCGGGTGCAGCTCGCCGGCATGCTCCTCGGCCACGCGGACGACGCCTGCGATGAGCTTACGGTCGATCCGCGCACGCAGCTCGACGGACGTCCCGTTGGAGCGCACGGTCACCGCGTCTCCGCCGGCGATCCCGAGCCGCGAGGCATCTGCGGCCGACAGCTCGACGTGGGGACCGGGGCGCTGAAAGTCCAGCTCGGGCACGCGCTCGACGGCAGGTCCCGAGAAGAGCGGCGTGTAGCGGTGCAGGCGGAGCGCCCCGTTCGTGTCGTCCGCGTGGTCGGGGGTGGTGGCCGCTGCCGGTTCGATGTAGGCCCGGCGTGCCGGAAGGGGGGCGTGAAGGCCGAGCTCGTCGAGCGTGAGATCCCGGAAGAGGTCCTCGGCGAGCTCCGCGAAGACGCCTGCAGCGTGCGCCGGGACGTCCACGTCGAAGCGCTCCGCGAGCTTCGAGATCCATGCGAGCTCGTCGGGGCAGGGCGGCGGGACCGTGCGCCGGACGCGCTGGACGCGGCCTTCGAGATTCATCGACGTGCCGTCTCGCTCGAGCGCCGCAGTCGACGGGAGGATGAGATCGGCCCAGCCGGCGGCGAGCTCGTGGAACATCGTGAGGACGAGGACGCGGCTCGCCTGCTCCGCGAGCGCTCGCACGTCGGGGTTCGACGCCGCCTCGTCACCGGAGACGACGAGGAGCTCGATCGGCTCCGGGTTCGTCTCGTCCGCGTCCGACGCGACGGCCCAGCCGAGCGCGACGCCTCTCGCGTTTGACGCGCGTGGAAGGTGGAACGCGCCGCACCCGGGCTTCTCCGCGAACCCGAGCTCGTGTGCGAGCTCCGCGATGCGGGCGCCGCCTCCGCCGCCCGGTCCCGACCAGACGAGCACCGCCCGCTCGGCGGTGCGCAGCTTCGTCGCGATCGCTCCACGACTGCGCGAGAGCTCGCGGCACGTCTCCGCCGCGGCGCCGGGAGGCGTCTGCTCGGTGCCGCTGGGCGAGAAGACGTGGACCTCGGCCCCGTGGCGTCGAGCCTGCTTGATCCACAGATCGACGATCGGCGCCCGCTCGACGATCGGGTCGTCGCCGACGACGACCACGACCTCGGCCTCGGCGATCGCGCTGAGCGGAAGCCTGAACGCCTCCAGTGCGTCGGAGGTCGCTTCCGGAAGGACGGCGGAGTGTGCGTCGAGCCCGCCGCGCAGGAGACGCCCGAGGGCGTAGGCCAGCTCGGTCGTCTCGGACCCGGAGAACGCGGTGACGATCGAGCCGCCCGCAGCGCGCAGCATCGACTCGGCCTCGTCGAGGGCGTCGTCCCAGGAGATCTCCTCGAGGCCCTTCCGTCCACGCCGGAGCGGAGTCGTGATCCGGTCCTCCGCACGCAGGTGGGGATAGGAGAACCTGCCCTTGTCGCACAGCCAGCCGCGGTCGACCTCGGGATGGTTGCGCGAGTGGATGCGCTTGACCTTGCCCTCCCGGATGGTCGCGGACGTGTTGCAGCCCACGGCGCAGCCCGTGCAGACCGTCGGGACGTTCTGGATGTCCCACGGCCGCGCCTCGAATCGATAGAGCGTCGAGGTCAGGGCGCCGACCGGGCACAGCTCGATCACGTTGCCCGAGAAGGGCGAGCGGTACGGCTCGTCCTCGAACGTCGCGATCTCGGTGTGCCTCCCCCGGTTGCGGGCGATCAGCTGCCCGTCCTCCGCCACGTCCTCGGAGAAGCGCGTGCAGCGGTAGCAGAGGATGCAGCGCTCCCGGTCGAGGGCGATGAGCGGCGAGACCGGGATCGGCTTGTCGAACGTGTGCTTCTGGAGGGTCATCCGCGTGTTGCCCGGCCCGTATCGGAACGTGAGGTCCTGCAGCGGGCACTCGCCGCCCTTGTCGCAGACGGGGCAGTCGAGCGGGTGGTTCACGAGGATGAACTCGAGCGTCGCCTCCTGGCCTTCCGCGGCCTTCTCAGACGTTGCGCTCGTCTTGATGACCATGTCCGGCGCGACGGTCAGGGTGCACGCGGCCTGGAGCTTGGGGATCCCCTCGATCTCGACGAGGCACATGCGGCATGCGCCGACCGGCGGGCCGAGCCGCGGCTCGTAGCAGAAGACGGGGATCTCGATCCCCGCGGCCTGCGCCGCCTCGACGAGGCCCGTTCCCTTCGGCACCTCGACGGTGCGGTCGTCGACCCTGACCGAGACGAGCTCAGACATGGGCGTGCTCCGGGTGCTCGTGGAGGTCGGACGGCGCGAGGATGCCCTCGAGCGACGACGCGCCTCCGAAGGGGCAGCGACCCAGGTCGAGGTGTGCCTGGAACTCGTCGCGAAAGCGGTCCACGTAGCTCAGCACCGCGATCGCATCCGAGTCCCCGAGCGGGCACAGGCACTTTCCCATGATCCGGTCGCAGACGGAAAGCAGCAGGTCGAGGTCGGCCTGCGAGCCGCGTCCGTCCTCGATCTTCCGCAGGATCTCGGTCACCCAGTGCGTGCCGACTCGGCACGGCGTGCACTTGCCGCACGACTCGTGCTCGTAGAACTGGGACACGCGGATCCCGAGCTGCACCATGCAGCAGCGGTCGTCGATGACGATGACGCCGGCCGAGCCGATCGAGGAGCCTGCCTCGACGAGCGAGGTGAAGTCCATGTGCGTGTCGATGTCGTCGGCCGTCAGCACCGAGGTCGAGGAGCCTCCGGGGATGACGGCCTTCAGCTCGCGCCCGTCCGGTACGCCGCCGCCGACGTCGTAGATGAGCTCGCGCATGGAGATCCCGTGCGGCAGCTCGTAGTTCCCCGGGTTCACGACGTTGCCCGAGAGCGAGAAGACGCGCGTTCCGGTCGAGTTCTCGACACCGAGCTTCGCGTACTCGGCGCCGCCGAGTTCGAGCACGGGCGTGACGGTCGTGATCGACTCGACGTTGTTGACGGCCGTCGGTGCCGCGTACAGGCCGGCGATGGCGGGGAAGGGCGGCTTCGTGCGCGGCTGCCCGCGCTTGCCCTCGAGCGACTCGAGGAGGGCCGTCTCCTCACCGCAGATGTACGCCCCCGCTCCGCGGTGGATCACGACCGTGACCCCACCGAGGAGGTCGGCCGCGCGCATCGCCTCGAGCGAGTCGCGGAGGATCTCGAACTCCCGCTCGTACTCCCCGCGGATGTAGACGAAGACGTGCTGCGACTGGATCCCGTGCGCGGCGATCAGGCAGCCCTCGAGGAAGCGGAACGGGACGCGCAGCATGATCTCGCGGTCCTTGAACGTCCCCGGCTCCGACTCGTCCGCGTTCACGACGAGGTAGTGCGGCTTCGGCAGCTGGTCGGGCTTCGGGACGAAGGACCACTTGCGGCCGGTCGGGAAGAACGCGCCGCCGCGTCCGCGCAATCCGGACGCGTCGAGCTCGGCGATCACGTCGTCGGGCGCCATCGAGCGTGCCTTGCGAAGTGCCGAGAACCCGCCCTGGCGCTCGTACTCGCCGATGTCCGTGACCGCGCCGCCGTCCGTGCCCGCGAAGACGATCTCCGGGTGGGAGCTGGTCACGGGGTTGTCACCCGCCGCAGACGTGCGCAGGAGCCCGGGAGGCAAGGACGCAGGGAGCGCTCGTATCGAGGGAGATACGGGTGCGACCGAGGACGCAGCATCGCGGGCTCCTGCGCATGGCGGTGGCATGGCTTGCAACCCCGTGACCAGCTCCTAGGCACCGCGCAGCTCCTCGACGATCCCCGGCACGTCGTCGGCGCTCACCCGCAGCCGATGCCGGTTGTCGATCGCGACGATCGTCGCCCAGCCGCAGCCGCCGAGGCATTCGATCGTCCCGAGCGTGAAGGCGCCGTCTTCGGACGTCGAGCCCGCCGAGACGCCGAGCTCGCGCTCGAAGGCCTCGAGGACCTGCTGGGCGCCGGAGAGCGCGCACGACACGTTCGTGCACACCTCGACGCGCTTCGCGCCGCCGGGCTCGAGGTAGTACTGGTCGTAGAAGGACGCGATCGAGAGGCAATAGGCGGGAGTGAGCTCGAGCGCGTCCGCGACCTCGCGGATCGCGTCCGGAGAGAGCCAGCCGCCGTTCTCGTCCTGCGCCAGGCGGAGCGCCGGCATGACCGCCGACAGCGAGTCCGGGTAGCGCTTGCGGAGCTTCTGGATCTCGGCAGGGACGTTCATCGATCGGCGTCTCCCATGACCGGGTCGAGCGAGCCCGCGGCGGCGATGAGGTCGGCGATGAGGAGCTCCTGGACGACGGTCGCCGTGGCCTGCAGCGATGCGAAGCTCGGAGCGCGGAACTTCACACGCCAGGGTCGCGGCCCGCCGTCGGAAACGAGGTAGCACCCGGCCTCGCCGCGCGGCGATTCGATGGCGACGTAGACCTCGCCTTCCGGAACCGTGAAGCCCTCGGTGACGATCTTGAAGTGGTGGATGAGGGACTCCATCGACGTGTGGAGCTCGTGCCGCGGCGGCAGGACGACCTTGCGGTCGTCCGCGATCCAGGGCTCGCCTTCCGTCTGCTCGAGCCGGTCGAGGCACTGGGACACGATGCGCACGGACTCGCGCATCTCGTCCATGTGAACCTTGTAGCGGTCGTAGACGTCGCCGTTCGGATAGACCGGAACGTCGAAGTCGACCTCGTCGTACGCGAGGTACGGCATGTTCCTGCGGAGGTCCCAGTCCACCCCGGACGCGCGCAGCATCGGGCCCGACTGCGCGAGCGCGAGCGCGTCGTCGGCCGACAGGGGCCCGACGCCCTTCGTGCGCTCGAGCCAGATCGCGTTGCGGTCGAGGATCGCCTCGTACTCGTCGACCGACTTCGGCATCGATTCGCAGAACTTGCGGGCTTCGGGCACGAATCCGGGCGGGAGGTCCTCGGCGATGCCCCCGACCTGGACGTACCGCGTGTGCATCCGCGTGCCGCCGGCCATCTCGAAGAGGTCGAGGATCTGGTCGCGGTCGTCGAAGCAGTACCAGAACAGCGAGATCGCCCCCAGCTCGAGCGCCGAGGTCCCGAGCCAGACGAGGTGGGAGTGGATGCGGTTGAGCTCGGCGAGCGCCATGCGCGCCCAGACGGCGCGGCGGGGTGCCTCGAGCCCGAGGAGCTTCTCGATCGCGAGGACGTACAGGAGCTCGTTCGCATGGAAGGAGACGTAGTCGATTCGCGGCGCGTACGTCACGGACTTCCACCACGACTTGTGCTCCATGTTCTTCTCGAACCCGGTGTGCAGGTAGCCGATGACGGCGCGGATGCCGGCGACCGTCTCGCCGTCGAGGTCGACGACGAGGCGCAGCACGCCGTGCGTCGAGGGGTGGTTCGGGCCGAAGTTGACGCGCAGGATGTCCTCGAGCCGGTGCTTCTCCGGATCGACCTCGAGGATCGTCGGAACCGGGCTCGGGATGCGCGTGCCCTCGTAGATCCGGGTGCTCGGAAGGACGCTCATCAGTCCTCGTCCGAGAAGCGCACGGGCTCGCCGCCGAGCGGATAGTCCTTGCGGAGCGGGTGGCCCTCCCAGTCCTCCGGCATGAGGATCCGCACGAGGTTGCCGTGGCCCTCGAAGCGGATGCCGAACATGTCCCACACCTCGCGCTCGAACCAGTCGGCTGCGGGCCACACGCCGATGAGTGTCTCCACCGACTCGCCGTCGTCCAGCCAGACCTGCACCCGCAGGCGCACGGGGTCGTCATCGACACGGAGCAGGTGGTACGAGATCGAGAAGCGCTTCGGCTTCGGGTCGGGCACGCGCGCGAGGCCCTGCGATCCCGGCTCGTGGATGTCGCGTCCCGCCGCGGTGCCGATGTAGCCCGCCACCTCCTGCTCGCCCCAGCCGAGGTAGTCGGCGGCGGCGATGTCGGCGAGGAAGTTGAACCCGTGCTCGTCCCGGAGAGCGAGCGATGCCTCGACGAGGCGCGCCGGATCGACGACCAGCGTCGTCTCGCCGAGCGCGTCGCGCGTCTCGACGACGCCCGGGATTCCCGCGTACGTGGTCACGCTGTGTCTCCGATCACTCCGCGACCCCGCGGATCTCGTAGGCCGGCGGAACGCCTCCGCGGATCTTCTCGTGGAGCCTGATGATCCCCTCCATCAGCGCCTCCGGCCGCGGCGGGCAGCCGGGCACGTGGACATCCACGGGGACGATCTTGTCGACGCCCTGGAGGATCGTGTAGTTGTTGAACATCCCGCCCGAGCTCGCGCACGCGCCCATCGCGATGACCCACTTCGGCTCGAGCATCTGGTCGTAGACCTGCCGTAGCGGCGCGGCCATCTTGTGCGTCACGCGGCCGGAGATGATCAGCAGGTCGGCCTGGCGCGGCGACGACGAGAAGCGCTCCATGCCGAAGCGCGCGACGTCGTAGCGCGACGAGACGATCGACATCATCTCGATCGCGCAGCACGCGAGCCCGAACGTGTCCGGCCAGACCGAGTGCGACCGCGCCCAGGCGACCGCCTTCTCGACGGTCGTGAGGAGCAGCGCGTCCTCAATCTCGGCGACCTCGCGCTCGAACACCCCCGGCCCGCGCTCTGGCATGAGGACGCGTTCGGACTGAAGGCCCGCCTTCGCCAGCGGGCGGTCGCTCACGACCGGCAGCTCCTTCTTCAGTGCCAGTTGAGCGCCCCTTTCCGCCACACGTAGACGTAGGCGACGCCGAGGATCGCGACGAACACCGCGAACTCGGCGACCCCGAACCAGCCGAGCGCGTCGAGTTGCACCGCGAGCGGGTAGAGGAAGACGATCTCGATGTCGAAGAGGATGAAGAGGATCGCAGTGAGGTAGAAGCTGACGGTGAAGCGCCGCTCGCGTGGCGGAGCGCCCTCGGACACGCCGGACTCGAACGGGAGCATCCGCTGCTTCGTCCGCGAGATCGGGCGGCCGGGAAGCACGAACGAGGCGACGATCATCGTCGCCGGGATGGCTGCCGCGAAGACGGCGTAGAAGAGGAAGGGCAGCCAGTTCGAAAGCACGCGTGACCCCCGGACGTCGGGACCTGGAGGCGAGCCTAGCACTCCCCCTTCCGACGCACGAAGGGTTCGACAAACCCGCACAGAATGAGCGATACGAGTGTCACAAACTTGCATTCACCGAGATCCGGAACCCCGTCCGCTACGATGAGCCCGTGGCTACCGTCGAGCATCCGATCGACACGCTGATCTCGCTCACGCCCGTCGCGGCGGCGAAGATCAAGGAGCTCATGGCCGAGGAGCAGGACGCGGAGACGCTCGTCCTTCGCGTTGCGATCCAGGGTGGCGGGTGCTCCGGATTCCAGTACGGCCTCGGGTTCGACGCCGGTGTCGCCGAGGGCGACGTCGAGCTCGAGCTCGAGGGCATTCCGGTCGTCGTCGACCCGTACAGCGCGCCCTACCTGCGCGGCACCACGATCGACTTCCTGAACACGATTCAGGAGTCCGGGTTCAAGATCGACAACCCGAACGCCGTCTCCTCGTGCGGCTGCGGCCACTCGTTCCAGGTGGACGAGGGCGAGGAGCTCCCCGAGGGAACGCACGTCGGCGGCTGCGGCTCGGGCTGCTCGCACTAGCGCGCCCGTCCCGTAACCCCTCCTGCCGCCTGCTTGAGTTCGTCGTGACGCTGTCGTAGGCTCGGCCCGTCAACGACGGGAGGTCACGTGCGCACTGTCTACTGGGTCTGGTCGATGGTCGTGTTCGTCATGGTGATCATTCAGATCGGCCTGGCTGGATACGGCGCGTTCTTTGTCGCCAAGAAGCTCGATGACGAAGGCTCGACGATCGACGACAAGACGTTCGAGGACGGTTTCCAGTTCCACGCGGCCTTCGGCTACTTCGTGATCTTGGCTGGGCTCGTGCTGATGATCATCGGGCTCATCGCGGGGATCGGGCGGTGGCGGCTCGGAAAGCACGGCCTGCTCTTCGCCCTGCTCTTCCTCCAGCTCTGGCTCGCCTGGATCGGCTTCGAGGTGCCGTTCCCCGTCGGCTTCCTGCATCCCATCAACGCGTTCCTGATCCTCGGTCTGACGTCCTGGATCGTCTACAGCGAGTGGCTGCTGTGGCGGCAACGCAAGGGTTTGCCGGGAGCGCCCGTCCCCGCGTAGTCGAGCGCTATTCCGGTGTGTTGCCGTCCTCGCCTCCGACGAGGAACGGCGTCGTGATCCCCGCGTAGGCGAGGTGCATCGTGAGACCGGCGGCAGCATGGCCGAGGTTGTGGCAGTGGTCCATCCAGATCCCCGGGTTGTCCGCTCGGAACGCGATCACGTACTCGTCACCGGGGACGACGTTCAGAGTGTCCGTCCACCAGGGGCTTCCGGTGGACGGCTCACCGTTTCGGCTCAGGACGAGCGCGTGGTGCCCGTGGAGGTGCATGGGGTGGACGACCCGCGTCCTGTTCGCGATCGTCACGCGCACGAGGTCGCCCTTCTCGACGACGAACATCGGGACGTCCGGGTAGATCTTCCCGTTGAGCGCCCACTGGCGGCCGGGCTTGCCGTCGTAGAACCCGAGCTTCTTCGTGATTGCGAGGTGGAAGTCGCGGTCGAACGTGCTCGATGCGGAGAAGGGCGTCGGTGCGGGTCGGCCGTACGTCAGCGGATCGAACGAGATCGTCGGCTTCGTCTCGCTCACCTGGGGCCAACCCGGGCCGAAGGTGATCGCCACGCTCGTGCCCTCGAGGCCGACACTGACCCCATGCGGCGGCTGGACGTAGCCCACGTCGATCCGACCGCCGGCGGCGACCGGGAGTGCGACATCTCGCAGTTCGGTAGGCCCGTTGAGGTCGGTCCCGTCGATCGCGAGGACGCGGAACGGCGTTCCCGAGACGGTGAACGTGTGCTCGGAGCTGTCCGTGTTCACGATCCGAATGCGGACGGGCGTGCCAACCGGAACTTTCCGTCGCCCCCCACCCTCGTCGCGGTTCAGCGTCGCGATCCCGTCGTACGTGTGGGCGGCAACGACCATGTCCACACCGGGCTGCCGTTCACTGGGCTCGATGACGATCACGCCGAAGAGGCCGCGTCCGACGTCCGTCGAGGAGACCTGGTGCGTGTGGTACCAGAAGGTTCCGACCTGCTTCGCACGGAAGCGGTACGTGTAGCTCTCGCCCGGCAGGACAGCATTCTGCGTGACTCCCGCGACCCCGTCCTCGACGTTCGGGACGTCGATGCCGTGCCAGTGGATGGTCACACCCTGATCGACGTCGGCGTTGCGAAGCCGAACCTCGACCAGGTCGCCCTGGTGCACGCGGAGCTCCGGGCCGGGCGACATGCCGTCGAAGGTCAGCGCGTGGACGACACGCCCGCCGGAGAGCCGGATGTCGGCGGCTTTCGCCGTGAGCTCGAAGCGGGCGTCCGGTACCTCGTGTCCCGGTTCGCGTAGGGCGGAGACGCTCGTGCCACCGCCGTGCTCGGAATGGTCCGGCGGCGCGGGGCCCCCGCCGTAGTCGTGCGTTCCGTAGGACATGACGCTGTACGTCTGCGGGAGGCGGCTGTCCCACCACGCGCGGCCCAGGACCGCGAGCAGCGCGACCAGCGCGAGCGCGCCTGCGACGGTCGCGATCCTTCCCAAGAGCTGCCTCGACATCCGCGGAATGCTCGCACGTCGGGCCGGCCCGGGTCCGTCGTACCATGCCCGCCGATGTCCGTCCTTCGTGTCGCGATCGTGGGGTCGGGCCCGGCTGCGTACTACGCGGCCGCTGCCTTGCTCGCGAGCGAGGATCCCATGGTCGAGGTCGACCTGATCGAACGGTTGCCGACCCCGTGGGGGCTCGTCCGCCTCGGAGTCGCTCCCGATCACCCTCAGCTCAAGACCGTGTCGCGCGCATTCGAGAAGATCGCGGCGCGACCCGGGTTCCGCTTTCTCGGCAACGTGGAGGTCGGCCGAGACGTGAGCCACGACGAGCTCGCAGCGCTCTACGACGGCGTCGTGTATGCGGTCGGCTCGCAGACGGACAGGCGGCTCGGCATTCCCGGCGAGGATCTTCCGGGCTCGTGGCCCGCCACCGCATTCGTGGCCTGGTACAACGGCCACCCCGACTTCCAGGCCCTGGACTTCGACCTCTCCCACGAACGGGCGGTCGTGATCGGCAACGGCAATGTGGCGCTCGACGTCGCTCGCATGCTCGCCCTCGCGCGCGAGGAGCTTGCGCCTACCGATACGACGGATGCCGCGATCGAGGCGATCGTCGGCTCGGGCATTCGCGAGATCGTCGTTCTCGGTCGTCGCGGGCCGGTGCAGGCCGCCTGGACGTCGACGGAGCTCCAGGAGCTCGGCGAGCTCGCCGACGCGGACGTGCTCGTCGATCCGGCCGAGCTCGAGCTGGATCCGGCGAGCGCGTCCGAGCTCGACGCCGGCTCCAACATCGTCCAGCGAAACGTCGAGATCCTGCGCGAGTTCGCCGCGCACGCGCCGTCCGGGAAGTCGAGGGTCGTCCGTCTGCGGTTCTGCGTGTCGCCCGTCGCGATCCTGGGTGAGGGACGGGTCGAGGGAATCGAGCTGGTGCACAACCGGCTCGAGGCCGGCGAGGGCGGAAGCGTCAGAGCCGTGGCGACGGACGAGCGAGAGGTGATCCCGTGCGGGATCGTCTTTCGCAGCGTCGGGTACCGCGGCGTCTCGCTCCCCGGGGTCCCGTTCGCCGAGGACGCGGGAACGATCCCGAACGAGGGCGGTCGTGTGCTCGACGAGAATGGCGTGCCGATCCCCGGCCTCTACTGCGCGGGTTGGATCAAGCGCGGTCCGACAGGCGTCATCGGAACGAACAAGAAGGACGCGACCGAGACCGTCGAGCGCATCCTCGAGGACGCACGCGCCGGGCGCCTCGCCGGCCGAGGTGGAGGGAGCATCGACGACCTCCTGGCCGGGCGCGGAGTCGCGGTCGTCCTGCAGTCGGGCTGGGAGGCGATCGACGCGATCGAGCGGGCTCGCGGGGAGGTCGGGGGCCGCCCGCGCGTGAAGCTCGCCTCGTGGGACGAGCTGCTCGACGCGGCGCGCTCAGGCTGACGACCCCCACAGGGGAAGGCATCCGCGATTTCCGCGGAGGCGTGCCGACACGGCGGAGCTAGACTCGCGAGCGTGTCGGAGGCAGTCGAGCAGCAGGCGTTGTGGGGCGCCGAGACGGAGAAGGCGATCGCGAACTTCCCGGTCTCCGGAGAGCCGATCCCGGTCCCCGTCGCGCGCTGGCTCGGCCGCATCAAGGCCGCCGCGGCGCGCGTGAACGGCGATCTAGGTCTCCTCGATGCCGATCTCGCCGAGCGCATCGCGGAGGCGGGAGACCGGATCGCCGCAGGCGAGTTCGACGACCAGTTCCCGATCGACGTCTTCCAGACCGGCTCTGGGACGAGCTCGAACATGAACGCGAACGAGGTCATCGCCACGCTCGCGGGCGAAGGTGTGCATCCGAACGACCACGTGAACATGGGGCAGTCCTCGAACGACGTCTTCCCGTCCGCGGTGCATCTCGCCGCTCTCGGTGAGCTCGCGAACGATCTCCTGCCCGCGCTCGATCGTCTTGCGGACACGCTCGAGGCAAAGGCTGTCGAGTTCGACGACGTCGTCAAGTCGGGGCGGACGCACCTCATGGACGCCGTCCCCGTGACGCTCGGCCAGGAATTCTCCGGCTACGCGGCGCAGGTGCGGCAGGGGGCGGCGCGGGTTCGCGACGCGATGCCCCGGCTCGGGCAGATTCCACTCGGAGGAACCGCGACCGGCACGGGCCTGAACACGCACCCCGAGTTCGCGGCGCGCGTTCGCGAGTACCTCTCGAACGACACGGGTCTCGCGATCTCCGCTCCAGCCGACCACTTCGAGGCGCAGGCTGCTCGTGACGGTCTCGTCGAGGCCTCGGGCGCACTGAAGGTGGTTGCCGTCTCGCTGACGAAGATCGCGAACGACTTGCGGCTGATGGGCTCCGGGCCACGCGCGGGTCTCTCGGAGCTCTTCCTCCCCGAACTGCAGAAGGGCAGCTCGATCATGCCCGGGAAGGTGAACCCGGTGATCCCGGAGGTCGTCACCCAGGTCGCGGCGCAGGTGATCGGCAACGACACGGCGATCACCGTCGGCGGCATGGGCGGCCAGTTCGAGCTCAACGTCTACATCCCGCTCATGGCGCGGAACCTGCTCGACTCGATCGAGCTCCTCTCGAGCGCGTCGCGGCTGCTCGCGGACAAATGCGTCGAGGGGATCGAGGCGAACCGGGAGCGGGCGGAGCTGTACGCGGAGAGCACGCTCTCGGCAGCCACTGCGCTCAACCCGTACATCGGGTACGACAAGGCGACGGAGATCGTGAAGGAGGCCACCGCGTCCGGACGCTCGTTGCGCGAGGTAGCGCGCGAGGCTGGCGTGGACGAGGCGATCCTCGACGAGGCGCTCGACTTCCACGCGATGGCCAAGCCGCACGGCTGATCCAGATTGTGGGTTGACGCCCTGCGCGTCGGCAGGCGGTAGCGTCGTCCCCCGGTTGGGCTGGGCGGCTCCGAGCCGCGTCTGGGTCCATGGCTTCGTCCATAGCGTGATCACGAGGGCCGCCTCCCGGCGGCCCTCGCGTCTCGCAGTTCGAGCGACTAGCTCACGGGATGCTCGCGCCACGTGCTGCGACGGTCGCTGCGATCCAGTCCTGCGCCTGCGCCGTGTCGACGCGGTACGAGTAGCCGTTGCTTTGGCAGCTCGTGCCGTTCCCGAACGAGTTGACCGCGAGCACGACGTTCGTCCCGCCGAGCAGGTCGGGGCCTCCGGAATCGCCCGTGCACACGCCGCCCTTGTTCGCGTGCAGCTTGAGGAACTCATCGCTGATCCGGTGGTTGCTGGCGATCAGCGTCGTCTGCGCGTAGAAGCGTGTGAAGGCGTCTCCGTCGACCTTCTTGCACGGGCCACCACAGGGACCGCCGCCGTTCAGGAAGTTCTGCGTACCGAAGCCGACGATGTCGATCGGCGTGTTGTTCACGAGCGAGTCGACCAGGTTCCGTTGTGCGAGCAGGCCGTAGGTACCTGAGGTCGCGGCGGATGGGACTGGCCCGCAGGTGTTCGTTCCTCTGCGATTCGGGGGTACGACGCAGCCGGTCGGCGTGAAGATCACGACGGCGACGTCATGGGTGTCGAAGCCCGGGAGGCCGCTGCCGCCTGCGAGCGAGAACCCGGGATCCCAGTAGTAGCTGCCCCACCACCAGACGTTCTGGTCGGCCGGCGTGTTCGCCAGGTTGGGGTTGAAGGTCACGCGAACGAGCGGCGCTTTCGTCGCGGTGTTCTGCCCGTACGCGGACGGCCCGTCGCTGAAGCAGTGCGCGGCGGTGAGGAGGACGGTCGATGACAGCAGCGTTCCGGAGCACGAGAACACGCCGTTGTCGAGATATGCGACGTACGGGTGTCCGCTGCCGTCGTAGGCGCCTTTCGTGATTGCGCCCGCCGACCCGCTGAAGGCCAGGAGGACGACGGCCGCGACGAGTACCAGCATCGAGGCGATGCGGATGCGCACGATTGATCTCCCTTCCCCGGGGCGCGACCGCGCCGGTCGCGAAGTCCCTACATGGTGTCCGGTGCGCTCGCGAGCGTCAATACGCGACTGCGCCGCGGCCCGTCTCGGCCGCGTGGCGCTGCTCGTCCGCGCGGTACGACGAGCGCACGAGCGGTCCCGCGAAGACCGAACCGAATCCGAGCTCCTCGCCCTGCTCGCGGAACCAGCGGAACTCGTCCGGATGGACCCAGCGGTCGATCTGCGCATGCTTCGGAGACGGCTGCAGGTACTGGCCGATCGTGACGACGTCCACGCCGTGCGCGCGGAGGTCGCGCATCGTGTCGACGACCTCGTCGTTCGTCTCGCCGAGACCGACGATGATCCCCGACTTCGTGAGCACGGGGTAGGCGGCGACCTCCTTCGCCCGCTCGAGGAGCCAGAGGGCCTTGTCGTAGCTCGCTTTCGCGCCACGCATCCGCGCGTGCAGGCGGCGCACCGTCTCGATGTTGTGGTTGAACACCTCGGGCCTCGCGCCGAGGACCGTGGCCAACGCCTCCTCCTCCACCCCGAGGAAGTCGGGCGTCAGGATCTCGACCTTCGCGGCGGGGAGCTTGCGCTTGATCGCGCGGATCGTCGCTGCATAGTGCGCGGCGCCACGGTCAGCGAGGTCGTCCCGGTCGACCGAGGTGACGACGACGTGCGACAGCTTCATCTGTGCCGCGGCCTGCGCGAGTCGCAGCGGCTCCAGCGGGTCCGGCGGCCCGTCCGGCTTGCCCGAATGGACGTAGCAGTAGCGGCAAGCACGCGTACATGTCTCCCCGAGGATCTGGAAGGTCGCGGTGCCACGCCCCCAGCACTCACCGATGTTCGGGCAGCGCGCCTCCTCGCAGATGGTGTGCAGGCCGCCCTCGCGCATGAGGCTCTTCACCTCGAAGTAGCGCGAGTTGGCGCTCGGTGCGCGCACCTTCATCCACTCGGGGCGGCGCGGGCGATCTGCAACGGGCAAGGACTTGTGCACAGGATGAGTTTGCGCAACGACCCGGCCGCGAGTGCGGCCGGCTTCAGGAATCTTAGGCGAGCGGAATCCACACTTCGTGGATACCGCTCTGCCGGAGGAATAGTCTAGAGGCGGTGGTTCCCGAAGCCCCGTTCGAGGGGAGCGAGAGTGGCGTGCGCGTCTCCGGCGAAGGCTGGTTCGTCGTCAACGCACGCGACCTCCGGTGGTTCGAGGGAGAGATGGGCCTCTTCACGATGTTCGACAGCGAGCTCGCGCGCTTCGAGCAGGTCGGCGTCAACATCGGGATCCTCCGACCGGGCGAGCCGAACGCCATGTACCACGCGGAGGACGCGCAGGAGGGCTTCCTCGTGCTCTCGGGCGAATGCCTGCTCGTCGTGGAGGGCGAGGAGCGACCTCTGCGCGCCTGGGACTTCGTGCACTGCCCTCCGATGACGCGACACGTGTTCGTCGGCGCCGGCGACGGTCCCTGCGTCGTCGTCGGCATCGGTGCGCGACGAAAGGGCCGGGACCTCGTGTACCCGGTCGAGGAGGCTGCGCTCCGCCACGGCGCCGGAGTCGAGGAGGAGACCTCCGACCCGAGCGTCGCGTACGCGCGCTTCCGAGAGGATCGCGAGATCTCGTGCCCGGAGGAGCTCGACGACCTCTGATCGGGGACGACCTACGGCGAACCGCCGAGCTCGGCCTCCGCTAGCGCTTCCTCCAGAACGTCAGCCAGTTGCCAGCGGGGTCCTCGACCGTGAACTCGGCCTGCCCCCACGGGCGTTCGGCGAGCGGGTCGACGATCTTCGCCCCCTGGTCCTCGAGGAGGCGATAGAACTCGTCGAGGTCGTCGGCCTCCATATACAGCGCGTTCGGTGAGGTCGAGCCGAGACGGCTGCGAATAGCGGCGTCGTAGCCCTCGCTGTAGAAGCCCATCGGCGCCTCGAGCATGATGCGCGCGTCTCCGCGGACCACGCTGACGTTCCCGTGCGTTGCGTCACCCTGAGCGGCGAAGCCGAGCCGGCTGACGTAGAAGTCGAGCGCCGCGTCGAGGTCGGAGACGCGGATGGATGGGATGACGCTCCATCCGCTCATCGCGCCGCCAGCGTGGTGTGGATCGACTGGCGCCAGAGCCCGGCGCCGTCGCTCGCGGGAACCTCGTCGAACGCGAGCCCGAAGACCTCCGCGAGCGCCTCGATCGCGGCAGGCCGTACGTCGTCCACGCCGATCGGCCGGCCGAGCTCGCGCGCCATCGTGGTGAACTGGGCGTCCTCGAGACCGCACGCGGTGATCCACTCGGTGAACGGCGTCGGGTCGAGGTCGACGTTCAGCGCATAGCCGTGCGTCGTCACCCAGCGTGAGACGTGGACGCCGATGGACGCGATCTTCCTCGGTCCCTGTCCTCCGCCGGGCGGCATCCAGGCGCCCGTCAGCCCGTCGTAGCTCACGGCCTCGAGCTCGAAGGCCCCGAGTGTGCGGATGAGCGCCGCCTCGAGGTCGCGCACGTACCGCTTGACGTCCTTGCCGTGCTTCGAGAGGTCGAGGATCGGATAGCAGACGAGCTGGCCCGGACCGTGGAAGGTCGACTTGCCGCCCCGATCGGTCTCGGCGATCTCGACGTCGGTGCCCTCCGGGATGTGGAGCTCGACGTCGGTCTCCGTGCGGCGTCCGACCGTGACGACGGGCGGATGCTCGAGGAAGACGACGGTCTCGGGAATGGCTCCCTGGGACACGGCCCCGGCGAGCGAGCGCTGAAGTTCGAAGGCCTCGCCGTAGGGGACGAGGCCCAGGCTCATGAGGTATGCGCCGCGCACGTCTCTCAGCTCGCGCGCGTGTCGTAGCGCGGCAGGCCGTCGTCGGGGAGGATCTCCCAGTCGGCGACCGAGCGGACGAAGGTGTGGGCCTCGGGCTTGCGGTCGTAGTCGAGGCCGAACGCGCTGAGGCGGACGCTCGAGCTCTCCGACTCCGGCCAGCCGCCGCCGAAGAGGTTCGACCCGCAGACGGAGCAGAAGGTCTTCGCCGAACCCCCTTCTGGTGTGAAGGAGGTCAGGAGGTCGCGTCCTTCCAGGACGCGGATCGACTCGGTCCTCGCGCGGCCGCTCACCGTCCCGTAGCCACCCGAGATCCGCTTGCAGAACTCGCAGTGGCACTGCGTCGTGCGTAGGAACGGCTCCGTGACCTCGAACCGAACTGCCCCGCACAGGCACGCGCCCTCGAGCGTCGTCACCCCGTCGCCTCGAGCTGCCGGCCGAACATCCAGCGGTGTCCTTCGGGATCCTCGGCGGTGTAGCGCCGTATGCCGTGCGCCTCGTCGAGAGAGCGGATGATCGTCGCACCGGCCGCCACCGCCCGGGCATGGTGCGCGTCCACGTCGTCGACCTCCACGTACAGCCCGTCGATCACCCACGGGTTGTCGTACGAGCGGTGCGCGAGCTCGGAGGACTCGCGCAGCCGTCGCGGGCTCACGTAGCCCTCGGGGGTCGAGACGAAGACCGTCGCGCCGTCGAGGTCCAGCTCGGCATGCGTGACGACGCCGGCTTCCTCGTACCGCTCGTCGCGGTTCTCGACGAAGCCGAAGGCCCGCTCGAGCCAGTCGATGGCTGCACCGGCGTCCTCGTACCCGATGAACGGGACGATGCGCGTTCCCACGGCCGACTCGCCTAGTACGCCGCTTCGTCCCAGCTCTCGAGCCGGTGACGGAGATCGCGGAGGAACATCCCCGCGTACGCACCGTCGACGAGGCGGTGGTCGTACGTGAGCGTCAGGTTCATGAGCGGGCGGATCGCGATCACGTCGTTGCCCAGGTCGTCCTGCACGACCCACGGCCGCTTGACGAGAGCGTAGGTGCCGAGGATGGCCGACTGGGGCTGGTTGATGATCGGCGTTCCGTGGAACGTCCCGAAGCTCCCCGGGTTCGTGATCGTGAACGTGCCGCCCTGGACGTCGTCCGGCAGGAGCTTCTTCGTGCGGGCGCGCTCGGCGAGGTCCTGGATCGCTCGTGCCGTGCCCGTGAGGTTCAGGTCCTGCACGTTGCGGATGACGGGAACGATCAGGCCCTTCCCGTCGTCGAGCGCGACGGCGATCCCGAGGTTCACGAACGGGCGGGTGACGATGCTCTGCCCGCGCAGCTCCCCGTTGATCCAGGGGTAGTCGAGAATCGTGTCCACGGTCGCGCGGGCGATGAACGCGAGGTAGGTGAGATTGATCTTCTGGGCGGCGAGCTCGGGCTTCAGCTTCGCGCGGAGCGCGACCACGCGGGCCATGTCGATCTCGATCGCGCTCGTGACGTGCGCCGCGGTGTCGAGCGAACGGCGCATGTGGTCCATCACACCTCGCCGCATGGCAGTCATCGGCTGGAGCTCCTCGCCGGGAGCGAGCTCGACGTCGCTCGCGGCTGCGGCCGCGGGAGCGGCGGCGGGAGGCGGAGCCGGTGGAGCGGCGGGCGCCACCGGTGTCGGTGCGGGCGGTGGCGCTGCGGCGGCTGCCTGGGGAACGGGCTCGGGCGTCGGCGGAGCGGGCGGCTCCACGGGCGCCGCCGCGACCGGTGCCGTCGGTGCAGTCGCGACCGCGGGCTCGGGGGCCGGCGCCGGCGCGGCGGCAGCCGGCTGCGCGGCCATCG
This sequence comes from Gaiellaceae bacterium, assembly GCA_036274755.1. GTDB lineage: Bacteria > Actinomycetota > Thermoleophilia > Gaiellales > Gaiellaceae > GMQP-bins7. The sequence continues at coordinate 21,743 of DASUFC010000023.1, forward strand.
CTCCCGACTCGATGAACGAGAGGATGTCCTTCTTCGTCACGCGGCCGCCGGTTCCGGTCCCGGGCACGGTCGCGGGATCGATGCCGTGCTCGGCTGCGATCCGCGCGACGACGGGCGAGACGAACGTCCTCCCGTTTCCGCTCGGCGCGGGCACAGCGGCAACTGCGGGAACGGGCTCGGCGGGGGCGGGCTCGGCCGGGGCTGGCGCGGGCGCGGGCGGCGGCGCCGACACGGGGGGCTCGGGGGACGCGGCGGCGACCGGCTCCGGAGCAGCCTCAGCCGCGGGCGCCGCCGGCTCGGCCGGAACAGGCTCTGCGGGAGCGACGGCCGCGCCGGCGGCTCCGATCGTCGCGAGCACCGTTCCCACCTCGACCGTCTCGCCCTCCTGGACGAGGATCTGGGTGACGACGCCCTCCGCGGGGCTCGGCACCTCGGTGTCGACCTTGTCCGTCGAGATCTCGAGTAGCGGCTCGTCGCGGCCGATCGCCTCACCGACCTGCTTGAGCCACTTCGTGATCGTCCCCTCGGACACCGATACGCCCATCTGTGGCATGACCACCTCGGTCTGCGTTCCGGTCGACACGATTCCCCTTCCTCCTAGTAAGCGGCGAGCTCTCTGAGTGCGTCGACGACGTCGTCGACCTGGGGGATGAAGGCTTTCTCGAGCGGGGGCGCGAACGGCACCGGCATGTCGGGCGCAGTGATGCGCACGATCGGCGCGTCGAGGTGCTCGAACGCCTCCTCGGCGATCGTCGCGGCGATCTCGGCGCCGAAGCCGGCGGTCCGCGTGTCCTCGTGCAGGACGAGCACCTTCGAGCAGCGTTCGACGCCTTCGAGGACGCGCTCCTTGTCCCATGGGATCAGCGTGCGGAGGTCGATGACCTCAGCCTCGAATCCCTCCTCGGCGAGTGCGTTCGCGGCCTCGGTCGCCGTGTGCACCATCGCGCCCCAGGTCACGATGGTGGCGTCGTCGCCCGGGCGATGGACGCGTGCCTGCCCGAACGGGACGGTGTAGCGCTCCTCCGGCACGTCGCCCTTGATCCGTCGGTAGAGGTGCTTGTGCTCGAAGAAGAGAACCGGGTTCGGGTCCTCGATCGAACTGGCGAGGAGGCCTTTCGCGTCGTGCGGCGTCGACGGGCACACGATCTTGAGGCCCGGGATGTGCGCGAACGAGGTCTCCGGGTTCTGCGAGTGGAACGGCCCGCCCGAGAAGCCACCGCCCGAGGGCAGTCGGACCACGATCGGCACGGGCGTGCGGGCGCGGAAGAACTGCTTCGCGGCCACGGTCACGAGGTGATCCCAGGCGCACGAGATGAAGTCCGCGAACTGCATCTCCGCGACCGGCCGGAGTCCCATGAGCGCTGCGCCCGTCGCACCACCGACGATCGCGGTCTCCGAGAGCGGCGTGTCGATGACGCGCCACGGGCCGAACTCCTCCTGGAAGCCGAGCGACACCTTGAACGCACCGCCGTAGACGCCAACGTCCTCGCCCATGACGAACACGCGCGGATCCCGTCGCATCTCGAGACGCAGGGCGTCCGAGATCGCCTGGATGTAGGTCATCTCGGCCATTACTTGTGGTGCGGTGTGTCGAGGTCCTCGGAGGCTGCGAAGACGCTCCCGTCGAGCGACGCCGGGTCCGGCTGCGGCGACGCCTCCGCACGGTCGAGCGCGTCGTTCAGGAGCCGCTTGACGACCGAGGTGATCTCGCTCTCCTCGTCCTCGGTCAGGTCGGCGTGCTCGTACAGCCATGCGCGATAGCGCTCGATCGGGTCGTACGCCGCCCACTGCTCGAACATCTCCTTCGGGACGTAGAAGGCGTCGTCGTGCACCGCGTGGCCCTCCATGCGGAGCGTCAGGCACTCGAGCAGCGTCGGACCACCGCCTTCGCGCGCCTTCTCGATCGCGCGCTTGGCCTCGCGGTAGACCGCGAGGACGTCGGTCCCGTCGACGACGACGCCCTCGAAGCCGTACGCGGACGCGCGGTCCGCGATGTGCTCGACCGGGAAGGACAGGTAGGTCGGGGTCGAGTACGCCCACTGGTTGTTGTCGCACACGAACACCATCGGGAGCTGGCGGACGCCGGCGAAGTTCATCGCCTCGTGGGCGTCGCCGCGCGCGGCCGAGCCTTCGCCGAACCAGCCGACCGCAACCCGCCGGTCTCCACGGATCTTGAACGCGAGCGCCATGCCGGTCGCGACGGGGAGCATTGCCGGCAGGTGCGAGACCATGGTGTGCAGGCCGAGCTCCGGCATCGCCATGTGCACGTTCCCGTCACGCCCGCGCGTCGGCCCGTCCTCTCGGCCCATGTACTGCGCGAACACTCGCCACGGCTCGACTCCGCGCACGACGTGGACGCCCATGTCGCGGTGGAGCGGCGTGCCGACGTCGTTCGAGTCCATCGCCGTCGCCACGCCGACCGCAGCAGCCTCGTTGCCGCGCCCCGTGTAGAACGAGCCCGGGATCTTTCCCTGCTTGTAGAGGATGTGACCGCGCTCCTCGATCCCCCGGGTCAGGATCATGCTGCGGTACATGCCCAGGAGGTCCTCGCGATCGAGCCCTGCGTCCTTCACCTCCTGGAGCGAGCCCACGGGCTCCGCTTCGCGTACGGCCATGCAGTCGTCTCCCGTCGTCCGCTGGGTCGTCGTCACTCTAACGAAGGCGCCTGCCGATCCAGGCTGCGGCCAGCCGCAGGTCGAGACGCCGGGAACCCGCATGGCGGCGCGCGCAGGGCGGCCGTAGCGTGTGAGCCGTGACCGTGGGCGCCTTCCTTCTGCGACCGCTCCGGGCCAGCACGTGGCGCGAGCTCGCGAACCTGCTGCTCGGCTTCGTGATGAGCATCGTGGTCTTCGTCGTGCTCGTGACGCTCACGTCCGTCGGGCTGTCGCTCCTGATCACGCTCGTGGGCATCCCGATCCTGCTCGCGACGGCATACGTCAACCGTTGGCTTGCGGATCTCGAGCGTTATCGGGCGGGTCTCGTCCTCTCCGAGCGCGTCGGACGCCACTACCGCGACGCGTCCGGCGGAGGCTTCTGGCATCGCGCCCGCGTCGTCGCGAGCGACCCGCAGACGTGGAAGGACTACGCGTGGCTGCTCCTCGTCAGCGTCATCGGCTTCACGTTCGGTCTGATCGCGCTCGTGCTCTGGGCAACAGCGCTCCTGCTCGTCTCGATCCCGTTCTGGTGGTGGATCCCCGGAGTCGACTCGGGGGACTCGGGGAGCTGGACGGTCGACAGCTGGCCGCTCGCACTGCTCGTCGCCCTCGTCGGCCTCGTCATGGTGGTTCTCACGGCATGGATCTGCGCGGCTCTCGCCCGCGGCCAGGCGCTGCTCGCCCGCACCCTGCTCGCTCCCGGGCTCGCCGAGCGGGTGGACGAGCTCGAGCGCACCCGTGCGGGCGCCGTCGTTGCGCAGCAGGACGAGCTCGAGCGGATCGAGCGCGATCTCCACGATGGAGCCCAGGCCCGGCTCGTCGCGCTCTCCATCGATCTCGGGCTCGCCCGCGAGAAGCTCGAGTCCGAACCGGAGGCGGCGGCCGAGCTCATCGATTCCGCGCACGCCGAGGCGAAGTCCGCACTCGCCGAGCTCCGCGAGCTCGTCCGCGGCGTGCACCCGGTGATCCTCACGGACCGCGGCCTCGACGCTGCGGTATCGGCGCTCGCTGCGCGAAGCCCGGTGCCGGTGTCGCTCGACCTGCACCCCGGGCCGCGACTCTCGCGCGAGGTCGAGGCCGCCGCGTACTTCGTCATCGCCGAGTCGCTGACGAACGTCGCGAAGCACGCGACGGCCGAGCAGGCCTGGGTGCGGGTCGCACGACGCGACGGGGTGCTCGAGATCGAGGTTCGAGACGACGGTCGCGGCGGCGCCGATCCGAGCGCCGGAACGGGTCTGCCCGGGCTCGCGCGCCGTGTGGAGGCGCTCGACGGGTCGTTGAGCGTGACCAGCCCGGAAGCGCACGGGACGATCGTCCGCGCGGAGCTGCCGTGCGCGTCGTGATCGCGGAGGATCTCGCGTTGCTGCGCGAAGGTCTCGTGCGGCTCCTCACGGAGGGCGGGTTCGACGTGGTTGCGGCGGTCGAGGACGGATCGGCGCTCCTGCGGGTTGCGGTGACCGAGAAGCCGGACGTCGCGGTCGTCGACGTGCGACTCCCGCCGACGTTCCGCGACGAGGGGATCCGCGCCGCCGTCGAGGCACGTCGGCGCGTGCCCGAGCTCAACGTCCTCGTCCTCTCGCAGTACGTCGAGCAGACGTACGCAGCGGAGCTGCTGGCCGACGGACGGGGCGGGATCGGGTATCTACTCAAGGACCGTGTGGCCGACACGAGCGAGTTCGTCGCTGCGGTCCGACGGGTGGCCGAGGGCGGGACGGCGCTCGATCCCGAGGTCGTCCGCCAGCTCGTCGCCCGCCGCGGCTCGCTCTCCCAGCTCACCCCGCGCGAGCGGGAGGTGCTCGCGCTGATGGCCGAAGGGCGTTCGAACGCCGGGATCGCCGAGACGCTCGTCGTTACCGAGAGCGCGGTCGAGAAGCACGTCGGCCGCATCTTCGAGAAGCTCGTGCTGCCGCCCGCCGACTCGGATCACCGGCGTGTGCTCGCAGTGCTCGCGTACCTGCGCGAGCTCGGCTGAGTCGCGCAATCGGAAACTGCGATCGCAGTCTCCGAGCGCGAACACCGGGCGCTATATTCGCCGGGTGCCCGCGAAGCGCAACTGGATACAGGAGGAGCGCCGCAAGACGCTCGGCGACTGGGTGGCGTTCTGTCTCACCTGCGGGCACACGTTGCGCTACTTCCTCGAGGACGAGGCGGCCCTTCCGGCGGAGTGCCCGCAGTGCCGCGGCGAGCTTCGTCACCGCTGTCCGGCCTGTGACGCGCCGATCGCCTCGGCGTTCGCCGTCGACTGCGAGGAGTGCGGCGGTCGCGTCCGTGACCCCGAGCTCTTTGGCACCACCATCCGCCGTCCCGGGAAGTAGCGGACAGACGCCAGGCCCGTCAGTCGTCGCGATCGGGCGGCGAAGCCGACCGCTTCAGGGATCTTCGCGTTCGGAAACTGCGATCGCCGTTTCCGAACTGCGCTACGTGATCTGACTGAAGCGGATCACCGTGACGATCTCGTCCTCGGCGACCTCGCGGTTGTAGAGCTGGCTGAGGAACCAGACCATCTCGTCGACGCGGCGGATCTGAGGGTTGTCGTGCTCGATCTCGCGCGGCGAGAGCTCGCCGAGCGCCTTCACCTCGACCTTGTCGATGACGGCGTCGAAGATGCGCTCACGCTGTCCGTACCGCGCTCCGCAGAGCACGGTCACGATCATCCCCTTCTTGTACTTCACCGACTTGTCGCCGAGACGGATGGTCGCCGTCTTCCGTCCCGTGCGAAGCTGCTCGGCGACCGCCGGGTTGTAGAAGTTGAGGGCGAAGGTCGGCATCCGCGGCGGCGCAACTATAAAGGGTCGCCGGCCAGAATCTCCGCCGCCTTGGCCGCCATCTCGCGCTCCCCGCGATACGCCAGCAGCGACGGCGCGTCCGTGAGCGGAAGCCAGCGCGCTTCGGCGACCTCGATCTCCATTCCCGGCGGGAGGGCGCCGATCCGCCCGTCGCGCGCGTGTGCGAGGAAGAAGCTCACGATCTTGAAGACGCGCTCGCCCTCCCACGTGTAGACGTAGCGCACGTCTCCGAGTTTCGGGCCGAGCTGCCCGTGGACGCCCGTCTCCTCGAACCCCTCGCGAAGCGCGGTCTCGGCAGGCTTCTCGCCCGCGTCGACGAGCCCCTTCGGCAGCGCCCAGGTTCCCTCGCGCCGGCCGCGCGGCCACACCGCGGCGAACCACCAACGCCCCCGCATGCGCCGCACGAGGACGACACCTGCCGAGAATTCACGGCGCATGCGACTTTGTAACACCCTTCGACAAGGCGCTCGTCGAATCTGAGCAAGATCGACTCAATTTGGCTTGGCGACTCGTCACGAGCGTGCTAGGGTGGTTCTGGCACTCGAAAGGTGAGAGTGCCAACGTTGTCACAAACTCCGTAGCAAGGAGGATGGTCGAATGGATTTGCAGCCTCTTGGTGACCGCATCATCGTCGAGGTCCTCGATGACGAGGAGACGACCGTGAGCGGCATCGTGCTGCCCGACACGGCGAAGGAGAAGCCGCAGCGCGGCAACGTCCTCGCAGTCGGCCCCGGCGCTCGTGACGAGGACGGGGACTACATCAAGATGGACGTCGAGGTGGGTGACGAGGTCATCTTCTCGAAGTACGGCGGGACCGAGATCAAGGTCGGTGCCGACGACGTCCTCATCCTGCGCGAGTCGGACGTGCTCGCGAAGGTCGTAACCACAGGCAGCAAGGGCAAGAAGAAGCTTGCCGGCGCTGCCGCGTAGGCGTTTCGCTTAGGAGGAACGAGAAGACATGGCTCACAAGGAGCTCAAGTTCAACGAGGAGGCACGTCGCTCGCTCGAGCGCGGCGTCAACACCCTCGCCGACGCGGTGAAGGTGACGCTGGGCCCGAAGGGTCGCTACGTCGTCCTCGACAAGAAGTTCGGCGCGCCCACGATCACGAACGACGGCGTCACGATCGCCCGTGAGATCGAGGTCGAGGACGTGTTCGAGAACCAGGGCGCACAGCTCGTCCGCGAGGTCGCCACGGCGACCAACGACGTCGCCGGCGACGGCACGACGACCGCGACGGTGCTCGCCCAGGCGATCGTCCGCGAGGGTCTCAAGAACGTCGCGGCCGGCGCGAACCCGATGGCGCTCAAGCGCGGCATCGAGAAGACCGTCGAGGCGGTCGTCGAGGACCTCAAGAAGCAGTCGACCGAGGTCAACGGCAAGGAGGACATCGCCCGCGTCGCCACCATCTCCTCGCGCGAGCGCGAAATCGGCGACGTCATCGCCGACGCCATCGAGAAGGTCGGCAAGGACGGCGTCGTGAACGTCGAGGAGGGTCAGACCTTCGGTCTCGACCTCGAGTTCACCGAGGGCATGCAGTTCGACAAGGGCTACCTCAGCCCGTACATGATCACGGACGCCGAGCGCATGGAGGCCGTCCTCGAGGAGCCGTACGTCCTCATCGCGAACCAGAAGATCGGCGCGGTCAAGGACATCCTTCCGGTGCTCGAGCAGGTCATCCAGGCCGGTCGCCCGCTGCTCATCGTGGCGGAGGACGTCGAGGGCGAGTCGCTCGCGACGATCGTCGTCAACAAGCTCCGCGGCACCTTCTCGGCCGTCGCCGTGAAGGCTCCCGGGTTCGGCGACCGCCGCAAGCGGATGCTGGAGGACATCGCCATCCTCACGGGCGGCGAGGTCATCACCGAGGAGATGGGCCTCAAGCTCGAGAACACGAAGATCTCGCAGCTCGGCAAGGCCCGCAAGATCGTGATCAACAAGGACACGACCACGATCATCGACGGCGCCGGTGACTCCGAGGCGATCAAGGGCCGCATCAAGCAGCTGAAGCAGGAGATCGAGAACACCGACTCCGACTTCGACCGCGAGAAGCTCCAGGAGCGCCTCGCGAAGCTGTCCGGTGGCGTCGCGGTCGTCAAGGTCGGCGCTGCCACCGAGACCGAGATGAAGGAGAAGAAGCACCGCGTCGAGGACGCGCTGCAGGCCACGCGCGCTGCCCTCGAAGAGGGCATCGTGGCGGGCGGCGGCGTCGCTCTGCTGAACGCCGCGGACGCGATCTCCAAGACGGTCGGCGGCTTCGAGGGCGACGAGAAGACGGGCGCGGCGATCATCGTCCGCTCGCTCGAGGAGCCCCTCCGGCAGCTCGCCTACAACGCGGGCCTCGAGGGCTCGGTCGTCGTCGACAAGGTGCGCTCGGCCAAGAAGGGCGAGGGCCTGAACGTCGACACGGGCGAGATCGAGAACCTGGTCGCGAACGGCATCATCGACCCGACCATGGTCACCCGCTCGGCGCTGCAGAACGCCGCGTCGATCGCGAAGAACATCCTCACGACCGAGGCAGTGGTTGCGGAGATCCCGGAGAAGGCTCCGGCGATGCCCGCGGGCATGCCCGGCGGCGGGATGGACTTCTAGGTCGACGTTCTAGACTGGGAGTTCCCTTCCCTGATCTACCGCGCGAGGGCCGGCGAAAGCCGGCCCTCGGCGTTTCGAGAGTGAACGACGCCGACAGGAGGCAGTTGTTGCGACCAGCGGCAGCTCGCTGCCGCTGCTTCAGGGGTCTGGCTCGGCCGGGCGGCGGCGTCGCGCTCCTGAACGCGAGCGCTTCGGTCGCCAAGGTTCTCGACAGCCTGGAGGGCGAGGAGAAGACCGGTGCGGAGATCAT
>DASUFC010000024.1:0-6248 GCA_036274755.1 Gaiellaceae bacterium
GCGACGCGGTGACGGGTACGGCGACAAGCGCGCCGAGCACCCCGAGCAGCGCGCCGAACAGCGTGACGCCGAGGATCACGAAGAACGCCGAGATGTTCACCGCCTTGCCGTAGATCGTCGGGCTGAGCAGGTTGTTCTCGACCTGCTGGTACACGAGCACCACGGCGAGCATGATCAGCGCGTCGGTGAGCCCCTCCTCCGCGAGGATCGTCGGCACGAGGATGAAGCCGGCGATGGTGGCCCCGAGGTTCGGGATCAGGTCGAGGAACCCCGCGATGATCCCGAGCGCAAGCGCGTAGCTCGAGCCGAGCAGCGCCGCCGTGACGCCCTGGACGGTGCCGGCGATGAGGGCGATCGTGAGCGCGCCGATCGCCCAGCGAGACACGGTCTGCGTCACGTGCTCCCAGACCTCGAGCCAGCGCTCCGCGTCGCCGGGCATGAGCATGCTCCGGACGACGCCGCGCAGCCGCTCCATGTCGACCAGCAGGAAGAGCGTGAGAAAGATCAGCGTGAACAGCGTCAGACCGACGGAGAACGCCGAGCCTGCAACACCGAGGATCGCCGAGATCGCATGCGGGATCGAGTCGGCGAGGTTCGCGGCGCCTTGCTGAGTGTTCTCTGCCGCGCCCGAGTCGCCGAGCCACGACAGCTCACCCGAGTCGCGCAGCTCCTGGACGAGCTCGGGGAGCGCCTTCACGAAATCCCGCAGCGAGGAGACCAGGGGGACGAGCAGGATCAGCGCGAGCACCGTCACGCCCACGGCCGTGCCGAGCACGACGATCGTCGCGGAGACACCGCGGCCCAGCTTCGTCCGGCGCATGAAGGCGCGGAGCGGCACCTCGAACACGAGCGCCCCGAAGACGCCCAGGAAGACGACGAGCAGCGTGTCGCGGATCGAGATCACGGCTGCCGCCAGCGCGACGACGGCGGTCGCGGCGATCAAGAGCCGCCACGGGATGGCGCGGGACACCGAGCTCACCACGCTGCACTCTCCGTACTCCCACGGAACGTCCACGAATGTGGCATCGGGCGAGCATAGAGCAGCCCGCGGCGGGACTTGCTCCGCGCGTGGCCGTCAGACGACCGTCAGCTCGACGAACCCCGCCGCCGCGAAGTCCAGGTCGAACGCGAACGCCTCCCGCAGACGACGGTCGCGCATGACCTCGAAGCTCGTCGCATCGACGAGGGAGTGCTCGCGCTCGTCGTGCCTGCGCAACCACGCCCAAGCGGCGTCCTCCTGCTCGGCGCTCACACGATGCACGACGAGCCCGGCCGTGTCGCGGAGCTGGCCGATTCGATCGACGAACGCGACGGCCGTGCGGTGTCCGACCCTGCGACGGAGGAACGTCCAGGTCTCGCCGACGACGAGGTTGGTCGTCAATACCTGCTCTCCCCGACCCAACGACGCCAGAGCATCGAGGGCCGCACGGTGTCGCCTGTCGCCGGGAAGCGCCCACGCAACCCACCAACTGGTGTCGGCGAACTTCAAGCCGCGTAGACCGTGTCGTCGATCTCCCCGGGCTCGATCCGAAGCTCCGCCGGCCCGAAGCCGGAGAGCGCGATCCATGGATCGCGGCTCGAGGGCGGAGCATCCTCGATCAGAAGCGCCAGCCCGCGGCGGATCAGCTCCGACTTGGAGATCCCACGTCGCCTGGCTTCGGCTGCGGCTGCCGCGTCCAGCTCCTCGGGAATCGTAATCGTGATGGGCTTCACGTCCCTATCGTACATATGTAATGCAACTCATCATATTGTCCCAAGGAGCCACGTCCGAACGAGGCGTATGATCGGCGCCCTTGGCGCACGGTAGGAACGCAGGCGTAGCGCCGGGCGGCCCCTCGGGCGCCGGGGGCCTCGACGGGCGGGCGTACCTCCGCCTCGTGCTGCTCGGTGCGGCCATCGGCGTCCCGGCGGCGCTCGTCGCGGCACTCTTCCTCGCGCTCGTCCACGACCTCGAGCACTGGCTGTGGCACGACCTGCCGGACGCGCTCGGGCACTCGTCGGCCCCGTGGTACCTCGTCGTCGGGATCCCCGTCGCCGGTGCAGCGATCGTCGTCGGCGCCCGGCTGCTCCTGCCCGGAGACGGTGGCCACTCCCCGATCGAGGGCCTCAGCATGGCCCCGACCCCGATCGCCGACGCGCCCGGCGTCGCTCTTGCCGCGCTCGGCACGCTTCCATTCGGCGCGGTGCTCGGGCCGGAGGCGCCCGTCATCGCGCTCGGCTCCGTCGTCGGCGTCGCCGCGGCCCGGTTCTCGCCCGCGGGCGAACGGGCCACGAAGGTGCTCGCCAGCGCGGGCGGCTTCGCTGCCATCTCTGCGCTCTTCGGCGGGCCGCTCGTCGCGGGGATGCTGCTCGTCGAGGGCGGCATCGGCATGGGCGCCGTGCTTCTGCCCATCCTGCTTCCGGGGCTCGTCGCCGCAGGCGTCGGCTATCTCGTCTTCGTCGGCTTCGGCGACTGGGGCGGCCTCGAGGCGCCGGGTCTCGTCGTCTCCGACCTGCCGCTCTACGACGGCGTGCATCTCCTCGACCTCGTCGTCGCCGTCGTCATCGGCGTGGTCGGCGCCCTGATCGTGCTCGTCGCCAGACGGGCCGGCGAGCGGGTGGACGGGCTCGGCGGCCGCCTCGCTCTTCCGGCGCTCTTGCTCGGAGGCGGGCTTGCGGTCGGGCTGCTCGCCGAGCTCGGTGGCCGGCTCGGCGCCGACCCGATGGACATCCTCTTCTCCGGCCAGGCCTCGCTGAACGCCGTCACGTCGGCGGGGTCGACCAAGATCGTCCTGATCCTGCTCGTCGGCAAGCTCCTCGCGTACGTGGTCAGCCTCGGCTGCGGCTTCCGCGGCGGGCCTGTCTTCCCGGCGATCTTCCTCGGCGTCGCTCTCGCGTCGCTGACCGTCGTCGTGTTCGACGTCTCGCCGACGCTCGCCGTCGCCGTGGGCACCGCCGCGGGAGCAGCGGCGCAGACGCGCCTCCTCATCACTCCCGTCCTGCTCGCCGCCGTTCTCGTGGGCACGCAAGGCACCGACGCCATCCCCGCAGCGGTGCTTGCGAGCGCGGCCGCCTGGCTGACGATGGCCGCGATCGAAGGAGTCGAGCTCGGCCCCGAGACGCCGGTCGAGAAGCGGCCGGCGACCTAGGCGATGGAGCGGCGGCCTTCGGACAGCCGGGGACCGCTTGCGGGCATCCGGGTCGTAGAGCTCGGAGGGATCGGCCCGGTGCCGCTCTGCGGGATGGTCCTCTCCGATCTCGGCGCCGAGGTCGTCCGCGTGGATCGCTCGTCCGAGGCGGGAGCCGCCCCCCTCGTTCCAACCCTGCACCGCGGCCGCCGCTCGGTGGCGATCGATCTCAAGACGCCGGACGGCGCCGAGCTCGCCCTCCTACTCGCCGACCGCGCCGACGCGTTGATCGAGGGGTTCCGCCCCGGCGTGGCCGAGCGCCTGGGTCTCGGGCCGGAGACCTGCCTCGCACGCAACCCGCGGCTCGTCTACGGACGCATGACCGGGTGGGGCCAGGACGGGCCGCTGGCTCAGGAAGCCGGGCACGACATCGACTACGTCGCGGTCGCAGGAGCGCTCGGCGCGATCGGGCCCGCGAGCGGCGATCCCGTCGTGCCGCTCAACCTCGTCGCCGACATGGGCGGGGGCGGCATGCTGCTGGCGCTCGGCGTCTGCGCGGGCGTCCTCCACGCACGCGCCACGGGCGAGGGCCAGGTCGTGGACGCTGCGATGACGGACGGGACGGCGCTCCAGCTCGCCGGAACGTACGGGCTCCTCGCGCGCGGGCTCTGGGAGGACCGCCGCGGCGCGAACCTCCTCGACGGCGCGGCGCCGTTCTACCGGGCCTACCGTTGCTCGGACGGCGGGCACGTCGCGGTCGGCTGCCTCGAGCCGCAGTTCTACGCGGCGTTCGTCGACGTCCTCGGGCTCGGCGCCGACCGGTTGTTCGCCGACCAGCACGACCGGTCTGTGTGGCCGGCGATGGCCGAGCGGCTGGAGGCGGTGTTCGCCGGACGCCCCAGGGACGAGTGGGTTGCCACCTTCGCCGGACGAGACGCCTGTGTCGCGCCGGTGCTCGGGCTCGCCGAGGCCGCGCGGCATCCGCACAACGCGGCGCGCGGCACCTACGTCGTCGACGGGGCGGGCGCGATCCAGCCGGGCGTCGCACCGCGGTTTCTCGGCACGCCCTCGCCGGTCCCGGCGCCGGCGAGGGCGGTCGGCGCGGATACGGACGACGTCCTGCGCGAGCTCGGAGTGGACAGCGCCGCGCTCGCAGAGCTCCGCGGGCGCGGCGTCGTCGCGTAGCGGCTCAACGACGGGCGATCGCCGCGATCAAGCCCATCAGGATGAACCCGGCCCCGATGCCGATCAGGAGCCAGGCGAAGAAGTCGTCGAGCATGATCCCGAGCCCGATCCCGACGAGGATCCCGCCGGGGAAGGCGGGGCCTCCGTATTCGTAGCCGCGTCCCGATCTGGATTCGTAGGACATGTGGTGCTCCTTTCTGCTCAGTCGCGGTCTACACGATCGCGCTGACCGCCGTCGACGCCGTGTCGCGGAAACCGGGTCGAAGAACGACTGAGGGCCGCTCTCGCGCGGCCCTCAGTCCTTGTACGGGTCGTGGACGTCTTGACCATCTGTCAAGACACCGGGCGGAGTCGAACCGCCGTGTCGCGCTTTGCAGACGCGTGCCTGGTCGCTCGGCCACGGTGTCGGAGAGGCCTCCGAGAGGATTCGAACCTCTGCGCCCGGGGTCGAAGCCCGGTGCTCTCGTCCGCTGAGCTACGGAGGCGTGATGTCGCCGTCGGCGAGAAGTTCGCCGACGCGGACCTGCTCGGTGAGGAGGCGCCGGAAGCGCGCGCCGTCTGTGCCGACGTATGCGCGCGTGAGCTCGCGCCCGGCCAGGTAGGTGATGATGTACGTCCGCGACGTCGGCTCCTGCAGGAACCGGATCAGATGCGCCGCCAGGTCGGGTGTGAGGAGCCCCCACCGCTCGAGATACGCCTGTACCTCCGACTCCCTCGCCCCAGCCTCGTGGAGCATCAGTGCGGCATTGAGGTTCGCCCATCGGCACGGCTCGAGCGCACGCCCGACGGCGAGCGCGAGGTCGAGATCGAGCTCGACACCGGCTTCGCGCCGCACGACGCCGGCAAGCGCTGAAGCGCCGTCTCCCTCGAGCAGCAGCCATGGCGCGATCGTGGCGATTCCCTCCGCGACCATCGACTGGGGCGTCGGGACGAGCACCAGCGTCTCCTCGAGGAGGCCGCGACCGCGGACGAGCGCCTGCTCCTTGCAGCAGCGCTCGGTGTGGTGGCCCGGATACGTCTCGTGGATCGCAAGACTCAGGAGCTCGATCGCGGAGATGGGCAGGTCGCCGTTGACCGAGATCGTGCTCTGCAGGTCGCCGAGGTATTCGCAGAACGCAAGCCACGGCTCGTCGTGGACGATCTCGACCGTGACATCCTCGTCCCCCGGGAGCTCGACGAGCGCCCGCGTCTGCCTGCGTGCCTCCTGGATGACGGCCGCGACGGTGCGCTCGACGGCGTCGCCCGGCACGCGCATCGACTCCTCCCAGATCCGGTGTCGCTCTGCGACGGGACCGGCGCCCGGAAGCACCCGGTCGAGCTCGTCGTGCGCGGCCGAGAAGACCGACTCGTCGGTGTGGCGCGGCCGCACGCAGTAGCACTGCTCGACCTCGTCGGCGTACGAAAGCCTCTCGCCCGCGAGCACTCCGGCGTACGTCCGCAGCCCGCGTACCTGGTCGCGAAGCCAGCCGTCGGGGAGCTCGGCGAGCAACCCGTCAGCCCGGTCGACCAGCTCGCGCGGCTCGACGAGTGGCCCCGCGTCGGCCGCTTCCGCGAGCTCGGCCGGACCGAAGTACGACTCGGCGATCCCGTCGACGTGCCGACCGAGCTGGAGGCCGAGCACGACGTATCGCTCCGCGAGGGTGTCGATCACCGAGGCAGGCTATCGCTCGGGCGTCGGCCCACCGCCTGGACGACTTCGGCGGTGCGCCACGGTCGCCCGTCGGTGAGCGACGGGCGCGCGCGCGGCCGATTGCCGGCGGCGAAGCCGACGCCTACAGGGATCTGCCCCGTCCGGAGGGCGGGGATCCGAGCAGGGGGATCCGCTCGGCGGATTCCCCCTTGCGAACAGATCGAGTGCGGATGGAGGGAGTCGAACCCCCACGGCCGAAGGCCGCCGGTTTCTGAGACCGGTGCGTCTGCCAGGTTTCGCCACATCCGCATGCGGCCCGACGCGGG
>DASUFC010000025.1:0-5038 GCA_036274755.1 Gaiellaceae bacterium
GTTGCGATGGCGGAGGCTGGGGCGGACGTGCTCGTCCCGCACATGGGATTGACGACCGGCGGAGCGATCGGCGCCGAGACGGCGAAGACCCTCGACGACTGCGTGCCGCTGATCCAGGCGATGCACGACGCGGCGAAGGAGGCCAACCCGGAGGTGATCGTCCTCTGCCACGGTGGGCCGATCGCCGAGCCGGACGACGCCGCCTACGTGCTCGCGAAGACCGAGGGCGTCGTCGGCTTCTTCGGGGCCTCGTCGATGGAACGGCTCCCGACCGAGACCGCGATGACCGAGAACATGCGCCGCTTCAAGGCGATACCGGTTGGGGGCGCGGCATGACGCGCTTCAGGCCGGCCTCCGGTATTCGCCGCGACGAGCACGACTGGGGCGTCTTCGCCCAGGTGTCTGGCCCGCGCGACGGATTGAAAGGGATCGTCGCGATCGAGGCGACGTTCCTCCCCGGGAAGGCGCACCCGTTCCACTTCCACCCCGGCCAGGAGGAAGTGATCTACGTCCTCGAGGGCACGATCGAGCAGTGGGTCGAGTCGGAGTCGCAGACGCTGACGGCGGGTGACGCGGTCGTGATCCCGGCCGATGCGGTTCACGCGACGTACAACGAGACCGGTAAGTCGGCGAAGATCCTCGCGATCCTCTCCCCGGCGGTGGAGGGAGACGGCTACGCGGCCGTCGACGTCGCCGCCGACGAGCCCTGGGCGTCGCTGCGCCCCTGAGGGCGATCAGGCCGGCTCGACGGCGAGCAGCCGGTCGTAGGCGGGCAGCGTGAGGAACTCGACGTAGTCGGGCTGCGTCGCGACGCGCTCGAACAGCGCTCGCGCGTCGCCGTAGCCGTCGCCGAGGCTTGCGATCTCCTCCTCTGTGATGCGCCGCACGTCGTCTTCGGTGACGCGGTCGTGGCGGAGCCATTGCCAGATCTGCGAACGAGAGATCTCGGCCGTTGCAGCGTCCTCCATGAGGTTGTTGATCGCGACTGCGCCGGCACCCTGAAGCCACGCGGCGAGGTACTGGATCCCGACGGACACGTTGTTGCGGAGCCCGGCTTCGGTGATCTCTCCAGGCGTAGCCTTGACATCTAGGAGATCCGCGGAGCGGATCTCCACGTCGTCGCGCTGCCGGTCGATCTGGTTCGGCCGGTCGCCGAGCACCCGGTCGAACGACTCCATCGCGACCGGGACGAGATCGGGGTGCGCCACCCACGTCCCGTCGAAGCCCTGTGACGCCTCGCGGTCCTTGTCCTCGCGCACCTTCTCGAGGGCGACTGCGTTCACCTCGGCGTCGCGGCGGGAGGGGATGAACGCCGCCATCCCGCCCATCGCATGGGCGCTCCGCCGGTGACAGGTCTTCACCAGCAGCTCGCAGTAGGAGCGCATGAACGGGACGGCCATGGTCACGTCCGCCCGGTCCGGAAGCACGAACTCGGGGCGATGGCCGAGCTTCTTGATGACGCTGAAGATGTAGTCCCACCTGCCGGCGTTGAGCCCGGCGGAGTGGTCGCGCAGCTCGTGCAGGATCTCGTCCATCTCGAAGGCGGCGAGGATCGTCTCGATCAGGACGGTCGCCTTGATCGTCCCGCGCTCGACCCCGAGTCGCTCCTGCGTCCAGGCGAACACGTCGTTCCACAGCCGCGCTTCCGTGTGTGACTCGAGCTTCGGCAGGTAGAAGTAGCGCCCGTTCCGCCCGTGGTTGCGGAGGAAGTAGAGGCCGAAGTCGAAGAGCGAGCCCGACATCGGCCGCCCGTCGACCTCGAAGTGCCGCTCCTCGAGGTGCCAGCCGCGCGGCCGCACGAACAGGACTGCGACGTCGTCGTTCAGCGTGTAGCGCTTCTCGCCCGTGTCGAGCTCGATCGTGCGCTCGAGCGCGTCGGTGAGATTCCGCTGGCCCTCGATGCAGTTCTCCCACGTCGGCGAGTTGGCGTCCTCGAAGTCGGCCATGAACACCTTCGCTCCCGAGTTGAGCGCGTTGATGACCATCTTCCGGTCGACCGGCCCCGTGATCTCGACGCGACGGTCGGCTATCTCGTCCGGGAACGACGCGATCCGCCAGTCCCCCTCCCGGACGCCCACCGTGTCCGGGAGGAAATCGGGGAGCTCGCCGTTCCCGAGTCGCTCGAGCCGCTCCGCACGACGCGCCAGCAGCTCGCGCCGGCGCCCCTCGAACTCGCGCTCGAGGTCGGTCAGGAACGAGACCGCGTCAGGTGTCAGGACGTCGTCGACCCTCATGCCGGGATCATCCCAGACACCGCCGCTTCCACGGGGCGCAAGTGACACAGTGTCACTTGGGTCGGATGGAAGCCGCGGTGTCCGGTCAGTCGTGCTCGTGGTCGCGCTCGCACGGCTCCGGGCACGTGCACAGGGCGGACTCGGCCCGCGTGACGATGGTCGGCCGCGGTTCCGTCGCAGGGCGTGCAGCGGGCTTGACCGGTTTCTCGCGGATCAGCGTCGTCGGCGTCATGCTGCGCTCCTCTCCTCGTGGAACTGTGCTTCCTCGGTCGAGCCCGTGAGCGCGAGCGTCGACGACGCCCCGCCCGAGACGGCCTGCATCACCTGGTCGAAGTAGCCGGCGCCGACCTCGCGCTGGTGGCGGGTAGCCGTGTAGCCGGACTCTTCGAGTGAGAATTCGCGCTCCTGCAGTGCCACGTACGCGGTCATCGCGTCGTCGCGGTAGCCGCTCGCGAGCTCGAACATCGAGAGGTTGAGCGCATGGAAGCCGGCCAGCGTGATGAACTGGAAGCGGTAGCCCATCCGCGCCAGGTCGCGCTGGAAGCCGGCAATCTCCGCGTCGCTCAGGTGGCCGCGCCAGTTGAAGGACGGCGAGCAGTTGTACGCGAGGAGCTTGCCGGGATAGCGCTCGTGGATCGCCGCGGCGAATCGCTCCGCCTCCTCCATGTCCGGCCTCGACGTCTCGCACCAGACGAGATCGGCGTACGGCGCATAGGCGAGCCCGCGCGCGATCGCCGCCTCGATCCCGTCGCGGACGTGGAAGAACCCCTCGGGCGTCCGCTCGCCGGTGCAAAGCTCGCCATCCGCCTCGTCCACGTCACTCGTCAGCAGCGTCGCCGACAGCGCATCCGTGCGGGCGACGATGAGCGACGGCACGTCGAGCACGTCCGCCGCGAGCCGGGCCGCGACGAGTGTGCGCACGAACTGGCTCGTCGGGACGAGCACCTTGCCGCCGAGATGCCCGCACTTCTTCTCCGAGGAGAGCTGGTCCTCGAAGTGGACGGCCGCGGCTCCCGCCTCGATGTACGCCTTCATGATCTCGAACGCGTTGAGCGGCCCCCCGAAGCCCGCCTCCGCGTCGGCGACGATCGGGGCGAGCCAGGTCGTCTCGCCGCCGCCCTCCGCGTGCGCGATCTGGTCGGCGCGCAGGAGCGCGTTGTTGATTCGACGCGCCAGCGCGGGGCCCGAGTTCGCGGGGTAGAGGCTCTGGTCGGGATACGTCCCACCGACGAGGTTCGCGTCCGCGGCGACCTGCCAGCCCGAGAGGTAGATCGCCTCGAGCCCGGCCCGCACCATCTGCACCGCCTGGCCGCCCGTCATCGCGCCGAGCGCGGCGACCCACTCGCGCTCTACGAGCAGCGTCCGCAGGCGCTCGGCCCCGAGCCGCGCCAGCGTGTGCTCGACGCGCACCGAGCCGCGCAGGCGCTCGACGTCGTCGCGGGAGTAGGGCCGGAGGATGGTGCTATCGGTCGTCATGCGTGTCCTTTCGGATCCAGTTTCTCCATTTTCGGATCCTAAACACGCGACCTGCCATCCGCAAGTGTCGATATCGGTCAATTTTGGATCCAGTAAGAGGAGAACGGGATGCGGATCGCTAGAATCGCCGCGTGAGCACCGTCTCCACGAAAGCCGACGACATTGCCGGGATCCTCGAGGACGAGATCGTCAGCGGTGCGATCCCACCCGGGGCGGTGCTCCGCCAGGAGACGCTCTCGGAGCGCTTCGAGGTGTCGCGGACACCGGTGCGCGAGGCGCTCCGCCGTCTCGCCGCGCTCGGTCTCGTCTCGTTCGAGCCGAACCGCGGCGTCCGCGTCCGCTCGATCTCCGCGGACGAGCTGCGCGAGGCGTTCCTCGTCCGTGCCGAGCTCGAGGCGCTCGCCACCGAGGTCGCGACGCCGAAGATGACGCCCGACGACCTCGCGGAGATGGACCGGATCGAGCGGCGCTTCGGCGAGCTGACGCTCGAGCTACGCGACCAGGCCCGCTCCGGTGCGCCTCGCGACGCCGCCTTGTTCGTCGAATGGATGCAGGCGAACTACGCCTTCCACGACGTGATCTACCGCGTCGCCGACCTGCCGCTCGTCGAGCGCATCGCGAAGGGCGCGCGCAGGACGTTCATCGGCGACCGCGCCTGGCGCGCGCGGGCCGAGCTCGACGAGCTCTACGCCAAGAACGACCTCCAGCACCGCGCCATCCGCGAGGCGATCTCGGCGGGCAGCGCACAGGCGGCCCGAACGCTCGCCCGCGAGCACGTCCTCTCCTCGAACCGCCTGATCGAGGTCGTGCTCGAGACCCTCGGCGCCGCCGGCCGCGAGCCCGGCTGGGGGCAGTAGCGTGGGGGAACCCCGGGTTCTCCCACGAGCCCTCTGCTCGTGGGTATCGGCCTCGCCGCGCGCGTCTGGCCTCCCGGGCAGCAAAGCCGCGCTTCGGCCGCCACGGCTTGCGTTCCCGAAGACGGTGGCATGCGCTCAGCGTCAGTGCTCGAGCTAGGGCACTAGCCCTTCACGCTGACGATCCTGTCGGCGGCGACGTCGCGGAGCCGCGTCACGCGGCCGTCCGGGTTGCGCACGACGAGCTCGTCCACGCGGGTCTCCTTGCCGAGGCCGAAGTGGAGCCTCGGGTCCTCCGACGAGAGGTAGCTCGAGCCCGCGCGCGCGGATTGTACGAGCCGCCGGCCGTCGGAGAGGACGGCCGTCACGACCGTGCCCGGGACGAACCGGCGCAGCGACACCTCGAGCCAGTGGCCCTCCTGCGACCCGCCGTCGTTCCGCAGCAGCTGCACCGCGCCGCCGACCGAGCCGACA
>DASUFC010000026.1:0-2840 GCA_036274755.1 Gaiellaceae bacterium
GCGATGCTTGCGGTCCGTGATGTCGATCCCGCCGGCGACGATCCGCACGACATCGCCGTTCTGATCGACGAGCGGCGCCGTCTGCCAGGCGATCACGCGCTCCTCCCCGAGCGCGTTCGTGAAGACGTTCTCGTACGCGGAGGCGGGGAAGGCCGGCGACGCATCCCGGAAGCGTTGGATCATTGCCTCGCGCTCGGCCGGGTCGATGAAGACCTCCCAGAAGAACCGCCCCTCGACGAGCGCGCGGCCCTGGAGCCCGCTTGCGATCTCCACCGCGTGGTTGAAGTTCCGGATCCGGCCCTCGGTGTCGACCACGGATAACAGGCTCGGTGCGGTGTCGATGATCGTCTCGAGGAAGCGGTACTGCGCCCGGAGCTCGGCCTGGAGGCGCTCCTTCTCGAACGCGAGCCCCGCCGTCGCCGCCACGGCGTCGACGAGCGGACGCTGGTCGGCCAGGCTCCGGTCGTGCAGAAGGGCGGCGACGCGCTTGCCGTCGTTCTCGACGAACGTCGCGGCATGGGCGCCTCGCGCGATCGGCTCGGTCATCGTGCGGCCCTCCTCGTCCACCCACGCCTGGCGCTGGGACGACCAGTAGGCGAGGCCGAGCGACGGGTCGCCGAGCGCGTCGGCGAGCGCGTCCCGGAGCGGCCGGCCGTTGCCGAGAGCGATGACGAGATCAGCGATCCCGGCCCGCTGGAGGCGCGTGCGGAGGATCCCTGCGAGGAACGCGACCGGCATCAGCGCGAGCGCCGCGAGTGCGGCCAGCTCGACCGCGAATCCCAGGGTCTCCTCGAAGGTCCAGAGGGCGTTCGACACCACGAACCCAGGGAGGGCGACCAGGGTGAAGAAGTAGACCGGCCCGATCACGCGCCGCAGCGGCGGCGAGGCGGCACGGAAGCGCCGGACGAGACGGATGAAGACGAGGGTCACGAGCGCCGCCGCGGAGATCCCCAGAGCGAGCGCGGCCAAGCGCGCGAGACCGGGGCGATCGGCGATCAGGAACGCGCTTTCCGGGCAACCGTCGCATCCCGCGATCGGTGTCGGGTCGACGAGCGTGATCGTGAGCGGACCGATCGTCACGATCACGAGCACGGCCCACACGATCCACTCGTCACCCGGTTGGAGACGGCCGGTCGGGTACGAGAGGATCAGGTGCGCAAACGCGACGAAGGCGATACCGGAGAGGACGTAGCCGACCGTGAACACGAGCGGCGTCTGCGAGAGCTGGAGCGCGCCCAAGGACCAGAGGAGCCCGACGGCGAGCATCTGCGCGCCGGTTCGGTTGTCGGGTCGCTGGAGGGCGGCGACCGTTCCGGCGACGGTGAAGATCAGGCCGGCGACGGTGACGACCGCGATCAGGACGCGCGGCTGGCCGAGGTCCGCGGTCGCCACCAGGTAGACGGCGCCGGCGTACACCACGGACCCGACGAGGACCGCGGCCGCGAGCCGGCCGCGCGTCACCGCAGAAGGAAGCGAACAGCGGCGCCCGTCAGCTCGGCCTTGGCGATGAAGCCGCGTGCGCCGCTCGAGCGGATGAGGCCGTTGTAGTCGGACGCCTCCCGGCTCGAGACGAGGACGACCTGCGGCCTCGCCGGCCCGAGGCGCTCGAGGACGGCAAAGCCGTCCATGTCGGGAAGCTGGACGTCGAGCAGCACGACATCCGGATGGAGCTGATCGATCGCCTGGAGCGCGTCGGCACCGTCCTCGGCCTCGCCGACGACCGCGAAGCCGTCCTCCTCGAGGAGCACCCGCGCGCAACGCCGGAAGCTCGGGTGGTCGTCGACGATGAGGATCGTCGGGCTGCTGTCCATGGTCGTATCGTGTCAGACGTCCCAGGGGTGCGGGGTGTGGCAAACCGCACCGGCCCTGAGGGCTTGTTCGCCAGGCAGGATCCGGCAGGAGCCGGATCCTGCGGTCGGATCCTCGTCGCCTTCGGCGGGGCAGATCGCTGAAGGCGCCCGCTTCGCGGTCGCAACTGCAGCGTGGCGGGAGCTCAGACCGTCTAGAGGATTCCCCGTAGCGGAACCTGCGCATTGCGTGGCGGTTTTGCGATCATGCCGCGCGTTGCGAGGCTTTGCCGCGATGTGCATACTCGCGCGCATGCAGACGACGGAGCACCTCTCCCACGACCGGGTCCTCGCCGACCGGGCGCGCTACGTGAGCGGCGGCGTGTCGACGCCGCGTCTCGTCGTCGCCGGCGCCGACGGCGCGCGCGTGACCGATGTCGACGGGCGGGTGTTCGTCGACTTCGCCGGCGGGATCGGATGCCAGAACACGGGTCACCGTTTCGCGCCGGTCGTCGATGCGATCCATCACCAGGTCGACCAGTACCTGCACCAGTGCTTCATGGTCGGCGTCTACGAGCCGTACGTCGACACCTGCCGCCTGCTCGCGGAGCTCTCGCCGTGCGTGGGTGACCAGCAGAAGTCGATCCTCGTCAACTCCGGGGCCGAGGCGAACGAGAACGCGGTCAAGATCGCGCGCGCGGCCACCGGCCGTCCGGCGGTGGTCGTCTTCGACAACGCCTTCCACGGCCGCACGCTCCTGACGATGACGAGCAAGGTGCACCCGTACAAGGCCGGCTTCGGGCCGTTCGCGCCCGAGGTGTACCGGGCGCCCGCGCCGTACCCGTACCGCGGCGTCACGACCGACGATGCGATCGCGGGCATGAAGAAGCTCTTCAAGTCCGAGGTCGACCCGCTGACCGTGGCCTGCGTGCTGCTCGAGCCCGTTCAGGGCGAGGGCGGCTTCGTGCCGATGCCGCCGGACTTTCCCGCGCGCCTCGCCGAGCTCTGCGCCGGGCA
This sequence comes from Gaiellaceae bacterium, assembly GCA_036274755.1. Classification (GTDB taxonomy): domain Bacteria; phylum Actinomycetota; class Thermoleophilia; order Gaiellales; family Gaiellaceae; genus GMQP-bins7. The sequence continues at coordinate 2,805 of DASUFC010000026.1, forward strand.
TGGGATCCTCTACGTCGACGACGAGGTGCAGTCCGG
>DASUFC010000027.1:0-40677 GCA_036274755.1 Gaiellaceae bacterium
GACGAGGTCGACACGTCGATCGCGTCGCTCACCTCGATCATCGAGCCGCTCATGATGATGGGCGTCGGTCTGATCATCGGGATCATCGTCATCGCGATGTACCTCCCGATGTTCAAGCTCCTCCAGCTCGTGCAGTAGCCGACGCGGGACGGATGTTTCCCCGCCCCGCGTCTTCGCAGTCGTCTAGACGAGCTGGGTTGCGAGCTCCGGCCGTGGCTCCCGCGTCACGTGCGACGGGGCGACGCGGAGCAGGCGGGCCGCCCAGGAGGGAAGCCACCAGTTCCAGCGGCCGAGGATTGCGACTGCTGCGGGCGCAAGCACGCCGCGGACGATCGTCGCGTCGATCAGGATTCCGCCGCCGAGCGCGGTTGCGAACATCTTCGCCTCGGTGCCCGGTGTGGCGCTGAAGGCGACGAACGCGAGGAACAGGATCATCGCCGCGCTCGTCACGAGTCGGCCCGTGCGTCCGATCCCCTCGACGACGGCCGTCTCGGTGGAACCCGTGCGGTCGTAGGTCTCGCGCATGCGGCTGATGATGAAGACCTGGTAGTCCATGGAGATCCCGAAGAGGAACGCGAAGATCACGACCGGCATCTCGACGTTGATCGCGTTCGTCGCCTGAATGCCCCAGATCTGGCTCGAGCCGAAGCCGTCCTGCCACACGAGCACCGTCAGTCCCCAGGCGGCCGCGACGGAGAGGAGGTTGAGCAGCACGGCCTTCAGGGGCAGCAGGATCGAGCGGAAGGCGCGCGCGAGCAGGACGAACGTGAGGCCGCTGATCGCGAGGATCATGAGCGGGAAGTTGCCGTAGACGGCGTCGAGGAAGTCGGCGCTCTGGGCCGCCTCGCCGCCGACGGTCACGCCGGGGATCTCCGCTGCGCGGATCCGGTCGAGCGTTGCCCGGCCGGCCGCCGAGCTGGCCTCGTCGCTCGGAATGACGGTCACGATCGCGGTGTCGTCACGGCGCCAGCTTGCCGGCGCTGTGGTCCTCCGAACGCCGTCGATCCGGGCGATCGCCGCGGCATCCGCATCCGGACTCCCCGAGCGGACGAGAGCCTCGAACGGGGAGAGCGCGCCCGTGCCGAGGCCGGCGTCCTGCAACTGCTCGAGCCCGACGCGCGCGGAGCCTCTCTGCGCGAGCGAGTCGGCCTGCGGGTCACCCAGCTGGATCTGCGAGGCCGCGAAGACGAGCCCGGCGAGGACGGCGGTCGACGCGATCGCCGCGGGCCAGCGGTGGCGAACGATGATCCGTGCCCATGCCGACCAGGCGCGACTCGCGCTCTGGTCACGGTTCGAGCGGGGCCAGTCGAGGCGAGGCCCGACGGACGCGAGGACGACGGGCAGCAGCGTGTTCGCGACGGCGACGCTGACGAGTGCGATCAGGAGCCCGGCGATGCCGATGCTGCGTAGAGCCGGCATCGGAAGGGCAAGCAACGAGAGGAGCGAGATGGCGACCGTGGTGCCGCTGAAGACGACGGCGGAGCCGGCGTGCTGCATTGCGCTGCGGACGGCGATCTCGTTCGCGACCTCGCCGCCGCGGCGCTCCTCGCGCCAGCGGACGACGACCAAGAGCGCGTAGTCGATCGCGATCCCGAGCCCGACGAGGGCGACGAGGAACTGGACGATCACCGAAACGTCGGTGACGCTGGCGATCGGCCAGATGAGCAGGAATGTGGTCGGGATCGCGACGAGCGCCATCAGCATCGGGACGATCGCCATGAACGAGCGGAACACGAAGACGAGCACCAGCAGCGCGCCGAAGGCGCCGATCAGCACTTCGAGCAGCAATCCCGCGCCACCGGAGTCGTCGTCACCTGCGGCTGCGCGCAGCGCGTTCATGCCTGTGACCTCCACGGGTGAGCCGGCGACGGTGACGCCGGCGAGTGCAGCTTGTGCCGTCCGTGCTTCCGCCTGTCCCGGGTTCACGCCGCCGAGGGCAGGGTGGTAGACGAGCGCGAACGTCGTGCGGCCGTCCTTCGAGACGAACGCGCGGTCATGGGTGGATGCGTAGGAGGCGATCCGTACGCCCGGCATCGCCTGCTCGACCCTCGCAAGGGCCGTAGCGAGCTCGCCGGTGACGCCGGGTGAGTCCACCGTGGTGCCCGCCGGGAGTGCGACGACGGGGACGAGCGGCGCGACGGAGCCGCCGTTCCCGTAGATCGCGTCGATCTCGCGGTTCGTCTCGAACCCTTCCCGACCCGGGACGCTGAACTGCTGCGAGAGCGCGTTTCCGGCCGGCCCGACCGCCGCGAACGCGGCGACCGTCACGACGGCCCAGAAGGCGACGACAAGACGCTTGTGACTGAGGACGATGTCGGCGAGGCGGGTCATGCTGGGCTCCTTTCGGGGGTTCGTCTCTCCAAGGGCCACCCTGCGGCACCTCCTCGGGAACGCCAAGATTCGTTGCCATTTCCGGGAAGCGCTGGTTGACTGAACGGCCGTGGAGCCGTCAGTCGACCTCGCAGCCGTTCTCGCTGAGGTCGGCCCGCGACTGAAGCGACTGCGTCTGCACCGCGGCGTGACGCTGACCGAGCTCGCGAAGCAGACGGGTATCTCGAAGAGCACGCTCTCGCGGCTCGAGTCGGGTCAGCGGAAGCCGAGCCTGGAGTTGCTGCTACCGATCGCCCAGGCGCACCGTGTGCCGCTCGACGAGCTCGTGGGCGCGACGGAGATCGGAGATCCGCGGATCAGACCGAAAGCCCGAAAACGGAATGGCCGAATCGTGATCCCGCTCAGCGAGGCCTCGAGCGGCGTCCACGCCTGGAAGGTCCTCATTCCGCCGGAGCGCCGCGAGCCGGAGATGCGCGTTCACGGAGGGTACGAGTGGCTGTACGTGCTCAGCGGCCGTATGAGGCTGATCCTCGGCGAGCACGACATCACGATGGGGCCGGGCGAGGTCGCGGAGTTCGACACGAAGCTTCCGCACTGGTTCGGGCCGGCCGACGATGAACCCGTCGAAGTGCTCAGCTTGCACAACCGCGACGGACACCACCCGCACGTTCGCGCGAAGCCGCGAAAGCGCGGCGGCCACAGCCACGTGTGATCTTCGCGGGCGTCACCGCCCGCGCGAGACCAGCCGCTGAGGTAGACGCAGGACGTGCGGCATCAGCCCGTAGACCACGATCGGCACGGCGATCGTCGCGAGCACGAACGTCCGCACCACCGGCGACAGCGTTCTCAGCCAGTCTCCGAGCACGAGGTTGATGGCCGTCAATGTCGGAAACACGCAGAGCCAGATCATGAGTGCCAGCTGGTGGCGACTCGGCGGTGGCATGGGGTTCGTTTGGACGTTGTGGGTGTTTGTCGTCATGACCGTTTCCCTCTCTCTCCTGATGATCCGCGCCGCCTGACCGGGGCGCTCTTGGCGTTCCGGATGTCTTCTGAGACGAGATCGGCGTTGAGCGCGATCGCGGCCGCGGATCCTTCGCCGGCGGCGGTGATGACCTGCGCGCGCGGGTTCGCGACATTCCCTGCGACCCACACACCCGCGACGCTCGTGCGTCCGGTGCCATCCGTCACGACCCAGCCGTTGTCGTCGCTCTTGCAGCCGAGGTCGAGGAGCAGGTCGTTGTTCGGGATGAACCGTGGCGGGACGAACAGCGCGTCGAGCTCGACAGCGCGACCGTCGTCGAGCTCGACGCCGCGCAGGCGGTCGTCCTGAACCAGGACCCGCTCCACTATTCCGCCGACGATCGTGATCGATCGAGCGTCCAGCTCCTCGCGCTCCGTCGCATCCAGGGTGCCGTTCGAGTCGAGATAGACGACGTCGTCGGACCACTGACGAACGATCTGTGCGTAGTGAGCCGCCACAGGCGCCCATCCGAGCACCCCGAGAGCGCTGTCTCGCACCTCGAAGCCGTGGCAGTAGGGGCAGTGCAGGACGTCTCGGGCCCAGCGCTCGCGCAGCCCGGGAATCTCGGGAAGCTCGTCGCGGAGCCCGGTCGCAACGAGCAAGCGTCGCGACGAGACCGACAGACCGCTGTCGAGAACGAGCTGAAAGCCCATGGCCGTCTTCTCGACATCGGCCACCGCCGCGTCGACGACCTGACCGCCGTAGCTGCTCACCTCATTCCGGCCCAGCTCGAGCAGCTCTGCGGGGGAGAAGCCGTCACGCGAGAGGAACCCCTGCATCTGCGCGGCAGGAGCGTTCCTCGGCACTCCGCTGTCGACGACGAGGACATCCCGCCGAGCTCGAGTCAACACCAATGCCGCCGACAGCCCGGCTGCCCCGCCGCCGATCACGGCAACGTCGAAATCCGTCATGGGCCGACCCTGCCCGCGCGCATCGGTCGCGACAAGAATCGTTGCCGATTCCGGGACGACGGCAGACTCGCCGCGAGAGACCGGTCAGGCCGTGTAGCCGGCCACCCTCGGATCGATCAGGAGAACCGTTCGGGCTCCCTCACCTCGGCGTAGCCGGTCGAGCGCGTCGTTGACCGCTTCGAACGGCTCGACGGCGCTGACGACGCCGGCGAGGTCGAGCTCGCCCGAGACGGCGAGCTCGGCGAGGCGCGGAAGATCCGACGCCGCGTCTCCTGAGCCGTAGAAGGAGCCGCGGATCGCCTTGTCGGAGAGGAACTCGATCGCAGGTAGGGACACCTCGACTCCGCGCGGGGCCAGGCCGACGACGACGACCGTGCCGCCCGGTCGGATGCAGTCCCACGCGAGGCGCATCGTCTCGGGCCGGCCCACGACCTCGAAGGCGTGATCGGCGCCGCGGCCGGTGAGCCCGGCCACCTCGGCCGGCGTACCCGGCGAGCTGCACTCGATCACGTGGGCGGCGCCTCGCTTGCGTGCCAGGTCGAGCTTCGATGCGTCGAGGTCGAGCGCGATGATCGGGTCCGCGCCGGCGAGCCGCAGCGCGGCGACGATCTGAAGGCCGACGCCACCGCACCCGACGACGACCGCCGACTCGCCGGGCTGAACCCGGGCGACATTGCGGACGGCGCCGTGGGCCGTGACGACGCCGCAGCCGAGGAGGGATGCCTGCCACAAGGGGAGGTCGGGCGGAAGCGGCACGGCGCCGGCTGCCGAGACGACGGTTCGTTCTGCGAAGCACGCGGTCATGAGCGCGTGCTGGAGCGGTGTGCCGTCGGGGAGCGACAGCCGCGAGGTGCCGTCCATGAGCACGCCGCGCGGGCCGTTCTCGCCGGCGGGCAGGCAGAGGTGGAAGCGGCCCGCACGGCACTCGTCGCACCTGCGACAGGCAGGGACGATGCAGAACCCGACGTGGTCACCGGGCGCCACGTGCGTCACCGCTGCCCCGACGGCCTCCACGATCCCCGCGCCCTCGTGCCCCATGACGAGCGGCCAGCGCCCGTCACCGAGCTCGCCGTCGGCGAGCCGGACGTCCGAGTGACACACCCCTGCGGCGACGACGCGCACGAGCACCTCGTCCTCGCGCGGGTCGCCGAGCTCGACCTCCTCGATCTCGAGCGGCGTGCGTGGCTCGTGGAGCACGGCGGCGCGGACGCGCATCAGCCGATCCTGTACTGCTCGAGCGCATCGAAGTCCGGCACGACACCGAGGCCCGGCCCGGCCGGCGGCGCGATCGTCCCGTCCGGTGCGACGTCGAGCGTCACCGGCAGGAGCCAGTCACGGCGCGCGGCCGACCAGGCCGGCGGATCGAGTGGTACCTCCAGGTACGGGCACGTCGAGAACGCGAGCGCGGCGTGCAGGTTCGCGAGCAGGCCGTAGCCGTTCGACCACGTGTGCGGGCTCCACTGCGATCCGTGCTCGGCGGCGCTCGCGGCCAACGCACGCGCGCCCTCTATCCCCCCGCTCAGGACGACGTCGGGCTGCACGACCGCAACCGCTCCGCGTTCGACGAGGGCATGTGCCTCGGGGGCCGAGCGCACCATCTCGCCAGCCGCGATCCGCAGGTCGGTTCCACGGGCGAGCGCGGCGTACCCCTCGAGATCGTGGGTGGGCAGGGGCTCCTCGAGCCAGTACACGCCGAGCCGCGCGAGCTCCTGCCCGAACGACTTCGCGGTCGCGAGATCCCAACGTGGCGTCAGATCTCCCGGCATGCGCCAGCCCTGGTTCGCGTCGACCATCACGTCGAGCCCTGGGACCTGGTCCCGGACCGCCTCGATCACGGGCAGGTCGACGCGCCAGTCCTGCGAGTGGAGCCGCAGCTTGACGGCGCGCAGTCCGGCGTCGCGAAGCGCACGACAGCGCCGGACGCGCTCCTCGGCGTCGACCAGCTCGCCGCTCGACGCGTAGGCGAGGATCCGGTCCTGCGTCCCGCCGAGGAGTCGCCAGACGGGCTCCCCGCCGGCCCGCCCGAGCAGGTCCCAGGCGGCGACCTCGACGATCCAGTTGCGACCTCCATGGAAGTCGACCGCCTCGAGGACGCCGTGGATCGAGGCCGTGTCCTCCACGTCCCGACCGACGAGAAGCCTCGCGACGAGCTCGCGGTCGGGAACGTCGTCTCCGCTCGCGTAGCCCTCGATGCCGTCGTCGGAGCGAAGGATCGCCACCGTCGCGTCCTGATGGGTGCGGGGCACCGGGTCCCACGCGGCGGAGAACGGCGGATCGAGCGGATAGCGGTAGCGCCGCGTCTCCAGCGAGGTGATCTTCACGTCAGTCGCCGGTGTAGAAGGGATTCCGGAGCGCGTCGCGCCGCTCGACGAGCTCGGCTGCCGCCGCGGCGTCGCGCCCCTCGACGCAGACACCGATCGCCTTGCGCGTCGCGGCGCGATTGGCCTTTCGCACCGCCGTCTCGTCGTCCGCCGCCGGGTCGACCCAGACCGCGACGAGAACGAGCAGGTCGTCGGTCGCGTCGAGCAGCCCGCCCGCCACAGCGTCGAGTACGCCCTGCCCGATCCCGAGCTGCGCAGCGCCCCAGGTCATCGTCTGGTGGCGCTCCTCGAGCGCGGTCGCCTTGTTCATCATCAGCGTGGGCGGCCACACCGGCTCGTACTCCGCCTGGGTCGTGCCGACGCAGACGAGCACGGGCGTGTGGCCCGGCGTCGGGTGGGCGAGCATCGAGATCGCGGCTGCCGCCGTCGGGCCACCGCGTTGCGCGAGGACGACGTTCACATGTGAGCCGTTCGGTGCCTCGCCCGCCCAGCCCTCGGCGATGCGGCCGTCGAGCGCATCGGCGTTCACGGGACGAGCACCGCCCGCAGCGCCTCGCCCGACTGCATGAGCTCGAAGCCGCGCTCGGCCTCGTCGAGCGGAAGCCGGTGGGAGACGAGCCGGTCGAGTGGGAGCCGTCCTGCCCGGTAGTGCTCGAGCGTGTCGGGGAAGTCGCGCTCCGGCTTCGACGAGCCGTAGATCGATCCGAGCACGCGCCGCTCCATGCGTGGGATCGTCGTCGCCGGGAGTGTGAGCACGGCATCCGAGCGGGGGATCCCGATGAGGACCGCCGCGCCACGGGTGCGCGTCGACAGGAACGCCGCCTCCATCGCCTCGGGCCGCCCCGTCGCCTCGATCGCGTAGTCGACGCCGCCGCCGCTCGCCTCACGGACGGCGTCCGCGGTCGACGCCGCGTCTCCCTGCCAGAGCACGGCGCCCGTCGCGCCGAAGCTCTTCGCCACGTCGAGCTTCGCCGGAGCCGCGTCGACGGCGACGACCGGCTCGGCTCCGGCGGCGACGGCGGCAATGAGAGCGGACAGGCCGACACCCCCGCAGCCGACGATCGCAACTCGGTCACCGCGCTGCACACCGGCGGTTCTCCAGACGGCGCCGACACCGGTCGTCACGGCACACCCAACGAGGGCGGCGACGTCGAAGGGGATGTCCTTCGGAATCGGCACGCAGGACCGCTCGGGGACGACGCACGCTTCGGCGAACGTCGACAGGAAGGAGTAGTGGAAGACGGGCTCGCCGTCGCGCGAGAGGCGCGGCGTTCCGTCCATGAGGCCGCCCGTTCCCATCGCGGGCCACACCGTGGAGCAGAGCTGCGGGAGTTCACGGCGGCACTCGTCGCAGTCGCCGCACCAGGGGGCCCACGAGAGTGCGACGTGGTCGCCGACCCGAACCCGCGTGACGCCATCCCCGACCGCCTCCACGACGCCGGCACCTTCGTGGCCGAGCACGCACGGGCAGGGGTTCTCGGCCGTGCCGTCGACGGCATTCCAGTCCGAGTGGCAGACCCCGCTGGCTCCGAGCCGGACGAGCACCTCCTCGCGCTGCGGTGGAGCGAGATCGAGCTCGGTCGGCACGAGTGGCCCGCCGGTCGCCTCGAGGACCACGGCCCTGATCTTCATGCGGTCGCGCGCTCCTTCCCCTGCAGCCGACGCAGCTCCTCGATGGGAATGTGGCAGCGCAGGTGGTGGCCGTCCTCGGCCTCCACGAGCGGCGGCTCCGTCGTCACGCAGATGTCCCCGAGCATGCGGGGGCAGCGCGTGTGGAAGACGCAGCCCGACGGGGGAGAGGCGGCACTCGGGATGTCGCCTTCGAGCCTGATGCGATCGCGGCCGCCGCCGTCGACCGTCGGCACCGCGGACAGGAGCGCTTCCGTGTACGGATGGTGCGGCCCGTCGAAGACGACGTCCGCCGGCCCGAGCTCCTGCACGCGCCCCAGATAGAGGACCGCGATGCGGTCCGAGATGTAGCGGACGACTCCCAGGTCGTGCGAGATGAAGAGGTAGGCGACGCGCTTCTCGGCCTGCAGCTCCACGAGCAGGTTGAGGATGGCCGCCTGTACGGACACGTCGAGCGCCGAGGTGGGCTCGTCGCACACGACGAGCTTCGGATCGCCCGCGAATGCGCGCGCGATCGCCACGCGCTGCTTCAGCCCGCCCGAGAGCTGCGCCGGCTTCTGCGTCAGCGTCCGCTCGGTGAGTCGAACGCGGTGTGCGAGGTCAGCGATTCGCCTCTCCGCCTCCGCCCCCGCGACGCCCGCGAGCTTCTTCATCGAGCGAAGGAGGATTCGCCGTACCGAGTGCCGTCGGTTGAGCGCCGAGTCGGGGTTCTGGAAGACGATCTGCAGCGCGCGCAGCTCCTCGCGAGAACGCTGCTGGTAGCGGGGCGGGAGCTCGTTGCTCTCGAGCAGCGTCGCGCCCGAGGTCGGCGGCACGATCCCGAGCAGCGCGCGCGCGAGCGTGGTCTTGCCGCTGCCGGACTCGCCGACGAGACCGAGCGTCTCACCCGGCCAGATCGCCGCACTGACCTCGGTGAGCGCGTGCACCTCGTGCCCGCGCTGCTTGAAGACCTTCGTCAGCTCTCGGAGCTGCACGAGAGGCGCGGCGTCACGCTCCACCGGCGGCAGATCGAGGTCGGCCGCGTCCTCGCGCGGGAGCTCCGGTGCGCGCTCGTGGTACCAGCAGCGGCTCGCGTGCTGCCCTCCGACGGGGATGGACGGCGGTTCCTCCTCGCGGCAGCGTGCGTCGGCGAGCGCGCAGCGGTCCGCGAACACGCAGCCGACGATCTCCATGCCGAGCGGTGGGAGGAACCCCGGGATCGTGTCGAGGCGGCCGTGGTCCTTCCGCACGCCGCCGCGCGGGATGCAGCGCAGCAGGCCGACGGTGTACGGGTGGCGCGGGTCGCGAAGCACCGTCTCGACCGGCCCCTCCTCGACGAGCCGGCCTGCATAGAGGACGCCGACGCGCGAGCACATCTTCGAGATCACGCCGAGGTTGTGGCTGATGAACAGGACCGAGGTGTGCAGCTCGGCCTGGAGCTGCGAGACGAGGTCGAGCACCTCCGCCTCGACTGTCGCGTCGAGCCCCGTCGTCGGCTCGTCGAGGATGAGGAGGGACGGGTCCTTGGCGAGCGCCATCGCGATGACGACCCGCTGCTGCATCCCGCCCGAGAGCTGGTGCGGGTAGCGGGACATGACGGAGTCGGGGTCGGCGATGTGGACCTTTGCAAGTGCCGCTCGCGCTCGGCTGCGCGCGTCTCCCGGCGAGGCGCCGAGCACGGCGAACGCCTCGGCGACCTGCTTGCCGATCCGGATGGACGGGTTCAGCGCCGCTCCCGGGTTCTGGTACACCATCGACACGCTCCGCCCGCGGTACTCGCGGAGCGCCCCGCCGCCCATCCCGAGCACGTCGTGCCCGGCGACGGAGATCGATCCTCCCGTCACGCGCCCGTTTCGCGCGAGGTAGCGGACGACTGCGAGTGCGGCCGTCGACTTGCCGCAGCCCGACTCGCCGACGAGCCCGTACGACTCGCCCGGTGCGATCTCCAGCGAGACGCCCCGGAGCACCGGGCGGTCGATCCCGCGCACGCGGTAGGCGACGTCGAGATCGCGGAGCTCGAGCGCGAGCTCGGTCATCGCTCCAGCACCTGCTGCACGGAGTCGGAGACGAGGTTCACCGCGACGACGAGCGACGCGATCGCCATCGCGGGGAACAGGACCGTCCACCACTCGAACGCGAGATCCTGGTAGTTGTCCGCGATCTGCACGGCCCAGTCCGGCGACGGCGGCTGGAGCCCGAAGCCGATGAAGCTCAGGGTGGCAACCGCGAAGATCGCGTAGCCGAGCCGGATCGTCGCCTCGACGAGGATCGGCGGCATCACGTTCGGGAGCACCTCGGAGAACATCACGTACGGCGATCGCTCGCCGCGAAGCCGCGCCGCCTCCACGTAGTCGAGGTCGGCCTCGCCGAGAACCGCGGCGCGCACCGTCCGGGCCACGATCGGTGTGAAGACGGCGGCGATGACGATGATGACCGTCCAGGTCGACCGGCTTCCGAGGGCCGCGACGACGGTGACGGCGAGGAGGATCAGCGGGATCGCGAGCAGCGCGTCGACGACGCGGCTGATCGTGTCGTCCGCGATCCCCTTGAAGTAGCCCGTGATCAGTCCCAGCGTGGTCCCGGCGACGGTCGCGAGCAGCGTCGCGAGTGGCGCGATGAGGAGGATGTCGCGCGATCCCGCCAGCACGCGTGAGAAGACGTCGCGGCCGAGCCTGTCCGTGCCGAAGAGGTGTTGCCACGACGGGGCCGCGCCGATCTCGGGCGTCTGGTCGAAGCGTGGGTCGTACGGTGTGATGCGGTCGCCGAGGATCGCGCACACGACCCAGAAGAGAATCACGGACGCGCCGATGACGAAGCTCGGGCTCCGGACGAGGAGCCGCATCCGCTCGCGTCTGGCGGCGCTCGCCTCGGAGCGCTCGGCGCCCACGGTCACCGAGCTCACTCGGACGCCTCGAAGCGGATGCGTGGGTTGAGGAGCGCGGACACGATGTCGGCGACGAGCGTCACCACGACGTAGGTGAAGCCGATGATCAGCACGCCCGCTGCGAGGACGGTGTAGTCCTTCAGCTGCGCGGCCTCCAGCGTCGTCAGGCCGATCCCGCGGTAGTTGAAGAGGAGCTCGATCGCGACGAGTCCGCCGAGGAGGTAGCCGACCTGCGTCGCGACGACTGCGATCGTCGGGAGTAGGGCGTTTCGCAGGACGTGTCGCCGGATCACCGTGTTGCGCGGCAGGCCCTTGAGGAACGCGGTCCGTGTGTAGTCGGCGTCGAGCGCCTCGACCACGCCCGCGCGCGTGATCCGCGCCACGTAGCCGAACAGCACGAGCGTGAGCGCGATCGCGGGCAGCGTCAGATGCTGGATCTGCGATACGACGCCGGCGCCGGGCTCCCACTGTGCGGTGACGGGAAGCCACCCTGCCCAGATGGAGAGGACGAGGATGAGCACGAGCCCCGTCACGAACTCGGGCACGACTGCGAGCGAGAGGCCGACGACGGTGATTCCACGATCGAGCGCCTTGCCCGCCCGGAGCCCGGAGAGCACGCCGCCGAGCAGTCCGAACGGCACGACGAGGACGAAGGCGAAGACGGCGAGCTTCAGCGAGTTGAGGAGCGCCGGCCGGATGACGTCCCAGACCGGCTCCTCGGGCGGTACGAGCGACGTGCCGAAGTCGCCTCGCGGGAGGCCGCTCGCCCAGTCGAGGTACTGCACGACCGCGGAGCGGTCGGTGCCGTGCGCGTGGTTGTACTCCGCCACCGCCTCGGCCGACGCGTCGCGCCCGAGGACCGAGCGGCCGAGGTCGCCGGGGAGCAGCTGAGCCGCGGCGAACACGATCATGCTGAGCAGCACGAGGGTGACCAGCGCGAGCCCGACGCGCTTCGCGATGTACCGGGCCATTCCGCCTCGGTGTGATGCGGGCGGCCGGATCAGGCTCCGGCCGCCCGCTCCTCTCGTCTAGGCCAGCGACGTCTTTGCGACACGGATGTGCGAGATCGGATCGGCTGCGTACCCGCGCACCCGGGACGACCCCGCGCCCGTGAAGGCCAGGAAGTACGCCGTGATAACCGGTGTGTCGCGAAGCAGGAGGCCGGCCATCCGCTTGGTCGCCTTGCGCTGCGAGGCGATGTCCGCAGCGGCGAGGAACGTCCGTGCCTGCGAGTCGAACTCGCTGTTCGCGTACTTCGACGCGTTCCAGACGCCGTTCGTCATGTAGGCGGCCGTGAGGTACAGGTTCGGCACGCCCCGTGCGCCGTACTCGGTGATGGTCGCCGGAGCGTTCAGCCACGGCGTCGTCGAGTTGTAGTCGCCTCCGCCGACGGCCGAGTAGTAGTCGTCGTAGGTCATGACGTTCAGGTCGATGTCGATGCCCGCCTGGCGACCCGCCGCCTGGACCGCGGCTGCGTAGTCGGGGACGTCGAACTGGTTGTGCGTCGTGATCGTGAACTTCAGGTCTTCCTTGCCCGCGGCCTTGAGGAGCGCCTTGGCGAGGTCGAGGTTCTGCTTGCGCTGCTGGATCGACGGATCGGTCGACGGGAAGCCCTTGAAGAAGGGCGAGTCGTCGCCCAGCGATCCGGCGCCGAGCAGGACGCGGTTGATGATGTCCGGGCGGTTGAGCGTGAGCGCCACGGCACGCCGTACGCGAGCGTCGCGGAACGGCTCGCGGTCGACGCGCATCCCGAACATGTTGTGCGAGGAGACGGGGACCGTGTAGACGCGGTACCGGCTGTTGCCCTTGAACGCGCGCGACTGCTGCGGCGACATCTGCACGACGACGTCGAGCTGGCCCGCACGGAGCGCGAGCACCATCGGCGCCGGGTCGGTATAGAACGTGACCAGCACGCGGTCGAGCGGCGGCTTGCCGCCCCAGTAGTTGTTGAAGCGCACGAGCTCGGCGCGCTGCTTGTTCTGGCTCTTGAGCCGGAACGGGCCCGTTCCGATCATCCCGCTCGGGACCCACGAGTCGAGCTTCCCGGCGATCGCGGCCGGCTGGATGATCGCCTGGTAGGTCGTCTGGCTGACGAGGTACGGGAACGCGTTGTTCGGCGCCTTGAGGCGGAACTGGACCGTGTACGGACCGGTCTTGACCACGCCGGAGGGATCGATCATCGTCGGCGGCAGGGCCGACAGGATCTGCGAGCTCTTCTGGTTCAGGTACTGCCTGAAGCTCGCGACGACGTCGTCGGCGTTCATCGTCTTGCCGTTGTGGAACTTGACGCCGCGCCGCAGCTGGAACGTCCAGACCGTGAGGTCCCTGTTCGGCTTCCAGCTCCTCGCCAGCCACGGCTTCACCTGGAGCTTGTTGTTCGTCCAGGTGAGGTACTCGCCCGGGATCCCGGCGAGGCCGAGCGAACCTGCCTCGCGGAGCGCGTACGGCTCGAGGCTCGAGTTGTACGCGACCGTCCCGACCCGGAGCGTGCCGCCGACCTTCGCGGGCTCGAGCGTCGCGCCGAATGCGGGCTCGTCGCCCACGTAGCGAAGGAGGAGCCCGATCGTGCCCGCGCCGAGCCCGAAGACGGCCGCGCGTCGGAGGAACTCCTGCCGGTCGAGCTCGCCCGCGACCAGCTCGTCGATCAGGTTGTTGTCGATCTCGCTCGCGTCGGTGCGCCTGAACTCCTCGACGAGTCTCCTGGTCTCACGGTCCATCCCGGGGTCTCCCTTCGGTAACGGTTACGGCGGTCGCCGCTTCGTGGTCTCTCTCGAAACCGGCATCGTCGGCTGCAAGCCCGTTTATGACAGCCGCGCACCGCGCTCGTCAAGCGCGATCGCCGACGCTCAGGCGACGCCGATGAGCTCGTCCGCGTACGTCATCCCGACACGTCGCATGCCACGCGGGCCGGGCTCGTAGTGGCCCATCCGCCACAGGGCCGGCGAGTAGAAGTGGATCGAGGTCGCGGGCGGCGCATCGCCGCCGGGATGCCGGACACCGTGAATGTCGGCCGCGTCGAAGTCGAAGCGGCCCCCCGCGACGTGCTCCGTCGTCCGCTCGCGCACCCACCCGTCCTCCTCCACCCGGAACCAGTCCTCGTACAGCGTCCCCTCGCATACGCATACGGCCCCGGACGAACGATCGTGGTCGTGGTACCCCGTATTCTGGCCGTCGACCCAGCAGATGAGCCAGACGTCGAGATTCGGGTCGCGATACAGCTGCTGGTAGAAGCGCGCGTCCGCGTCGTGGCGCACGAACGGCCGCCACAGCTCCTCCGTCGCCGCGAGCTGTGCGGCGAGCTCCGACATCGTCGGCCGGTCGAGATCCGTGTCCGGCGGCACGCGCTCGCGGAGCCAGGTCGTGAGTGTGCTCACGCTACGAGTCGACCCGGGGTGTCCGACTGGAGAACGTGCATCACAGCATCGCCGAAGCCGCGGACGGCTTCCAGTGTCGGCTGTGAGTCGACGACGGGAGTGTCGCTGCCATACGCGAGCTGGTCGACGCCGAACGTCTCGATGCACAGCTCGATCGCGCGCCGACCGTGTGTCGAGACCTCCAGGAACGTGTTCGGGTCGAGCGTGGAGCGGACGTCGAGCCCCTGGCGGGCCAGCCGCTCGAGCTGGAACGGGCCGCCGCCCGCGAGCATCGCGAACAGCACCTTCAGGCTCGGCCAGCGATGGCGCCCCTCGGCGAGCCACATGACGTACGCCTCCTGCATGCGCGCCGGGTAGCCCACGACCCACTCCCACCACGGCGGGCGATCCGCTCGCGTCTCGAGCCCGGCGTTCGGGTGCACGAACACGAGGGCATCGGCCGCGGCCGCGGCGTCGAGCACGGGTGCGGCCCGATCGAGATCGAGGAGCACGCTCGATCCGAGCGAGACGCCTCGGAAGCCGTCCCGCAGGACCGAGGGGGAGAACGCCGCGAACCGCGTCGACTCCGCGAGGAGCGTGCGGATCCCCTCGACCCAGGCCTCCTCGAGGGCGGAGCACTCGTCGGTCGAGAGATGTTCGAGCCCCAGGCTCGGCTGGAGCGAGAGCACCGCGACGTCGATGCCGTCGGCGTCGAGCCGGCGCACCCGTTCCACGGGATCGTGGTCGCCGAGGTCGAGCACGAAGCGGCCCTCGCACGTGACGAGCTCGTCGCCGGCGAGGAGCGGCGGAGCGGTTCGCGCGCGGAGCTCCGCCACGAGCCCGGACGGCCAGAGGTGCTGGTGCAGGTCGTACGTCGTCACGCCGGGGCCGGTGTCGCGCGGACCGCACCCGCGAGCTCTTCGAGCGGGAGCGGCATCTGCTCGGGGTGGTCGAGGAAGGCGATCCGGCCACGGACGAGGTCGTGCGTCGCTCCGGCGCCGCGACCGATTCGCTCGACGCCTCGCAGGTCGACGGCCTGCGCGGCCACCGTCAGCTCGATCGCGACCACGCGCGCTGCGAGATCCAGCATCTCGGAGAGACGCCGCGCACCGAGCGAGCTCAGCGCCATGCGGTCCTCGACGCCCGACTCCTGCATCGTCGACGCGAGCTCGATCGATACGGGCTGCGCCAGCAGTCGGGCCTCGGCCGCGATCGCCTGACCCGCCACTCCGAGCTCCGAGAGCCCGTCCTGCCAGGAGGCCTCCTGCGCGACGAGGCCCTCCGTGAGGCTGCTGAAGCGGGGGCTCAGGAGCTTCAGGGCGCGCTCGACACAGGCCGTGACCACGGGGGCGAGGGCAAGCCGTGCGAGATCGAGCGCGGTTGCGATCGCCTGCGAGTCGAAGTTGCCGACGGACACGAGCCGGCCCTCGTCCGCGACCACGAGCGGGTTGCCCTGATGTGCGTTGAGGGCGGTCTCGACCTGGCGCTCCACGAACCCGAGCGCGTCGCGCGCTGCGCCGTGGATCTGCGGGACGCAACGGAAGGTGAGCGGATCCTGGAGGAACCGGGCTGCATCGGGCTCCCAGAGCCCGCTTCCGGCGAGGAGCTCGTGGAGCCGTGCCAGCGTGTCCGAGACGCCCGCCGACCCGCGGACGCGCGCGACCTCCGGATGCAGCGCGCCGACGTGCCCGCGGAACGCCTCGAAGTCGAGCGTGGCCGCGGCGTCGGCCCACTCGAGCCAGCGCCGCGCGTCCACGACGACGAGCGCCGCGTGGCCGGTCGAGAACGCGTTCGTGTTGAGAAGGGCGAGTGCCTCGCCGGCCTCGAGCTCGAGATCGCCGAGGACGCCGTAGGCAAGGTCCGCGTTCAGCGCGAGGTCTGCCTGCCCGACCGTCCCGAGTGCGTGAACGCTCGCGGTCGCCGACCCGTTCAGGGCCGCCGTATAGCGCTCGACGACCGCGGGACGCACGCCCTGGTAGCCGGCGACGAGTCCGTTCGCGTGGCACACGAGCGCGGCTCGCACGACCTCCTCGCTCGTGCTCGGCCCGAGCCCGACGAGGTGGCCGAGGATCGCGGAGCGGTTGAACGCGGCCGCCTCACGCGCATCCACGCTCGCATCTCGCCGCATGCCGACACCCGTCGTCACGCCGTACGCCGGTGTGCCCTCGCTCGACACGCGCTCGACGATCGCGCGCCGCGCGAGCATCCGCTCGACCGCCTCCGGTGCGAGCTCGACGCGCTCGGCGTCGCGGGCGACCCGTCCCACGTCGTCGAGCGTCAGCGTGCTCCCGGTGAGGAGGACCGTCATGCGCGGACTCTACGAGTCCGGATCGCCCATGCCCGGCGTCACGTCGGGGTCGACGTCCGGAGCCTCGTGCACGGGGAGCCCCTCCGCCTTCCACGCGGCGAACCCGCCGACGACGTCGGTTGCGTTCGCGAACCCGAGGTCCTGCAGCGCTGCCGCAGCGAGGCTCGTCGACTCTCCGTGTGAGCAGACCAGGACGAGCTGCTGATCGAGCCCGACGACGTGGGGGTTGTGGAAGGTCGGATCGGCGTCCGGGTCGAGGCGCCACTCGAGCACCGAGCGTGGGACGTGCAGCGCACCCGGGATGACGCCGTCGCGCCGCCGCTCGTCGTGCGAGCGCGTGTCGACGAGCAGCGCTCCGCGCGCCTGTGCCGCGAGCGCGTCGGCCGGCTCGAGCCGCTCGAGGCGGCTTCGCGCCTGGGCGAGGAGGTCCGCCAGCGTCGTCCGCCCGCGTGATTCGGTCCGTGGATCAGTCACCGTCGTGGCGGCAATCCTCGCACGCGCCGCGCAGCACGACGTCGTGCGCCGCGACGGCGTAGCCGCGACCCCCCGCGACGCGCTCGATGGCGGACTCGAGCGCGGGATCCTCGAACGGCTCGACCTTCCCGCAGTCGTCGCATACGAGGTGGTGATGGTGCGCCTCCTCGTGCGCCGGCTCGAAGCGTGCGATGCCGTCTCCGAGATCCACGCGCTGCACGAGCCCGAGCTCGTCCATGCCCTCGAGCGCCCGGTACACGCTCGCGATCCCGACACGCGCGCCGCCGGAGCGCAATCCGTCGTGGATCTCCTGCGCGGAGAGGCAGCAGTCCTGCCGGCCGAGCAGCTCGACCACCAGTCGGCGCGCCCCGCCGCTTCGGCCGCTCGCCTCGCGCAGGCGGTCGAGAGTGGCGTCCGTCCACGGCACGGTGATAATGATACCCGTTCTCAAAGACGTGCTACGGTGCGCGCCGTGCGGCTGGCCGTCCTCGCTCTCTCCGCGCTCGCACTCACCGGCTGCTCGAACGGAGCCGCGGCTGATGACCGGAACACCGTGGTCGCGTCCTTCTATCCGCTCGCATGGGCGGCCGGGCACGTCTCGAGGGGTGCGCGCGTCGTCGATCTCACGCCCCCCGGCGTCGAGCCGCACGACGTCGAGCTGACGCCGAGCGACACGAAGACGATCGACGATGCGCGCCTCGTCATCTATCTCTCGGGAGGGTTCCAGCCTGCGGTGGAGGACGCGGTCGCGGCGCGAACGGGACCGTCCCTCGACGTGCGCGGCACCTCGAAGGATCCGCACGTCTGGCTCGATCCGGTCCGCTTCGTCCGCATCGTCCAGAGGGTCGGCCGCGCGCTCGGGCCCTCGTCGTCCACCGCGCCCGTCGTTCGCGAGTTGCGTGCCGTCGACGCGGCGTATCGACGCGGCCTGCGCGACTGCGATCGCCGCACGATCGTGACGACACACACGGCGTTCGGGCTCCTCGCCCGGCGCTACGGGCTGCGCCAGCTCTCCCTCGCCGGCCTCGCCCCCGAGGCGGAGCCCGGCCCACGCGATCTCGAGCGCCTGATCGACGACGTGCGGGCGAGCGGGGCGACGACGGTGTTCGCGGAGCCCCTCGTCTCTCGGCGCATCATCCGGACCGTCGCACGCGAAGCGCACGTCGACGTGGCGGTCCTCGATCCGATCGAAGGCCTCGGCTCGGACCGGCTCGAGGCGGGCGAGGACTACTTGTCGGTGATGCGCGACAACCTCGTCGTTCTTCGGAAGGCGCTCGGATGCCGCTAGCGGTCGAGCTCCGGGGCGTTGCGTTCGGATATCGACCGGGCCAGCGCGTGCTCGAGGACGTCGACCTCGAGCTGGGCGAGGGCGAGTTCCTCGCGGTCGCGGGGCCGAACGGCGGCGGGAAGACGACGCTCATGCGGATCATGCTGGGCCTCGAGCGGCCGAGCGAAGGTTCGGCGTTGCTGTTCGGCGAGCCGGCGCACCGCTACGCGGGCGGCCGTGCGCTCGGATACCTCGCGCAGCGCTCGAGCGTCGGTGGAGACGCGCCCGCGACCGTGCGCGAGGTCGTCTCGGCGGGCCGTTTCGCGTCCAGGCGACTCCTGGGGAGACTCACCGGCGAGGACCGGTCGATCGTCGCCGACGCGATCGAGCGCGTCGGGCTGAGCGCGGTCGCAGACACACCCCTGCGGACGCTCTCCGGAGGCATGCAGCAGCGCGGCTTCATCGCGAAGGCGCTCGCGGCGCAGCCCGCGCTCCTCGTCCTCGACGAGCCGACGACCGGCGTGGACGCCGAGTCGCAGGAGTCGCTCGCCCAGCTCCTCGCGGACCTCCACGGCGAGCTCGGCGTCACCATCGTCTACGTCTCGCACGAGTTCGGTGCGATCGAGCGATTCGTCCAGCGGCTCGTGCTCGTCCGCCGGACGATCGTCTTCGACGGCTCCCCCCACGACCTGCCAGGCGTCTGGCACGACCCGGGCCACGTCCATGCTCACGACTGAATTCATGCGGCTCGCTTTCGCGGCGGCCGCGATCGTCGGCGTGCTCGCACCGGCCGTCGGCTTCTTCCTCGTCCAGCGCCGCCAGTCGCTGATCGGCGACGGCATCGGCCACGTCGCGTTCGCGGGCGTCGCTGCCGGGATCCTGCTCGACGTGCCCCCGGCTCTGACCGCGCTCGTCGCGGCCGTCCTCGGTGGCGTCGCCATCGAGCTCCTCCGCTCGCGCGGCGGCGCGGCGGGCGACCAGGCGCTCGCGCTCGTCTTCTACACCGGCATCGCGCTCGGGGTCGTGCTCGTCGCGAAGGCGGGAGCGTTCAACGCCGACCTCTTCCAGTACCTGTTCGGATCGATCCTGACGGTCACGCGCGGTGAGGTGGCGCTCATCGCGGTGCTCGGCGCAGCCGGCATCGGCACGGTCGCGCTGCTCTACCGCGCGTTCGCAGCGGTGATCGTCGACGAGGAAGGTGCGCGCGTCGCCGGTGTCCCCATCGGGACGTTGAACGTGTCGCTCGCGGTGCTCGCCGCCGTGACCGTCGCACTCGCGATGCCAGTCGTCGGCGTGCTCCTCGTTGCAGCGCTGATGGTGCTACCGGTGAGTGCCGCCGGGCAGATCGCCTGGAGCATGCGCTCGACCCTCGTCCTCTCGACGGCGATCGGCCTCGGCTCGGCGCTCCTCGGCCTCACGATCTCCTACTACGCGGACCTCCCCCCGAGCGGGACGATCGTTCTCGTCGCAGCCGGGGCGTATCTCGTCACGCTGGCGCTCGGCGCGGCCCGCGGCCGCTAGGCGGCAACGAGCGCGGCGCCGACGCCGGCCTCGTGGCAGCCACGGCAGCGCGCCTCGTACTGCTCTGCAGCGCCGACGACGACCGTCTCGCCGGAGTAGGGCGCGGGCAGGCCGTCCACGAGACGCTGTGTCGTCGTCGCGGGCCCGCCGCAACGGTGGCAGACGGCCTGGAGCTTGTCGACGAACTCGGCGTGGGTGAGGAGCGCAGGCATCGGACCGAAGGGGAGTCTGCGGAAGTCCTGGTCGAGCCCGGCTACCACGACGCGCACGCCGCGGTCGGCGAGCCCGAGGGCGAGAGCGACGACGCCGTCGCCGAGGAACTGCGCCTCGTCGATGCCGACGACGTCGAATCCTTGCGCGTGCTCGCAGATCTCGGCCACCGTCGACACCGGAACTGCCCGCATGCGCGCGCCCGCATGGCTCACCACGTCGGTCGCGTCGTACCGGTCGTCGATCTGCGGCTTGAAGATGACGACCCTCTGCCCGGCGATCTCGGCGCGCCGGAGTCGTCGGATCATCTCCTCGCTCTTCCCGCTGAACATCGGCCCGCAGATGACCTCGAGCCAGCCGCCCCGCTGAGGTGGGATCCGGATCACGCGGCGATCCTAGAGAGGGGGCCGGAGGGCACGATTCGTCGTGAGGGAAGGCGGCGGAAGCCCTGCTACACTCTCGCGCGCGCGGCGGCGTAGCTCAGTTGGTTAGAGCAGCGGAATCATAATCCGCGTGTCGCAGGTTCGAGTCCTGCCGCCGCTACTCGAACACCTTCTTCGTCCGTCCCACCCGAACCGAGAGAACAATGGCCACCGGAGTACGAGTCGCGATCACGCTCGCCTGCACCGAGTGCAAGCGGCGCAACTACCAATCCCAGAAGTCGAAGCGGAACTCCCCGGACCGGGTCGAGTTCAAGAAGTACTGCCGCTGGTGCGGCTCGCACACGGTGCATCGGGAGACTCGGTAGATGGCACGCGAAACCCGCAGGCAGCGGCGCGCGGCACGCGCAGCCGCTGGTGACGGCGCGTCGACCTCGCGCCGCTCGCGTGCGCAGCAGGTCCGTCCGTCGCAGCAGCCCGTCAAGCAGCAGACCGGGCGCAAGTCGGAGAAGCAGCGCGGTCAGTTCATCCGCGAGTCGTACGCCGAGCTGCGCAAGGTCGACTGGCCGACGCGCAACCAGACGGTGCAGGGCGTCGTCGTCGTGATCATCGCCTGCGTCATCGTGGGCGCGTACCTCTGGGGTCTCGACCAGGTCATCCGCCCGGTCGTCGACAAGGTGCTGCTCTGATGTTCCAGTGGTACGTGATCAACACGTACTCAGGGCACGAGAACAAGGTGAAGACGAACCTCGAGCACCGGATCGTGTCGATGAATCAGCAGCCTGCCTTCCGGCGCGTCGTCGTCCCGACCGAGCAGGTCATCGAGACGAAGGACGGTCAGAAGGTCCAGACGGAGAAGCGCGTTCTTCCCGGCTACGTGCTCGTGAACATGAACATGTCGGACGAGGCGTGGACCGTGGTGAAGGGCACGCCCGGCGTGACCGGCTTCGTGGGCGCGGGGACGAAGCCCGTCCCGCTGTCGCAGCCCGAGGTCGACCGGATCCTCCACGCCGGTGCGCCGGCGGGAGGCGGCCCGGCGCCGAAGTCGCAGGTCGAGTTCTCCCTCGGTGAGTCGGTGAAGGTCACGTCCGGCCCCCTGTCCGACTTCGACGGCGAGATCGTCGACGTGAACGCGGACCAGCAGAAGCTGAAGGTGCTCGTGGACATCTTCGAGCGCCAGGTTCCGGTCGAGCTCAGCTTCGACCAGGTGAAGAAGATCGACTAGTTTTCGGGCGCAGAACGGAATCCGCGAGCGCGGATTCCGTTCGCGCAAGATCCCTGAACCCGGCCGCTTCGCGGCCGGGTCGCATCGAAAAGAGACACGAATGGCCAAGAAGGTACTGACGATCATCAAGCTCCAGATCCCGGGTGGCCAGGCCAACCCGGCGCCTCCGGTCGGGCCCGCGCTCGGCCAGCACGGCGTGAACATCATGGAGTTCTGCAAGGCCTACAACGCGCAGACCGCGCACGAGAACGGCCGCATAATCCCGGTCGAGATCACGGTGTTCGAGGATCGGTCGTTCACGTTCATCACGAAGACGCCGCCCGCCGCTGTTCTCATCAAGGAGGCGCTCGGGCTCGAGTCCGGCTCCGGCGAGCCGAACCGCAACAAGGTGGGGCGCCTGAGCGATGCGCAGCTCCGCTCCATCGCCGAGGCCAAGATGCCGGACCTGAACGCCCGCGACGTCGAGGAGGCGATGAAGGTCATCGCCGGAACGGCTCGCAGCATGGGAGTGGAGACGAGCGTATGAGCACTCATGGCAAGCGCTACCGCACGGCGCGCGAGGCGATCGACCGCGAGGAGGCGTACTCGCCACTCTCGGCACTTCGTCTGCTGAAGGAGACGCCTGCGGCGAAGTTCGACGAGACCGTCGAGGTGCACTTCCGCCTCGGCCTGAACGTGCGTCACGCGGACGAGCAGCTCCGCGGCACGATCATGCTCCCGAACGGGATCGGCAAGGACGTGCGCGTTGCGGTCTTCGCCGAGGGCGAGAAGGCGCGCGAGGCGGAGGATGCCGGCGCGGACGTGGTCGGCGCCGCGGATCTGGCGACGAAGATCGAGGGAGGGTTCCTCGACTTCGACGTCGCGATCGCGACGCCCGACCAGATGAGTGTCGTCGGCAAGCTCGGGCGCGTGCTCGGGCCGCGCGGCCTCATGCCGAACCCGAAGACGGGCACTGTCACGATGGACGTCGGCAAGGCCGTCTCCGACGCGAAGGCCGGCAAGCTCGAGTACCGCACCGACCGCGGCGGCAACGTCCACGTGCCGATCGGCAAGCGCAGCTTCGAGGAGAAGGCCTTGCTCGAGAACTACGCAGCGCTCGTCGAGGAGATCGTGCGAGCCAAGCCGTCCGCGGCCAAGGGTCGCTACATCAAGGGGATCACCCTGACGACGACGATGGGGCCGGGTATCCATGTCGACTCGTCGATCACCCGCGACATCACCGACGAGCTGGAGGCAGCTACAGTCCCGGCCTAACGACCACCGACTCCCGCCGAAGACCGTCGGCAGCCGCTTTCACGGGGCGTAGGTCCGACCGAGGCAGGTTCGTCTCAGCGCTTCTCCGCGTTTCGACCGAGCCCGCCTTGCGCGGGTTTCGTGTTTCAGGAGGAAAAGTGACGTGCTGAAAACGGACAAGGAACGGATCGTCGAGGAGCTTGCAGCCGATCTCGGGTCGGCGCAGACGCTCATCGTCGCGGACTACCGCGGCCTCACGAACAAGCAGCTCGAGGCGCTCCGCGACGAGCTCATCCCACACGGCGCGCGGTTCCGGATCGTCAAGAACACGCTCACCCGCCGGGCTGCCGAGCAGGCCGGTGCCGAGCAGCTCCTCCTGATGCTCGAGGGGCCGACGGCGATCGCCTTCATCGAGTCGGGCGGCGACCCGGCGGCGGTTGCGAAGGCGCTTGCGCAGACCGCCAAGCAGACGAACGTCCTCACGCTCCGCGGCGGGATTCTCGAGGGCAAGACGCTGAGCGGAGACGAGGTCGATCGCCTCGCGACGCTCCCGCCGGTCGATGGGCTCCGCGGCCAGCTGGTCGGCGCGATCGTCGCGCCGCTCACGCAGCTGCTGGCGCTCGTGTCCGCGCCGCTGCAGAACCTGCACGGGCTGATCGATGCACGGATCAAGCAGCTCGAGGAGCAAGGCGAGGTCGTCGAGCCCGCAGCGGAAGCCGCAGTCGCGGAGCCCGCGAGCGAGGAGGCGGAAGAGCCAGCGGCCGAGGAGGCTGACGAGCCCACGGCCGACGCAGAGCCCACCGCCGAAGCAGAGCCCACCATGGACGAGGGCCTAGCTGCGGAGGAGCCCGCCGCCGAGGCCGACACACCGTCCGATTCGGCGACAGCCGAATCGGAGGCCCCAGACACGAATGACGAGCCCGAACAGGTCGAGGCTCAGGAAGAGGAGGAGTAGGAACAATGGCAACCGATGTGAAGAGCGTTCTCGACTCGCTCGGGAAGATGACCGTGCTCGAGCTCGTCGAGCTGAAGAACGCGATCGAGGAGGAGTGGGGCGTCACGGCCGCAGCCCCCGTCGCGGTCGCGGCGGCACCCGCCGGCGGTGGCGGCGACGGCGCCGCAGCCGCGGAGGAGAAGGACTCGTTCGACGTCGTCCTCACGGGCGCCGGCGACAAGAAGATCCAGGTGATCAAGGTCGTCCGCGCGGTGACCGGCCTCGGTCTCAAGGAGGCGAAGGACCTCGTCGACGGCGCTCCCGGCAACGTCAAGGAAGGCGCTGCGAAGGACGAGGCCGAGTCGATCAAGGCCCAGCTCGAGGAGGCCGGCGCCTCGGTCGAATTGAAGTAGCCGAGCCGAAGGAGCTCGTGTTTCGAGACGGGGCCGGCAGCGCGCTGGCCCCGTCAGCTACTCTGGTGCAACGCACCTCGCCGCCTCGGAATGCGGTTGCGGAGAGGTGTCCTCGTGCGCTATCCTCCGAGGTTCCGCCGAGGCCGTTCGTCTAACCCTGCCCGTACAACGCGTTTTCCATCCACGCCCTGCACGCTTCTAAGGGAGGCTGTCTGACTTGAGCAGCGTTGCTGTCGCGCCGCGCGCGCGCAAGAGCTTTTCGCGCCTGAAGCACGTTCTTGACCTCCCCGACCTCATCGACATCCAGAAGGCCTCCTTCGACTGGTTCATGGAGGGCGGTCTTCGCGAGACCATCGACGACATCTCGCCGATCGAGGACTACACGGGGACCCTCGCAGTCGAGTTCGCCGAGTACGAGTTCGGCGAGCCCCAGTTTTCCATCCAGGAGTGCCGCGAGAAGGACCTGACCTACCAGGTCCCGCTCTCGATCACGGTCCGCTTCGTCAACAAGGACACCGGCGAGATCCGCGAGCAGCGGGTCTTCATGGGCGACTTCCCGATGATGACGCCGTGGGGCACGTTCGTCATCAACGGCACCGAGCGCGTCATCGTCACGCAGCTCGTCCGCAGCCCCGGCGCCTACCTGATGGAGCCGAAGGACGCCACGAAGCAGGTCTTCATGGCGAATCTCATGCCGTCGCGCGGGTCGTGGCTCGAGGTCGAGATCGACAAGAAGGGACTGGTGTTCGCACGCATCGACCGCAAGCGGAAGCTTCCGGTCACGACGCTCCTGCGGGCGCTTCCGGCCGAGGACCCCTCGACGGGCTTCCAGCTCGACACGAGCTCGAACGAGAAGATCCTCGAGCTCTTCGGCGGCTCCGTCTACATCGCCAACACGCTCGAGAAAGACCCGACGACGCGCGAGGAAGAGGCGCTCATCGAGGTCTTCAAGAAGCAGCGCCCGGGTGAGCCTCCGACGCTCGACAACGCGCGGAACCTCCTCCGCTCGCTCTTCTTCGATCCCAAGCGCTACGACCTGACGAAGGTCGGTCGCTACAAGCTGAACCAGCGGCTCGGCGTTCAGGTGCCGGAGGACGTCCGCGTGCTCACGACGGAGGACATCGTCGCGCTCGTCCGCAGGCTGGTCGATCTGCCGACGAAGCTCGGAGTGCCGGAGGACTCGAAGGACTACGCGGCCGAAGCCGTCCTTCTCTCGCGGGATCCGATCCGTAGCGAGTTGGACGAGTACGAGGACTTCGGGAACCGCCGTCTCCGCACGACGGGCGAGCTGATCCAGGAAGCGTTCCGGGTCGGCCTCTACCGCATGGAGCGCGTCGTGCGCGAGCGCATGACGACGGAAGACGTCGACACGATCACCCCGCAGACGATCATCAACATCCGTCCGGTCGTCGCCGCGCTGAAGGAGTTCTTCGGCTCCTCGCAGCTCTCTCAGTTCATGGACCAGACGAACACGCTGTCCGGGCTCACGCACCGGCGCCGGCTATCGGCGCTCGGCGCGGGAGGGCTGACCCGTGAGCGCGCACCGATCGAGGTGCGCGACGTGCACCCGACCCACTACGGGCGCATGTGCCCGATCGAGACCCCGGAGGGGCCGAACATCGGCCTCATCGGCTCGCTCGCGTCGTTCGCCACGGTGTCCGAGTTCGGCTTCATCCAGACCCCGTATCGCGTCGTGAGCGGCGGGCGCGTGACGGACGACATCATCTACCTCGACGCCGCCGAGGAGCGCCAGTTCACGATCGCGCAGGCCTCAGAGCCGGTCGATCCGAAGACCGGCAAGTTCCTCAACGAGCAGGTGCTGTGCCGCTCGCGCGAGGGCGAGGCGGTCGCGGTGCAGGGGAAGGACGTCGAGTACATGGACGTCTCGCCCGCGCAAATCGTCTCCGTCGCGACGGCGCTCATCCCGTTCCTCGAGCACAACGATGCGAACCGCGCGCTCATGGGCGCGAACATGCAGAAGCAGGCCGTGCCGTTGATGATCCCGCAGGCGCCGATCGTCGGCACGGGCCTCGAGTTCCGGGCAGCGGTCGACACCGGTGACGTCGTCCTTGCGGCGAACGACGGCTCGGTCGTCGACGTCGACGCGGAGCGCATCGTCGTCGAGGGCCGCGGGACGCGCGACGAGTACCCGCTGACGAAGTTCATGCGGTCGAACCAAGGCACGCTCATCCACCAGAAGCCCGCGGTCATCCTCGGCGACAAGGTCAAGCGCGGCCAGGTCATCGCCGACGGGTCGTCGACGGACGGTGGCGAGCTCGCGCTCGGCGCAAACCTGGTGGTCGCGTTCATGCCGTGGGAGGGCTTCAACTTCGAGGACGCGATCGTCATCTCGGAGCGCCTCGTCAAGGACGACGTGCTCAGCTCGATCCACATCCACGAGTACGAGATCGACGCGCGCTCGACGAAGCTCGGCGACGAGGAGATCACGCGCGACATCCCGAACCGCTCGGAGGAATCGCTCGCGAACCTCGACGAGCGCGGTGTCGTCCGCATCGGCGCCGACGTCGACGCAGGCCACCTGCTCGTCGGCAAGGTCACGCCGAAGGGCGAGACCGAGCTCACGGCGGAGGAGAAGCTGATCCGCGCCATCTTCAAGGAGAAGGCGCGCGAGGTCCGCGACACGTCCCTCAAGGTGCCGAACGGCGAGGGCGGCAAGGTCATCGGCGTCAAGACGTTCTCCCGCGACGCGGGCGACGACCTGCCGCCGGGCGTCAACGAGCTCGTGCGGGTGTACGTCGCGAAGAAGCGCAAGATCGCGGAGGGCGACAAGCTCGCCGGACGCCACGGCAACAAGGGCGTCATCTCGAAGATCGTCCCCGAGGAGGACATGCCGTTCCTCGAGGACGGACGGGCTGTCGACGTCATCCTGAACCCGCTCGGCGTGCCGAGCCGGATGAACATCGGCCAGATTCTCGAGACGCATCTCGGGTGGGCCGCGGCGCACGGCGTGTTCCCCGACGGCGATCCCGTCAACACGCGCGCCCCGATCAACGCTCCCGACCCGCGTGCGGTCGCGACCCCGGTGTTCGACGGGGCGACCGAGGGCGACGTCGACGACGCGCTCGTCGCGCTCGCCAAGGCCGCCAACGGCTCGCTCGGCATGACGTTCGACGAGTCCGCGACGCCCGGCAACCGCTGCTCGGGCAAGGTCACGCTGTACGACGGCAAGTCCGGCGAGCCGTTCGAGCAGGAAGTGACCGTCGGCGTCATGTACATCCTGAAGCTCCTGCACCTGGTCGACGACAAGATCCACGCGCGCTCGACCGGCCCGTACTCGCTCGTCACCCAGCAGCCGCTGGGCGGCAAGGCGCAGTTCGGCGGTCAGCGTTTCGGTGAGATGGAGGTGTGGGCGCTCGAGGCCTACGGGTCGGCGTACACGCTCCAGGAGATGCTCACGATCAAGTCCGACGACACGATCGGACGCGTCAAGGCCTACGAGGCCATCGTCAAGGGCGAGAACATCGCCGAGCCGTCGATCCCCGAGTCGTTCAAGGTGCTGCTCAAGGAGATGCAGTCGCTCGCGCTCGACGTCCAGGTGCTCTCCGACGAGGGCCGTGAGGTCGAGGTGCGCGAGGAGGACGACGAGCTGCTCCGTGCTGCGGAGGAGCTCGGCATCGACCTGTCGCCCGGCTCGCTCCGCGCGGCCGCACGCCAGCCGACGGCCGAGGAGGTCGAGGAGGGTGGCGAGCATGCGGACGAGGGCGGCGAGCTCGTGGTCGCGGCCGACGAGGAGCTCAGCAGCGTCGAGGAGGCGCCGCTCGAGGCGGGCCTCGCCGACGTCGAGAGCGACGAGTGATTTCTCAGTTCACGGACGGAAGACGAGAGAGAGGTACGAGGCTCTAGATGGAAACGCATAGACGCGGTCCCGACATCAACGAGTTCGACTCGATCCGGATCGGCCTCGCATCGTCGAAGCAGATCCGCGACTGGTCGTCGGGCGAGGTCACGAAGCCCGAGACGATCAACTACCGCACGCTCAAGCCCGAGCGTGACGGCCTCTTCTGCGAGCGCATCTTCGGTCCGACGAAGGACTGGGAGTGCTACTGCGGCAAGTACAAGCGCGTCCGCTACAAGGGCATCATCTGCGAGCGCTGCGGCGTCGAGGTGACGCGGCAGAAGGTGCGTCGCGAGCGCATGGGTCACATCGACCTGGCGGCGCCGGTCTCGCACATCTGGTTCTTCAAGGGCGTTCCGAGTCGCATCGGGTACCTGCTCGACATCGCTCCGCGCGAGCTCGAGAAGGTCCTGTACTTCGCAGCCTCGATCGTCACCCAGGTCGACCGCGAGAAGCGGCAGGAGGACCTCGCCGACCTGGAGGACAAGGTCGCGGGCGAGAGCGAGCGCGTCTACCTCGATCGTGACGAGGCGCTCTCCCTGCTCGACGACCGTCTCGCGCGCAGGCGCGACTACTTCGCGGCCGGCAAGGAGAAGAACTTCGACGAGGACGACGACTTCTGGGGCCGCGGCCTCTCGAACTGGGCGGAGGAGTCCGCGCTGCCCACGCTCGAAGAGACGCGCGCGCTCGGGTCGGGCGTGTTCGTGCAGCTCGCGAAGACGATCACGTCGGAGGACCCGCGGCGCGTCCGCGAGCTCGTCCGGCAGACCGCCACGCGTGAAGACCGGCGCCTCGCTCCGCGCGAGGTCGAGTCGGTCGCTGCGGCCGCCGTCCAGATCGAGACCGCGCTCGCTCCGCTGCGGGCCGAGCTCGCGAAGGCGACCGGCTCGAAGAAGGGCGCGATCACCAAGCACCTGAAGAAGATCCAGGAGGATCTGCTCTCCGGCGGGGAGCTGTCCGAGGAGGACGCCGCTCTCGTCGAGGGTGTCGAGCGGAAGAACCTCGACAAGGCCCGCGAGGTCGGCGCCGGGCTGCTCGCCGACGTGCTCGCGACGGTCGATCCCGATGCGGATCCGGCCGACGTGCGCGAGGTCGCATACGACCTGTGCCTCGTCGAGGGCACGAAGAAGGAAGACCTCGACGCGATCGGGCAGTGGGCGCTCAAGGTCCGCGAGATGGTCGCGGACATCGAGATGCGCCGCGAGGACACGCGGGAGGCCGCGGTCGAGGCGGTCCGCCGTCTCGAGCAGACGTGGCTCCTGTTCAAGGAGCTCGAGCCGAAGATGATCGTCGGCGACGAGCAGATCTTCCGCGAGCTCAAGGACCGCTTCGGCTCGCCCTACGGCTTCGGCATCTACTTCCACGGTGGAATGGGTGCGGAGGCGGTCCGCGACCTGCTCCGCGCGCTCGATCTGGACGCCGAGTCGCTGTCGCTGCGCGACATCATCAAGACGTCGAAGGGGCAGAAGCAGCAGCGGGCGATCAAGCGCCTGAAGGTCGTCGAGGCGTTCATCAAGTCCGGCAACAAGCCCGAGTGGATGATCCTCGAGGCGGTCCCGGTCATCCCGCCGGAGCTGCGCCCGATGGTCCAGCTCGACGGTGGCCGGTTCGCCACGAGCGACCTGAACGACCTCTACCGCCGCGTCATCAACCGGAACAACCGGCTGAAGCGGCTGCTCGACCTCGGCGCCCCCGAGATCATCGTCAACAACGAGAAGCGCATGCTGCAGGAGGCCGTCGACGCGTTGTTCGACAACGGCCGGCGCGGTCGTGCGGTCACCGGCCCGGGCAACCGGCCGCTGAAGTCGCTCTCGGACATGCTCAAGGGCAAGCAGGGCCGGTTCCGCCAGAACCTGCTCGGCAAGCGCGTCGACTACTCGGGTCGCTCGGTGATCGTCGCCGGGCCGAACCTGAAGCTGCACCAGTGCGGGCTGCCCAAGCTCATGGCCCTCGAGCTCTTCAAGCCGTTCATCATGAGCCGGCTCGTCGAGCGCAAGGCCGTGCAGAACATCAAGGCCGCGAAGAAGATGGTCGAGTCGATGATCCCGGAGGTCTGGGACGTGCTCGAGGAGGTCATCGCGGAGCACCCGGTTCTCCTGAACCGCGCTCCGACGCTGCACCGCCTCGGGATCCAGGCGTTCGAGCCCGTGCTTGTCGAGGGCAAGGCGATCCAGGTCCATCCGCTCGTCTGCCAGGCGTTCAACGCCGACTTCGACGGCGACCAGATGGCCGTGCACCTTCCGCTCTCGGCCGAGGCGCAGGCGGAGGCGCGCGTCCTCATGCTGTCGTCGAACAACATCCTCTCGCCCGCGAGTGGCCGGCCGCTGGCCACGCCGAGCCAGGACATGGTGCTCGGCGCCTACTTCCTCACGTACTGCCAGCACGACCTCGAGTCGAAGACCGCCGAGCAGGCCGCGAAGCTCATCGGCGCGAAGGGGCTCAAGCGGTACCGCACGGAGGAAGAGGTCGAGCTCGCGCTCGCGGATCACGTCGTCGACTACGACACGCCCATCGAGTACACGTGGGCGGGAGAGCGTCTCGTCACGACGCCGGGCCGCGTGATCTTCAACGTCGAGGTCGAGCGTGCGCTCGACGAGGCGACCGGCGGAGACATCAAGGATCACCGGTACTTGAACGCGACCCTGCGCAAGCGAGAGCTCGATACGTTCATCGGCGAGCTCGTCGAGGAGTACGGGCCGAACACGATCGCTGCCGCGCTCGACGTCATCAAGGCCGTGACCTTCCGCTTCGCGACTCGCGCAGGCATCACGATCTCGAAGAACGACATCGTGCCGCCGGGTGACAAGGAGGAGATCCTCGCCGGGTACGAGGGCGAGGTGACCAAGGTCGGACGGGAGTACGACCGCGGGCTCATGACCGAGGAGGAGCGCGACGAGCGCATCATCTCGATCTGGACCGAGGCGACCGACCACGTCGCGAACGCGATG
Source organism: Gaiellaceae bacterium (assembly GCA_036274755.1). Taxonomy (GTDB): domain Bacteria; phylum Actinomycetota; class Thermoleophilia; order Gaiellales; family Gaiellaceae; genus GMQP-bins7. The sequence goes on from DASUFC010000027.1 coordinate 31,199, forward strand.
CACGACAACCTCGAGGAGACGAACCCGATCTACATGATGGCCAACTCCGGCGCGCGCGGATCGTTCAACCAGATCCGACAGCTCGCCGGCATGCGCGGGCTCATGGCCGATCCGAAGGGCCAGATCATCCCGCGGCCGATCAAGGCGAACTTCATGGAGGGGCTCACCGTCCTCGAGTACTTCATCTCGACCCACGGCGCCCGCAAGGGCCTCGCCGACACCGCTCTGCGGACGGCGGACTCGGGTTACCTCACGCGCCGCCTCGTCGACGTGTCACAGGATGTCATCGTCCGCGAGTTCGACTGCGGCACCGAGGAGCACATCGACGCCCCGCTGATGCTCGACGACGCTCCGAACAAGAGCGTCGCCGGACGGGTCGCGGCCGAGGACATCACGAAGCCCATCAAGGACGGCAAGCCGGGCAAGACGGTCATCGTCGAGAAGAACGCGGAGATCACGCCGAGCGCTCTCCGCCGCATCGTCGAGGAGTTCGGCGAGTACGCCGATACGGCGACGATCCCGGTGCGCTCGGTCCTCAAGTGCCGGAGCGAGGTCGGTCTGTGCCGGCTCTGCTACGGGACGTTCCTCGCGACCGGCGGAATGGCCGAGATCGGCGACGCGGTCGGCATCATCGCCGCGCAGTCGATCGGCGAGCCGGGCACGCAGCTGACCATGCGGACCTTCCACACCGGCGGCGTCGCCGGCTCGGACATCACGCAGGGACTGCCGCGCGTCGTCGAGATCTTCGAGGCCCGCAACCCGAAGGGCGCCGGAACACTCGCCGACGTCTCGGGGAAGGTCGACATCGAGGAGGCGGAGCGGACGATCAAGGTCACCGTCACGCCGACCGAGCTCGATGCGAGCGGCGAGCTTCCGGACCCGAAGGAGTACAGCTTCCCGCGCCGCACGCGGCTGCTCGTCCGCAAGGGCGACGTCGTCGCACCCGGCGACGCGCTGAACGAGGGCTCGCTCAACCCGGCGGATCTCCTGATGCTCAAGGGCGCGACCGCGACCGAGCTGTATCTCGTCAACGAGGTGCAGAAGGTCTACAAGTCGCAGGGCGTCGAGATCCACGACAAGCACATCGAGCTGATCGTGCGGCAGATGCTGAAGAAGGTCCGCGTCGAGAGCGCGGGCGACACGGCGCTGCTGCCGGGCCAGCTCGCTGACAAGGTCGCGCTGGAGCGCGAGAACACCCGCGTGAAGAAGGAGAAGGGTGAGCTCGCGACCTTCGAGCAGATCATCCTCGGCATCACGAAGGCCTCCCTCGCGACCGAGTCGTTCCTCTCGGCGGCCTCCTTCCAGGAGACGACGAAGGTGCTCACCGACGCGGCGATCGAGGGCAAGGTCGACCGGCTGAACGGGCTCAAGGAGAACGTGATCATCGGCAAGCTGATCCCGGCTGCCACCGGGCTCAAGCAGTACCGGCAGATCTCGATCGAGCCGACCGACCCGCTCCCGGTCACGTTCGCGAGGCCAGAGGCCGAGGCCGAGCTGCTTGCCGCGCTCGAGGAGATCGGCGACGGCGACGGCTTCGACTTCGACGCGCTGGATCTCCAGCTCGACGAGTCGGCACCGCTCGACGCTGAGCCTCCGGCCGAGCTCGAGCCGCCCGCCGCGGACGCGGAATAGAACGACGGGACGAGGAGGTGCCGGGTTTGCCGGCTCCTCCTCGTCGCCGTGTCCCTCTCCGCCGGTGTGGGGGCTTTCTCACGCCCGGCGCCCTGAGCTCAGCGCCGAGCGCAGAGCGCATGCGTACGCCGTTCCTCTCCCTCCATGAGGTCGAGGCGGGCTTTGCGGCTGCCGCGCTGACCGGCTAGGCGACTTCGCGGCTGGGCCGCTTCGCGGCCGTGACCACCATGTCGCGGCCCGAGCTCTTCGCGAGCCCGAGTGCGGCGTCGGCGCGCACGATCAGCGCCGTCGCGTCGTCGTTCGGCAGCAGCTCTGCGACGCCGCCGGAGAAGGAGACGATGCCGATCTTCGGGAGCGGCCGCTCACGCAGCGCCTCCTGTAGCCGTTCGAAGAGCGCCTCGGCGTCGCGGCTGTCTCCCTGCGAGAGGATGACGCCGAACCGGCCACCGCCGATGCGGCAGGGCCGGTCGCGCGGTGTCGCTGCGTCGTTCAGAACGCGCGCCATCGTCGCGAGGACGTCGTCCGCCGCGAGATGGCCGATGTGGGCGTTGATCGTGGTGAGGCGGTCGACGTCGAGCATCAGCAGCGCGAGTTGCTCGCGCCGGCCGCGCGCACGACCGATCTCGAGGTCGAGCAGCGCGTGGAACGCCGGCCGGTCGTACAGGTCCGTCAACGGGTCGCGCTCGGGGACCGGATCCGGCTCACGGCGTTCGAGCGAGGTCTCGAGGGCAGGACGGCTGAGGCTCAGGACGTTCTCGAGCGACGTGATGTCGACCTCGCTGAACCGTCGGTCGGCCGTTCGGGTCAGGACGGCGAGCATCCCCGGCTCCGTGCTCGAGTCCATGAGCGGGACCGCGAGACCGCTTCGGATCGGAGGCGAGCTGCCCGACGACGTCTCGTCGTTGTTGAAGGAGACCTGGATCGCCCGCGCGCCGCGATAGTCGGGAACGCTGAGGCCGCCGACCTGCGTGACCTCCGCCTGCGAGAGCCCGACGGTGGCGAGGATCGGCTCACTGCTCGTCCCGACGATGGCGACGGCGGCGTCGGCGGAGGTCTGCTCGCGCGCGAGCTCCAGCACACGGACGACGTTCGAGTGATCGGGCCCCTCGATGGCGGCCGCGGTCTCGACGGGAGCGCCCGAGATCGCGGCCGTGATGCGCGCCGGAAGCGTCTGGTTGAGCGCGTCGCTGAGCGTTTGCGCGAACTCGGCGAGGCGGTGGTCGTAGCGTTGAAGCATCGTCGCGACGACCTCTTCCTGGCGCCCGAGCATCCGCCGGATCGACGCCACGAACAGCACGAGGCACAGCGCGCCGAGGACGAGCGCTGCGACGAAGAGAGCCAGCGTCACCGTGGTCCCGGGCACGAGGCGTATTACTAGCGAGGGCATCGGTCGACACCCCCGGCTCCGACAGGACCCGACGCTACGCTCGTCGGGACGTGGGCGCGCTCTCCGAGATCCCCGTCCGCACGCTCACCTCGGTCGAGGACACGGGCGGACAGGACGGGCCTTCGGCCGGCATTGCCTTCGACCCGTGGTCACCCGTCGAGCTCCCCGCGGCGGAACGGCCGACCTCGATGACCCTCGTCGTCCTCGCGGTCGCCGCCGGGATCGGCGCCCTCGTGCTCGGCGCCCTCGCGGGTCTCTCGGCCGTCTCGTGGGGCTCGGACGGGACACCGTCCGTGGAGCGCCAGGCGCTCGCGCTGCTGGCGAAGCCGAGCACAGAGAGGATCGTCTTCCGCGGGTCCGGCGGCCGGCTCGTGCTCGCGATCGGGAGCGCAGGCCGGGCCGCGGTCTCCATTCGCGGTTTCGGTCAGGCGACCTCTGAAACCCCGTACTACGCCTGGATCGTCGGCTCGGGCGCGCCGGTTCGCGCGGCCACCATCGACGGCTCCGAGCGCGCGGTGTTCCTCTCGCAGACGCTCGTTCCCGGCGACGACGTGGTCGTCGCCACGCACTCTCCGGCCGGCGTCGGCCCGAACACGCCGCTCGTCGCGTCTCGCGACTGACGGGAAGCGCTACAGGTCGTCGGACCGGGGTGAGTCGGGTCGCAGCTCGCCGGCGCCCGCGATGTCGGCGCGGTCCTTCCCGAGCTCCTTCGCCCGGTAGAGGGCCGCGTCCGCACGCTCGAAGATGCTCGCCGGCGTGTCGCCGTGCAGAAGCTCGGCGATCCCGCCGGAGAGCCGGAGACGCTGCTCGTCCGGGCCGAGCGCGGTACCGCGCATGGAGTTGTGCACGCGGCGGAAGAGCTGCTCGCCGTCCTCCGCGGCCGACTCGGGCATGATCACCGCGAACTCGTCGCCGCCGATCCTGCAGGCGACGTCCACCGAGCGGACCGCCTCGCGCAGCCGGTCGGCTGCCTGGGCGAGCACGCGGTCTCCCGCGAGGTGCCCGACCTGGTCGTTGATCGACTTGAAGTCGTCGAGGTCGAACACGATGAGTGTGAGCTTCCTCTGGTAGCGATGAGCTCGCGTCACCTCGCGGCGCAGGGTCTCCTGGAAGAAGCGCTGGTTGTAGAGGCCCGTGAGCCCGTCGGTCTCGGCGAGCTTGCGCGCCTCGCCGTAGCGGCGCGCGTTCTCGATCGCGGGGATCGAGCTCGCGGCGAGCTTTTCCGCGTCGTCGATCTGCTCGGGCCCTGGCTCGCGGTCGGTCCGCCAGAAGAGAGAGAGCGTGCCGACGGGCCGCAGCTCCCGTCCGACGAGGGGCACGAAGGCGCCCCCGCGAATGAGCTCGCCTTCGACTCCGCCGTCCCGGTCGCGGCCGTACCGATAGCTGACGGTGATCGTGCCGGGGAGCGCGCCGACCACGCCGGACGTCGGCGGCCGTGCGGACTCCTGAGCAGTCATCCCGCGTGTCACGACCGCCGGCCCGCCGTCCTGGCGCTCGACGACCATCATCGCCGCATCGATGCCCTCGATCTCCATCGCCGCGTCGAGCACGCGGTCCATGAGCTCCTCGAGGTCGATCGAGTTACCGAGCTCGCCGAAGAGACGGTTGCGCCGGCTTTCCTGCTCGGCGCGCGACAACGCCTCCGAGAGCCCGCCTGCGAGCTCGTCCATCTTGGTGCGCATCTCGTCGACGGCGCGAACGAGGTCCTCGGGTGGCTCGGGCTTCGTCGAGCGGCGGCTCAGGACGATGCCGACGACGATCGCCGCGGCCACCAGGGCCGCGGCGAGGATCAGGACCGCCGCCACGTTCTGCGCCAACTCATCGAGGACTACTCTCCTTGTACTGACTCGTTCGGGGGATGCAACCTCGATCGAGGTACCCCTGCCGGAACAGCTGGCAGAAATGTACTCGTGAAGCTGGACGCCGACAGGCTCGAGATCGGCTCAGCCCGGCGGGGCGGGACGCCTGCTCGGAACGGCGACGACGACCGTCCCCGGCCCGGCCTGGCGAGCCTGCCAGAGGGCATGCTCCGCGCGCCCGAGGGCCGTCTGGGCGTCCTCGTCCTCGGCCGCCTCGGTGATGCCTGCGTTCAGCACGACGCCGCCCTCGTCGTAGGGCGGCTCGAGCGAGGACTGCAGCGCGTCGACGAGCGTCTCGGCCTCGTCGATGCCCGAGCCGGGGAGCACCAGCGCGAACTGGCCCGAGGCGAGGCGATGCGCGGATCCCGTCCCCAGGCTGCGGTCGATGCGCCCGGCGACGTGGCCTAGACGAGCCGTCGCGGCCTCGAGCCCCTCCGCGTCTGCGATCTCGTCGAGCCCCTCGACCTCGAGCACGACGAGCGCCAGCGAGCGGCCGAACCGCCGCGTCTCCACGAGCTGCGCGGCGAGCGACTCGACGGTGTCGGCGCGCAGCAGGAGGCTCGTGTCCGGCGGTGTGGCGTCCGAACGGCCCGAGTACGCGGCGTGCACGGTCGTCGCGTCCGCGGTCGAGGCCGTCCGGCTGTCCTCCAGCACCGCGAGCGTGGGAAGGCGCTTCGGCCTGAGGGTCGCCGCGATGCGGGCGTCGAGTGCCTCCGCCGACTCGTGCGGGAGCGACTCGACCAGGCCGACGGCGACGCTCGAGCTTCGAGCGCCGAAGGCCTGGCCGACGGCTGCCTCGAGCCGCTTCGACAGCGCCTGGGCGCCGACTCGTGGAGTCTCCGGCAGCAGGACCGCGACCTCGTCGTCGGTTCGCAGGCACGGGATGTCGTTGCTCCGGGCCGCCCCGCGCACGAGCTGTGCGAGCTCGTCGAGCGCCGCGGCGGGAGTCGCCTCCTCGACGACACCGACGACGACGACCGAGAGCGGGCTCCCCGTCCTCCGCGCGCTCGCCGTCTCACGGCCGAGCTCGATCTCGTAGCCGCGCCGGTTCAGGACGCCGGTCGCGGGATCCGTGTTGATCCGCGCCTCGACCTCGGCGAAGCGCCGTGCGTTCGCGAGCGGGACGACGAGCTCGTCGAGCAGCGCTCGGATCGCGGCCGCGTGCTCCGGTCCAAAGGCGTGGCGCGCGTACGAGTACGCGGCGAGGGTCCCTTCGATGCCTGCGTGGCCGAGGGGCGTGACGAGGGCCGAGCCGAACGTCGTCTCGTTGCCCGTCGTCGGTGGGTACGCCCAGTCGACGACTGCGGTCCCGAACGGGCGGCCGCCCGGGGGCCCGTACGAGTCGGCGAGGGCGTCGTGCTCCGCACCCTCTCCGATCGACCTCACGACCGGACGCCCGCGCGGCCCCTCGATCCTCAGCACGATTGCGTCGGCGCGCGTGCGCTCGGCTGCGGCTGAGACGACCTGGTCGAGCATCGTGTCGAAGTCGAGGCTCAGCACCCCCTGCAGCGGCCGGCTTGCGAGCGCCGCGGCGTCGAGTGCCTGCGCGACGCTCGAGGAGATCGCCTCGAGGTGGGTGTCGATGCGGCGCATCGCCTCGGCGACGCGTCGGTCGGAGCGGGCGTTCGCGCGCCTCACCACGAGCAGCGTCGATCCGCAGGCTGCGAGCACTGCGCACGCCGCGACCACCGCACTCACCATCCCTCTTCCCGCACCTCCTCGCCTGGCGCACTGTATGTGGGCGTACCGGCCTTTTCCATGGGTGGTCTGCTACCATCCTGCGGCCTGTCGGCGGGGCCGTGTCTTTGCCCGCCGGCACTTCTGTGTGAGGAAATCGACCAACAGTCCGTAGGAGCGCGCGTGCCGACAGTCAACCAACTCGTCCGCAAGGGTCGGACGAGTCCGAAGGTGAAGACGAACACCCCGGCTCTCCGGGGAGCGCCGCAGAAGCGCGGCGTGTGCACGCGCGTCTATACGACCACGCCGAAGAAGCCGAACTCCGCGCTGCGCAAGGTCGCGCGCGTGCGGCTCACGAACGGAATGGAGGTCGGTGCCTACATCCCGGGCGAGGGTCACAACCTGCAGGAGCACTCGGTCGTCCTCGTCCGCGGCGGTCGTGTGAAGGACCTCCCGGGCTTCCGCTACAAGGTCATTCGCGGCGGCCTCGACTCCGCCGGCGTCTCCGAGCGACGTCAGGCGCGCTCGAAGTACGGGGCGAAGAAGGCGTAGCGATGCCGCGTCGCGCAGAGATCCAGCCGCGCACGATCGAGGCGGACGCCGTCCACGGGTCCGTCCTCGTCGCCCAGCTCGTCAACCGCTTGATGCTCGACGGCAAGAAGTCGATCGCCGAGCGGACCGTGTACGACGCGCTCGCGCTCGCGTCCGAGAAGACCGGGAAGCCGCAGCTCGAGGTGCTCGAGCAGGCCGTCAAGAGCGTGACGCCGGTCCTCGAGGTTCGCTCCCGGCGCGTCGGTGGCGCGAACTACCAGGTGCCTGTCGAGGTGCCGCAGCGGCGTGCGCGCACGCTCGCGCTGCGCTGGATCGTGCAGAACGCACGCGATCGTCGCGAGAAGGGCATGTCGGCGAAGCTCGCCGGCGAGCTCATGGACGCTGTGAACCAGCAGGGCGGCGCGTTCAAGAAGAAGGACGACATCTACCGGATGGCGCAGGCCAACAAGGCCTTCGCGCACTACCGCTGGTAACGCCGCCATGTCTGCCGTAGCCACACCGGTCGGGCTCGACCGCGTCCGCAACATCGGGATCATGGCCCACATCGATGCGGGCAAGACGACGACGACCGAGCGGATCCTCTACTACACGGGCCGCACCCACAAGATGGGCGAGGTCCACGAGGGCGCCGCGACGATGGACTGGATGGCGCAGGAGCAGGAGCGCGGCATCACGATTACGTCGGCCGCGACCACCGCGGAGTGGCGGGATCATCGCATCAACATCATCGATACGCCCGGGCACGTGGACTTTACTGTCGAGGTGGAGCGAAGCCTTCGCGTCCTCGACGGCGCGGTCGCCGTCTTCGACTCCGTCGCCGGTGTGCAACCGCAGTCCGAGACGGTCTGGCGCCAGGCGGACCGCTACGGCGTCCCGCGCATCGCGTTCATCAACAAGATGGATCGCGTCGGCGCCGACTTCGACGCCGCGGTGCAGTCGATGCGCGATCGCCTCGGTGCACGACCTGTCCCGATCCACCTCCCGATCGGAGCCGAGGAGCACTTCAACGGGATCGTCGACCTCGTCGAGATGCGGGCGATCACGTACGCGAACACGCTCGGGACGGAGATGTCCGTCGCGGACATCCCGGCGGAGCTCGCGGACGCCGCGCATGCGGCACATCACGACTTGATCGACCTCATCGCCGAGTTCGACGACGAGCTCATGGAGACGTACCTCGAGGACGAGGAGTCCGTCACCCCGGCCATGATCCGCTCGGCGCTCCGCAAGGGGACGCTGGCCGGCGAGATCACGCCGGTGCTCGCGGGCTCGGCCTTCAAGAACAAGGGCGTGCAGGCGCTCCTCGACGCGATCGTGGACTACCTCCCGAGCCCCCTCGACGTTCCGCCGGTCCAGGGGCTCGATCCGAAGTCGGAGGCGGAGGAGACGCGCCCTCCGGACTACGACGCGCCGTTCTCGGCGCTCGCGTTCAAGGTCATGAGCGACCCGTACGTCGGCAAGCTCACCTACTTCCGCGTGTACTCGGGACAGGTCAAGGCCGGCGACCGCGTCCTCAACACGACGAACGGCAAGACGGAGCGCATCGGCCGCATCCTCCAGATGCACGCGAACCACCGCGAGGAGCGCGACGAGATCGGCGCCGGCGAGATCGCCGCGGCCGTCGGGCTGAAGGCGACGACGACGGGCGACACGCTCGCCGTCGACTCGGCGCCCATCGTCCTCGAGTCGATGTCGTTCCCCGACCCCGTCATCTCCGTCGCGATCGAGCCGCGCACGAAGGCCGACCAGGACAAGCTCGCGACGGCCCTTCAGCGCCTCGCCGAGGAGGACCCGACCTTCCGCGTCTCCTCGGACGAGGAGACCGGGCAGACGCTCATCGCGGGGATGGGCGAGCTGCACCTCGAGATCATCGTCGACCGTCTCCAGCGCGAGTTCTCGGTGGACGGCAACGTCGGCCGCCCGCAGGTCGCCTACCGCGAGACGATCACGGTCCCCGCGGAGAAGATCCAGGGCAAGTTCGTCCGCCAGACCGGCGGCTCCGGCCAGTACGGCGACGTGATCGTCAACCTCTACCCGAACCCCGGCCAGGGCTACGAGTTCGTGGACAAGGTGGTCGGAGGCCGCGTTCCCAAGGAGTACATCCCGGCGGTCGACCACGGCATCGAGGAGGCGATGAGCTCGGGCATCATCGCCGGCTATCCCGTGGTCGACGTCAAGGTCGAGCTGGTCGACGGCTCGTACCACGAGGTCGACTCGAGCGAGCGCTCGTTCAAGATCGCCGGCTCCATGGCCTTCAAGGAGGGCATGAAGCGCGCGAAGCCGAAGCTCCTCGAGCCGGTCATGTCCGTCGAGGTCGTGACGCCCGACGAGTACCTCGGCGACGTCATCGGTAACCTGAACGGTCGTCGCGG
>DASUFC010000028.1:0-9575 GCA_036274755.1 Gaiellaceae bacterium
CGACCGCCGCAACGTCGTCGTCACCCGCGATCCGGGCTGGCAGGCGGAGGGAGCCGAGCGGGCGGCGTCGGTCGAGGACGCGCTCGCGCTGCTCGAGTCGCAGCCCGAAATCTTCGTCATCGGCGGCGGGGAGATCTACGCGGCGGCGTTCCCGTACGCAGACGAGCTCCTACTCACCGATATCGACGCCGACGCCCGGGGCGACACGACGTTCCCGGACTGGGACAGGCGTGCGTGGGACGAGACGAGCCGTGACGATCGTGTCTCGGCGGACGGCGTGCCGTTCGCCTTCGTGAGCTACCGGCGGTGGGCCGCGGAGCCGGCCGGTCAGCTGGCCGCCCTCGCCGAGGTCGCGAGACTGCTCGAGCAAGAGGCGCTCGAGCACTGGCTGTTCGGAGGCTGGGCGGTCGACTTCCACGCCGGCCGGGTGACGCGGCACCACGACGATGTCGACCTGGCCGTCTGGCTCGACGACGTGCCGCGGATCGAGCAGCTCCTGCTGAGCACGGGCTGGGAGCACGCCCCGGACCCCGACGAGGACGGCGGGACCGGGTACGAACGCGACCGCGTGCGCCTCGAGCTCACGTACCTCCGGCGGCGCGAGGATGGCGACGTCGTGATCCCCCTCCGCAGCAGAGAAGTCCCGTGGCGCGCCGACGCGTTCGGTGACGACGTGCGAGCGCTCGGCGGGGTCTCGGCGCCGGTCATGGCCCTCCCCGCGCTCCGCGAGGGGAAGTCGTCGCCTCGCGAGGAGCAGCCGGACGCCGCGAAGGACGCGGCGGATGCAGCCGTCCTCTCGCGGCTCTAGATCGAGCCCGCGAGCTCGAGCACGGCGTCGCGGAAGACCTCGGTGTGCCGGTCGACGTCGGCCTCGGTCGTCGCGGGCGACATCAACGCCATGTTGTGAAACGGCGTGAGCAGGATCCCGCGGTTGAGGGCGTAGAGGTGCATGTAGCGCTCGAGCTCGAAGTTCGACGCGGCGTGGGCCTCGGCCCCGTTCCGCGGCCGGTCCGGGCCGAACAGGTACTCCGCCCGGCAGCCCAGCTGCGTCACGTGCCACGGCAGTCCCGCCTCCTCGATGCCGGCCTCGACGCCCGCCGTCCAGCGCGTCGCGAGCGGGACCATGCGGGCGAACGCCTCCTCCGTGAGCACCTCGCCGAGCGTCGCGCGCATCGCCGCCAGCGAGAGCGCGTTGGCCGCGAGCGTGCCGCCGACACCGCCGACGTCGACGTCCTCGAGCTCGATCCGGCCAGCGAGACGGGCTGCGGTCTCCTCGGAGAACCCGTACGCCGCAGCGGGAATCCCGCCCGCAATGGGCTTCCCGATCGTGACGATGTCCGGCTCGAGGGCGTGAGCCCCCGTGTAGCCGCCCGGCCCGCAGCAGATCGTGTGCGTCTCGTCGATCGCGAGAAGTGTCCCGTGCCGGCGCGTGACCTCGCGCAGCGCATCGTGGAAGCCCGGGTCCGGATGGACGATGCCGATGTTCGTCAGGGCGGGCTCCGTGAGGACGAGTGCGACCTGCTCGTCCGCGAGCGCCCGCTCGAGCGCCTCGACGTCGTTGAACTCGACGACGCGTGTCGTGACCGCCGGATCCACCGGCGGCCCGAGGTTGCCGCTGCGGGCGCGCACCTCACCGTCTGCCCCGAGCGCCGCGAACGTCTCGTCGACGGTGCCGTGGTAGCACCAGTTGAACACCAGGATGGTTGAACGCTCAGTCAGGTGACGCGCAAGCCGGATCGCGAACCGGTTCGCGTCTGTGGCCGTCAGCGCGAATTGCCAGGCGGAGACACGAAAACGACGCGTGAGCTCTTCCGCGACCCACAGGCCGTCCTCGCTCGGGAGCATGAGCGTGATGCCCTTGGCTGACTGGTCAGTCACCGCATTCAGCGTCGGCCCCGGCGCGTGTCCCGTCATCGCCCCCGTGTCGCCGAGGCAGAAGTCGACGTACTCGATCCCGTCGACGTCGACGAAACGCGCACCCTTCGCCTCCGCGACATACACCGGGAAGCCGCCGGGCCACTTGCGCATCCAATGCATCGGCACGCCCTCGAACAGCGACCGCCGCGCACGCTCCGCGAGCTCGCGCGAGCGCGGATGCGTCTCGACGAAGTGGGCCTCCTCCCCGGCCTGCAGATCTGCGAGCGCAGGCATTCGTCAGGCGCGACGAATGGTGAGCACGCGCGCCTTCCACGAGCCGCTCGGCGCCTCGACCGAGACGACGTCACCGATGGCCGCACCCATCAGCGCGGAGCCGAGCGGTGAGTCCGGGGAGACACCGCCGACCGCGGAGATCTCCACCTCCATCGCGTCTCCGTCCTCGTCGGCAATCTCGACGATCGACCCGACGCCGACGTGCTCGTCCGTGTCGTGCTCGACCGTCACGGCGTGATTCAGGCGCTCGCGGAGCGTCCGGATCCGTGCCTCGAGGAGACCCTGCTCGTTCTTCGCGGCGTGGTACTCGAAGTTCTCGGAGAGATCGCCGAACTCACGCGCCGTCTTGATGGCCTGGATCGCCTCCTTGCGCCGCGGCCCCTCGAGCTGCGCGAGCTCGGCCTCGAGGGCCGCCCGCTGCTCGGCGGTGAGCTGCTCTGCGCGCGGCTCGCTCATGCGCCACACCCTAGATGGTCGCTCTCGCACGGAGGGCGGCCGGGCCACTGACAGCGGGACAGTCGGGATGTGAAACCCGTCTCCCGCGACTCCATTACGCTCCTCGCGACAACGCGGGCGAAAAGGAGGAGTCAGGTGGCGACCGACCTGGAGCGCTTCGTCGAGGCGGAAGGGCGTGCGGATCTCGTCAAGGAGGTCCGTCGGCGCATCGATGCCGAGGGGATCACGTACATCTACTACCAGTTCCCCTCCGTGACCGGCCGCATCATGGGCAAGGGCGTTCCGGCGCAGCACTGGGAGTCGATCGCGGAGAAGGGCTTCCAGCTCGTGTACGGCGCGACGGCCAACCTCTTCACCGACCGCCACGGCGACTACATCGGCTACGGGCCCGAAGCCGCGGAGCTCGTCGGCGTTCCGGAGCCCGAGACGTTCCAGCCCCTCCCCTGGGACCCGAAGGTCGCCCGCGTCTGGTGCACGTGCTTCCGCAACCGCGAGGAGCGCGAGGACCCGGCGTCGTTCCTCACGTCGGACTGCCGCGGCAACCTCAAGCGCATCCAGGCCGAGTTCGAGGAAGCGACCGGCCTCCACCTCCGCGCGGGCACCGAGCCCGAGATGATGTGGCTCGAGCTGAACGACGACGGCACGCCCGCCGTGACGGGCAAGACGAAGCCCTACTGCTACCACATCGATCAGTTCTCCGAGCTCCAGCCGATCATCCACAAGGTCATCGAATACGGCCAGGCGATGGGGCTCGACATGATCCAGGGCGACCACGAGGACGCACCCGGGCAGATCGAGCTGAACTTCGGCTTCGATCGCGCGGAGAAGACCGCGGACAACCTCTCGACGTTCCGGCAGATCTGCAAGGCGGTCGGGCGCGAGCTGGGTGCCTTCCCGTGCTTCATGCCGAAGCCGTTCATGGGCGTCTCGGCGAACGGCTGCCACCACAACATCTCCCTGTGGAAGGGCGACGAGAACGCGTTCATGCCCGACGGCGACGACCTGCAGAAGCCGAGCCAGACGGGCCTCTACGCGATCGGCGGCATCCTCGAGCACCTCGGCGCGCTCACTGCGGTCACCGCCTCGACGGTGAACTCGTACCGCCGGCTCTGGGACACCGGCTTCTGGGCGCCCGTCTTCGCCGACTGGGGCTTCCAGAACAGGACGACTGCGCTCCGCGTCTCCGCACCGGGCCGCTTCGAGTACCGCTCGGTCGACTCGGCCGTGAACCCGTACCTCTCGATGGCCGCGCTCATCGCCGCGATGCAGGACGGCATCGAGCGGAAGCTCGACCCCGGCGAGCCCGAGGAACGGAACATCTACGAGGCGATGCAGGCAGGCAAGGAGGTCAAGCGGATCCCGATGACCTTCGGCGACGCGCTCGAGGCGCTCGAGGCCGACGACGTCGTCAAGAAGGCTCTCCCCGGCGAGATGTACACCGTCTTCATGCACTACAAGCGGGACGAGTGGGAGCGGTACTGTGCGAGCGTCACGGACTGGGACGTGACCGAGTACCTGGACGTTCTTCCGTAGAGCAGGAGGGCCGAAGACGAATGTGCGGTATCGCGGGGATCATCTACCGGGACGGCTCCGAGCACGCGATCGGCGACGAGATGACGCGGATGCTCCAGTCGATGAAGCACCGCGGGCCGGACTCGACCGGCTACGCGCTGTACGGCTCGCCGGAGAACGGCGACCTCGTCATGCGCTACAAGCTCGCAGACGCGAACACGCCGCGTGACTTCGACTTCGAGGACCGCCTCCGTCGCCACCGGTTCGAGGTCGAGGCGCGGCTCGCCGCACTCGGCGCGCACATTCGCGAGGTCGACGAGGAGACGCCGTACGCGTTCCGGGTCACCTTCGGCTACTCGGGCGACCTGAAGCTCCTCGCCGACTTCGTCGAGGACATCCCCGAGGCGGAGGTGCTCTCGCTCGGGCGTGCGCTCGAGATCGTCAAGGATCTCGGCGACGCCGAATCGGTCCACGAGCAGTACGGCCTGGAGAAGTTCAAGGGGACGCACGCGATCGGGCACGTGCGGATGGCCACCGAGTCGGAGGTCGACATCGCCGGCGCGCACCCGTACTGGGCGTACCCCTATTCGGACGTCGCGGTCGTCCACAACGGCCAGCTGACGAACTACTTCTACTGGCGGCGGCGCCTCGAGCGAGCGGGCCGACGGTTCATGTCCGAGTGCGACTCGGAGATCATCGCCGTCTACCTGGCCGAGGAGATGACGAACGGCGCCTCGCTGGAGGAGGCCATGCACAAGTCACTCGACGAGCTGGACGGTGTCTTCACGTACATCGCGGTCACGAAGGACGAGCTCGGCGTCGCGAAGGACGAGCTCGCGGCGAAGCCGCTCGTCCTCTACGAATCCGACGACCTCGTCGCGCTCGCCTCCGAGGAGATCGCGATCCGTCAGCTCGTCGACCACGAGATCGACACGTACGACCCCTACGAGCGGGAGGTCCTCGTATGGCAGCGGTAGGCGAGCGGGCGATCTCGTACGACGCGCGCGGGCTCGCGGAGCCCGTCGCGGACGCGCCGCGGACTGCGGTCGTCGAGAACGGCGTCGCGACGTTCGACGCGCGCGAGCTGACGACGCGCACGATCAACCTCGAGCTGCGCCGCCTCCTGTACGAGGACGGCATCGACGAGGTCGTCGTCCAGAACCCGCAGGGGCGCCACTCGCTCGGAGTCGGCATCCTCCGTCGCTGCAAGATCCGCTTCGAGGGCTCGCTCGGCTACTTCGCGTGCGGCCTGATCGACGGGCCGGAGATCCACATCACGGGCCGCGTCGGCTGGTCGGCCTGCGAGAACATGATGTCCGGCGTCGTCGTCGTCGACGGGAACGGTGGGTCGCTGACCGGGGCGGCCATGCGCGGTGGAGACCTCGTCGTGAAGGGCCGGGTCGGCGCACGCACCGGCATCGACCAGAAGGGCGGCACGATCATCGTGCAGGGCTCGGTCGGGTCGATGACCGGGTTCATGATGCAGCGCGGACGGCAGATCATCTGCGGGGACGCAGGCCCGGGCCTCGGCGACTCGATGTACGACGGGACGCTCTACGTCGCCGGCAAGGTGAAGTCACTCGGCATCGACTGCGTGTCCGGCGAGTGGACGGACGCGGACACCGAGCTCATCGAGCGGAAGTTCCGTATCTACGGCCTCGGCACGCCGCCCGAGTTCCAGAAATTCGTCTGCGGAAAGGTTCTCTACAACTACGACTCCCTCGAGCCCTCCGAGAAGAAGCTGGTGATTTGATGGCTGACACGAACGGCGGCCCGTCGCAGAAGGACGTCCTCGGCAAGAGCCGCATCTTCACGCCCGAGGTCATCAACGACATCCACATCAAGTCGGAGCTCGGCCGCTACCGGATGCGCGGCTTCTCGATCTTCAAGCCGATCCCGCACTGGGACGAGCTCGTTTTCCTCCCGGGCACGCTGACGCGCTTCGTCATCGAGGGCTACCGCGAGAAGTGCGATACGACGACGGTGCTCGGCGCGCGCTTCGCGAAGAATCCGATCTCACTCGACATCCCGATCTACATCACGGGCATGTCCTTCGGCGCGCTGTCCCTCGAGGCCAAGATGGCGCTCGCCAAGGGCGCATCCATGGCCGGGACCGCCACCTGCTCGGGCGAGGGCGGGATGATCCCGCCGGAGCGCGACTACTCGACGAAGTGGTACTACCAGTGCATTCAGTCGCGGTACGGGTTCAACCCGCACCACCTGATGCTCGCCGACGCGTGCGAGTTCTTCATCGGGCAGGGCTGCAAGGTCGGCCTCGGCGGCCACCTCATGGGCCAGAAAGTCACGGAGCAGGTCGCGGAGATGCGCTCGCTCCCTGCGGGGATCGACCAGCGCTCTCCCGCGCGCCACCCCGACTGGCTCGGACCCGACGACCTCTCGCTCAAGGTGCAGGAGATCCGTGAGGCGACCGACTACCGCATCCCCATCCAGCTGAAGCTCGGAGCCTCGCGCGTCTACGACGACGTGCGCATGGCGGCGAAGTGCGGCCCGGACATCATCTACCTGGACGGCGCCGAGGGCGGCACGGGCGCCGGCCCGCACGTCGCGACCGAGGAGACGGGCATCCCGCTCATGGCGGCGATCCCCGAGGCGCGGCGCGCGCTCGAGGACGTCGGGCTCGCAGACGAGATCGACCTCGTCGTCGCAGGCGGCATCCGCAACGGTGCCGACGTTGCGAAGGCGCTCGCGCTCGGCGCGAAGGCGGTCGCGATCGGCCACTCCGCGCTCATGGCGCTCAACTGCAACAAGGAGATCCCGGGTGTCACGGACTACGAGGGCACCGTCGGCGTCCCGGCCGGCCAGTGCTACCACTGCCACACCGGGCGCTGTCCGGTCGGCGTGGCGACGCAGGATCCCGAGCTCCGCAAGCGGCTCGTCGTCGAGGAGGCCTCCGAGCGGGTCTACAACTTCCTCACCGCGATGACCATGGAGCTCCAGATGCTCGCGCGCGCGTGCGGCAAGACGAACGTCCACTCGCTCGAGCCGGAGGACCTCGCGGCGCTCACCGTGGAGGCCTCGGCGATGGCCCGCGTCCCGCTCGCCGGCACGACGTACACCGTCGGCCAGACCGAGCGCGAGATCCTCGCGGAGGTGCAGCGCCTACTCGCGATCAAGGCCGAGGAGGAGCTCGTGCAGAACCCGACCGCCCAGATCCACGACCTGCGGACGATCGAGTCATGAGCACGCACGATCTCGCCTACACCGAGCCCGAGAAGATCAAGTCGATCGACGCCGAGTTCCTCGCGGGGCACCGCTTCCCGTACCAAGAGGACATGTCGCTCGTCGAGGACATCGACCTCATGGCCGCGACGCCGGGCGAGGACATCAACTGGCTCGAGGACATCGAGCTTCTCGAGGAAGACGGCGTCCCGGCGGTCTTCGACCGCTACTCGAACGCGTTCCTCAAGATCTACTTCGCGATCCCCGAGGGCCGGGAGGACGAGATCGCCCGCAAGGTGCTCGTCAAGCACCTGCAGTCGGGCAACTCGTACGGCATCCAGCTCAAGGAGATCCACACGAAGTTCCCCCAGCCCGAGCTCGGCCCCTGGGTCGACGGCTCGAAGACGGTCGGCACCGCCTACACGCCGCCGGTCCTCGAGGGCTGGGAAAAGCCGGCCGGCCACTGAGGTGTCCGCAGTGTGGATCCTGAAGCCGGCCGCCCGGAGGAAGGCGCTCGCCTACCTTCACCGCGAAGTACGCTCGCCGGTGTGCGCGTCCTCGTCCTCCAGCACATCGCGTGCGAGCCGCCCGGCGTCTTCGAGGACGTGCTTCGCGAGCGCGGCGCCGAGCTCCATCGGGTCGAGCTGGACGAGGGCGAGCCGCTCCCGGACTGGCGCGAGTTCGACGCGATCGTCGCCATGGGCGGGCCGATGTCCGTCAACGACGACGCGACGCTCCCGTGGTTGATCGAGGAGAAGCGCATGATCGGCGACGCAGCCCGTGCAGGGAAGCCGTATTGGGGCGTGTGCCTCGGAGTACAGCTCCTCGCTTCCTCGCTCGGCGCCCGCGTGTACGCCGGGCCCGAACCCGAGGTCGGCCTCCTTCCGGTCGAGCTGACCGCCGAGGGCCGAGCCGACCCCGTATTCGGCGACCTCGACGCCGGTCTCGCGACGCTCCAGTGGCACGGCGACACGTTCGACCTGCCTGCGGGAGCGACCCGCCTGGCGAGCTCACCCGCGTACGCGAACCAGGCATTCCGGTTCGAGCGCGCCTATGGCGTGCAGTTTCACCTCGAGGTCTCGGCCGAGATGGCCCGCGAATGGGCCGAGGTGCCCGAATACGTGGCGTCGCTCGAGCGGACGCTCGGTCCCGAGGGCGCGCCGGCGTTCCTCGCCGAGATCACGGCGAACGCGGAGACGATGCGGTCGGCAGGACGCCAGCTCTTCGAGCGTTGGCTCGAGCGCGCCTCGACGTAGGAGGACGTGCGCGCCGCGAGGCGCTAGTGCCCGTTCCAGGAGAAGTGCATGTAGTCCTTCGTATTGCCGGTCCAAGACCCGCCCCAGCCCCAGCCGATCTCACGGAACGCGCCGACGACCGCCGGCGTCGCCATCCCGCGCCGGAGCGGAGAGCGATCCATGAACCGCTTCGTCGAGGGGTCGTGCGACATGCCGCAGCCGACGTACGGGTTCTCGCGCGGGTTCAGGTCGATCGCGAGGCCGTACGCGTGATTCGACCAGTGACCGGATCGCGTCCCGCCGGTGCACGGAGAGGGAACCGACTGCCGGCAGTGGAACGAGCCCGAGATGTCGTTGTCAGGCGGTCGCCCGCTGGCCGGGCCGTACATGTCCTGCAGCTCCAGGTGCCGGATCGGCCACCGTAGGTCGTACAGGCGGCGGAAGACGCTCTGCAGCCGTCCGGCCGGCGACGCGTTCACGACGAGCTGGCTCGTGTGCGAACGGTTGTCGAACCCCCACGTCGTCACCGTCAGGAGGCGCAGCCCCGAGAGCGCCACCGGACAGCCCGTTCGCCAGAACCCGCGTTCCTGGAGCTGCGTCCGCAGCGGAGCGGGGAGGGGACGAACCGAGCTTCGGTAGCCGTCGCGCGCCGCAGCCTGCAGCGGCAGGAGCGCAAGGGCGACGAGGGCGACGGCGGCGAGCCGAATCACGCCGACTCCGGCGCTAGACCCCGCGCGGCGAGCGATCGTCGAGCGCGACCTTCATGAGGTCTCGGATCGAGACGATTCCGACGACCCGTCCGTCGACGACGACCGGAAGATGCCGGAAGCCGCCGTGGATCATCAGCGACGCCGCATGGTCGGTCGTGTCCTCGGGCTCGACCGTCTCGGGATGCCGCGTCATCCACTCGGCGACGGGCGCGCTCCCGTCCTGCCCGGCAGCGACGGCTTTCATGACGTCGCGCTCGGTGAGGATCGCAGCGATCGCGTCGCCCTCCATGACGACGACGGCGCCGACTCCCCGCTCGGCCATCGCCCCCGC